>JBDRIB010000189.1:0-10812 GCA_043816375.1 Planctomycetota bacterium | reverse complement strand
GTCACCAATCTACGAGCTGGCCCCCCTGATAAATCAGGGGGTCTGCGCTCCGTAATTGGTGACAGTCACCTTTCGCGTTTTCATTATCCATTCAATTTTCAATAAGGGGTGCTTGTTTTGATGAATCTATCCGGCAATTGTAGTTGCAGCGATAACCGTGTCAATAGCATTTGGAGGGAACGCCGCCCAGAGACGACACCGGACCGGGCACGGCAAAATTATTCGGTGATTTTGGCAGACAAGTTACATCACTTATTGAGGAACCTCGCGGCTTCGACGAGCAGCCGGCGGGCGTTGTCGAACTGGAGAATTTCGAGGGCGGGAACGAGGGAAAGCCAGCGGCATTCGGTGTGCTCGGAGGAGAGTTTTACTTCCGCGTTCGGCGGCGTCTCCGCCAAAAAATAAATCACCTCTTTCTGCTTCATCTTCTCACTTCTGGAATATCGCCCCGACCCATACAGGCCCGTACCGGGCGGGTCGGGGGTATCTTGTATCAGGATTAAATCCGACTTTATCTCGTAGTGGATTGTTACCCGGAAGTCGGGGATGATTTTCAACCCGTTCAGGCCCGCCTCTTCCCGCGTTTCGCGCAGCGCGGCCTGCATCTCGTTCTCGCCGGCGTCGATGTGGCCCTTTGGGAAAGTCCCAGTGGCCGTGCGCGGCGTTCTTTATCAGGAGGAATTGAACAACGCCGCCTTCACGCCGAAAGACGATTATGCCTGCGGAACGTTCCACGCGATTTCTCTCTCAAGTAGGAACAGCACGGTCTCCCTCGGACTATCTCGGGATAAATTCGGACCGTGCCCTACAAAGACAATGAGTTCCATATGGTTTGCAATTTGCTCATCTGAGGAACGGTTCTAATACGCCTGCGGCGCACAAGCCGAAAAACCTTGCCCCGTCGGGGCAGGGTGAGAAACGGTTCTATTCTACGAGCTGGCCGCCCCTACGGGGCGTCTGCGCTCCGTAAATAGAACCGTTCCTATCCGTGCAAATTGCGCTTTCCGTTGCCCGTTGCCTGCGGAGCGAAGCGGAGTCCCGACGCCTTTTGTCGGGATTGCCTGCCGTTAAAATCCGTGCTTGCGTAGAAATTCGGGCGTTATGCCGCCGCCCCCGAGGTGCTTGCGTACATACTTGCCGAGGATGTCGAGTTCGACGTTGACCTTTGAGCCGGATTTCTTCTCTCGCAGGGTCGTATTTTCGAAGGTGTGGGGAATGACGGCGACGCCGAACCTGATTCCCCGTATGCCCGTTATCGTAAGGCTGATACCGTCGATTGCGATGGAGCCCTTTTCGACCATCTGCGCAATCATCTCGCGCGGGACCTCGACCTCCAGGTTCCAATTCCCGCCGGTCTTCGCAAGTTTGCGCACAACGCCCATACCGTCAACGTGCCCCTGGACGAAGTGCCCGCCCATCCGCGAGTCGGCGCGCAGCGCGCGTTCCAGATTCACCTCGCCGCCTTTGCGGAGTCCGCCCAGCGTCGAGCGCGAGAGCGTCTCGGCGGAGACGTCGAACGCGGCGATGTTCCCGTCCAGCGTCGTCACGGTCAGGCACACGCCGGAGATGGAGATGCTGTCGCCGGGCTTTGCGTCTTCGGCGAGTTTTCCGATGTCGATGCGAAGCGCCGGAGAGCCGCCTTTCCCGGCGAGCGACTCGACCGTGCCGATATGTTCAATGATTCCGGTAAACATAATTGAAGCCAGAAGTCAGCAATCGGAAGAATACCAGGACAGCAGACACCGCCTCTTTTTTGCTTTTACCATAAGCATTATCCGGTTTATTCAGGTAAGGCGACATTTAACCGCTTACGACAGGCTATCTACACTACTCCGCTCGGGTCAGACCCCATTCTACGAGTATACAATTTGCTCATCCGAGGAAGCGGTTCTAATCTACGCCCCGACTTTCGCATTGCAAAAGGGTGACAGTCACCAATCTACGAATCTCACTCGCCGGGCTCGTTCGATTCCGTAATTGGTGACAGTCACCTTTTGCGTTGTAAATAGAACCGGTCCACCAGAGAGAGTCACTAATTTACGAACAGTAACGGGTACGACCCTTCGCTAACTTGACTTAAGCGGATAGTGCTTTTTACCATTTCTCTTTGACGTGGAGCGAAGCAAATAGGTGTTTGTAACTTTCGTATCGTTCGCGCGCGATTTTTCCCGCCTCGACAGCGCCCTTGACCGCGCAGTCGGGCTCGTGTATGTGCGCGCAATCGGAGAATTTGCACGAGCCGATGTATTCGGTCATTTCCCGGAAGAATCCTGCAAGTTCCCGCTTCTCGATGTCCCATAGGCCGAACTCCCGGATTCCGGGCGTATCGACGACGTATCCGCCGAAGTCCAGCGGCAGCAGTTGCACAAAGGATGTCGCGTGTTTGCCCTTGCCTGTAATCCCGCTCACCTCGCGCGTGGTCAGCCTGAGCCCCGGCTGGATTACGTTGAGGAGCGACGATTTGCCCGCGCCGGAAGGCCCGGCAATGACGGAACTCTTGTCCCTGAGCGCCTCGCGCAGTTCGTCAATGCCGTCGCCTCGCGTTGCGCTGGTAAGGATGACCGGATAACCGATGTCCGGGTAGTAGTCGAGGGACGCCCGTGTTTTTACGGGGTCGGCGAGGTCCGTCTTGTTCACGATTATGACGCAGTCAAGTTCGCCCTTCTCTCCCGCAACGAGCATTCTGTCGATGAGTCGCGGGTTCAAATCGGGGAGTTTTGTCGCAACGACCACGAGGAGCCGGTCAACGTTCGCCGCCACGACCTGCTGATAGCCTTTGCGGCCGGCGGCGCTGCGGACCAGTTGCGTCTTCCGGGTCAGGACTTCTTCAATTGCGCCGAGATCGTCGGCGCGGGCGGGCGGGACACACTTTATTCTGTCGCCGACGCAGACGCGTTTGACATGGCCTTTGAGTTTATATTTGAGTTTCTTGCGAACGACGCAGCGAAACCGCCTGTCGCCGCACTCAATCACGGGATATTGTGCATCGACACGAACCACGATTCCTTCGAGCAGTTTTGGTTTTGTTTGCGTCAATTGGTTTCCGCCGTAACTTACTTTTTCTTCACAACTCCCACGGTAGCGTTCCGGAAGCGCGTGGTGGACGCGCCGTGGCTCATCTCGGCTATCTGCATCGGCTGGCCCTTGCCGCAACTGGCCACGCCCCACAGCACCCAGTCGTCTTCGTCGCAAATTGCGTCGCAGGAACCCCAGAACTCCGGCGTGATGCCCTGGTACGTCGGGTTCTTGACGATACGTCCGATTTTGCCGTTCCTGATTTCCCAGCCAATCTCGGTGCCGAACTGGAAGTTAAGCCGCTTCTGGTCGATGGACCAGGATTTGTTCGTCGCCATCAGGATGCCCCTCTTCGTGTCGGCGATAAGGTCGTCGCGTTTCCAGTCGCCGGGCATCAGGCTTGTGTTGGTGATCCTGACCATCGGCACGCTCGCCCACGAGTCTGCGCGGCAGCAGCCGCGTGAGCGCCTGTCGCCGCAGACGTGCGCGACTTCCCTGCTGGTCTGGTAGGCCGAGAAGATGCCGTCCTTCACGAGGTGCCATCTCTGCGCGCGAACGCCGTCGTCGTCGTAGCCCATCGTGCTCAGCCCGCAGGGAACCGTCGTGTCGGCGACCAGGTTGACGATATCGGAACCGTAGCGGAACCTGCCCGCTTTCTCCGTTGTGAGGAAACTCGTTCCCGCGAAGTTAGCCTCCATTCCGATTACGCGGTCCAGTTCCGAGGGATGCCCCATCGATTCGTGTATCTGCAGCGCCATCTGGTGGCCCTCGACGAGGAGGTCCATCCTGCCGGACGGGCACTGCGGCGCGGAAAGCAGCGCAATTGCTTCTTCTCGCGTGCGGTCTGCGTTCTCAATGAGCGGCATTCCTTCTATTAACTCGTAACCCATACTCATATGCTGCCCGCGGAACGAGGCCGGGTAGGAGCGAATCTGCGCCTCGCCGTTTTTAACGGCTGTCGCGGCGTAGCCCGCCCCGGAGCGCAGAAGCGTCTGGTCTATGAAAGCACCCTCGCTTGTCGCAAGCCACTGGCGCTTTTTCTTGAAACTCATCGAGCCGGTGGCGACGGAAATTCTTTTGTCCTTGCGAAGTATCTTGTCTATGGCGAGCAGCAGGCCCAGTTTTTTCTCCAGCGGCACCCGAAAGGGGTCGGTGACGTACGGTGTCTGCCAGCGGTCGCTGTAAACCGGTTCGGGCGCGAGGCGCACATCGCTCACCTTCAGCAACGCGCTTGCTCTGGCGATTCTCACTGCGAGTCTGGTGATGCGCTCTATCTCTTTCTTTTCCACCTTCGAACTCGACGCGAATCCCCACGCGCCGTTGACCAGGACGCGTACGCCGAAGCCGAAGGATTCGCCGTCGTCGTTTCCGAGTATCTCCCCGTTTTTTGTCTGCAGGTGCTGGGTGCGCGAGTCGATTATTCTGATGTCCGCGTATTTCGCGCCGTGTTTCTTTGCCACTCCGAGTGCGTATTGAGTTAACTCTCTCATCATCAGGTCTCCCTAACGGTGTCGGTTGCCTAGAATTCTGTTGCGCTGGAGAAGTTGAATCCCTTAATCTTCATCGCGGGCACCACGAACGACCCGCCGAAGAAAGCGCTCGCGCTGACTCGCTCCTTCGAAATCATCTCCACGTTTTTCAGCGCCTCGATGACGCTTTGCGTGAAGCGCATATTTTTCACGGGATGCCTTATCTTCCCGTTTTCTACGAGGAACGTGCCGTCACGGGTCATTCCGGTAAGCACGAGTTCGCGACGTTCGGCAAGGTTGGTGTAGTGAAAGTGGGTAACCAGGACGCCGCGCTTTGTGGATTTTATCATCTCCTCAATTGATGAGTCTCCTCCCGTAACAATCAGGTTCCACGGTACCGACCCGACTGGATTCGGCTGCAGCAGGGCGTGGCCTGTGGGCTTCGTTTTCATTTCCCTGGCGGTGCGAAGGTCGTATGTCAGCGTCTTTACAACGCCTTTTTCCACGAGCACCGTGTCGCGCCGGGGCGTGCCCTCGAAATCAAAGGGCATTCCGCCGATTTCGGGATTGAAGGCCTCGTCGCCAATCGTGATGTTCTTGCCGAAGAGCCTCTTGCCGAGCCGCCCGACCAGAAAACTCACGCCATCTTTGTATTGTCTGCCGCTGAAGCCCCCGCTCATAAAGAGCAGGAAATCCGTCACGGCCGCAGGTTCAAGAATGACGGTGTATTTGCCGGAAGGAATCCGCTTCGGGTTTTTCCCCTTTACGGCCTTCTCAAACGCGACGTCGCTGAGTTTCCTTGTGTCGATTTTTCTGCAATCCCGGTTCGAGGCTTCGGCCCAGCCGGCGCTGTTTTTTGTCATGACCGTGACGCTGAACTCCGCGTTGGTGCTCGAGTCGTAGGCAAAAAAGTCTTTGGAGTTCGCCAGCGCCAGCGACTTTTGCCCGCTGGAGTAAATGCCGGCGCATTCCAGTCTCGCACGCCTGCATTTGCCGGCAATGTGCCTGATTGCCTTCGCGCGAGCCTCGGGGCCAAGTTTGGCCGTCGCGGCCGAATAGTTCTTCACCTTGCGGAATTCCCTCGGCCCAACCATAGGCGGCAGGCCCTTGATGGGCGTGGCCGCCTTCGCGGAATCAGCGGCGCGCCGGACGATGTCCTTCAGCGAAGCGTCATCCATCTTGTCTGTTGAACCCAGGCCCACCCTTCCGCCCGTCACGACCTTGACCGCAACGGAATTGGCGGCGGTGCTGACGTTCTGGATGATTGAGTTCTTCGCGAAACGCGTCAGCGCGCTTTCGCCGGAAACAACCAGCACCTCGGTCCGATTCTGATTCGAGAAGCCGAGAATCTTCCTGCACAGTCTTTTTGCCTGTTCTCTTGTAAGCATTGCTGACCTCTCTCATTTGCCTGAAAAAGTGGTGCGAGGAGGGGGAGTCGAACCCCCACGGGTCTCCCCACAGGATCCTAAGTCCTGCGCGTCTGCCTGTTCCGCCATCCTCGCATTGCGATGCGTTGTGACGAAGGATTCTATATGTGCATCGCCCTTTTGTCAATTCCACGAACCGTGAACTAAAGGGGTCAGACCCCTTTAGTTCACGGTTTGGGGCGTTGTCGGGAAGAGACACTTATGCTAGAATCGGTGTATGCCGAAACGAAGGAAAACGAGAAAGATTTTCATCGGAAATGTTCCCGTCGGGGGCGGCTCCCCGGTTACCGTCCAGTCGATGACCAAGACCCATACCGACGACGTATCCGCAACCGTCAAACAGATAAAGCAACTGGCAAAAACGGGCTGTCATATCATCCGCGTTGCCGTACCCGACCGGAAGGCCGCGCGCGCCATCGCGGAAATCAGGCCTCGCATCCCGATACCTCTTGTCGCCGACATTCATTTCAGCGCGGCGCTCGCCCTCGAGGCGATACGCGCCGGTTGCGACGCCGTGCGCATCAATCCCGGCAATATGCGCAACTGGCGCGACGTGCGCAAGGTTGTCAACGCCGCGGCGAAGGCGCATATATCCATACGCATCGGCGTAAACTCCGGCTCCATCCGCGCCCGGCGTGGCTGGGAGGTGGCCGCGGGGGGCAGGAAGAGTGATTTGGCCACACTTATGGTCGATACAACTCTCAGGTACTGCGAGCGCATCGAGAAGTACGGCTTCCGCGATATCAAACTCTCCCTTAAGACGCCCGGTATTCTTTCCACGATGGAATGCTACCGCCGCGTTGCGAAACGCTGCGACTATCCGCTTCATCTGGGGCTCACCGCAGCCGGACTGAAAGAGGACTCCGCCGTCAAATCCGCCATTACAATCGGCGGCCTTTTGTCCGAGGGCATCGGGGATACAATCAGGGTTTCCTCAACCGGCCGTCCGCACGATGAGGTAAAAATCGGGCATCAGATACTCCGCGCGGTCGGTCTGGAGAAGCGGGGACTAACTGTTGTTTCCTGCCCGACCTGCGGCAGGTGCGAGGTGGATTTGCCGGGAATCGTCCGCGAAATCAAAAGAAAAACCGCTCATATCGAACGTGATATCACTATTGCCGTTATGGGCTGTATCGTCAACGGTCCGGGCGAAGCCGCCGAGGCGGACATCGGCGTCGCCTGCGGCAAGGGTTTCGCATATCTGTTCAAGAACGGCAAAAAATTGAGGCGTATCACTCCCGGCCGGATTGTTCCGTCTCTAATAGATTACCTGGAGCGCGGTTAAGACTCCCGATAGATGAAGCCCGCCTGGGACATTTTTTTCTCGCTTTTCCCGCATAAATCACGCTGACAAACTTTGTCAGCAACACTAACCTTCGACCCCACCAACCCTTACCACAACAATTTCCACCACGGAATTCCCGGCACAACCCTTGCATTCAATAGCCTGTTAGAAGAGCGCATCCGAGGCAACCAGACGTCCGCGGGTCTGAAGCAAAGACTGGAAACAACCGGCTCCTTTCGAGGCAGAAAAATGAAGAAAAAAATGATTCTCGTCGCAGTGGTACTGATGGCCTTCTTCGCCGTCAATTCGGCTCTGGGTGTTTCCTATGAGCCCGGCTGTTATCGACCCTATCCCGAGGACCTCTACGATCTGCCCCACGGCTATGCCTATATGTGGGGCCTCGAAATCGAGATTCCGGAAAACGAGCAGATCAGCGGCGCGTCCATACTCTTCAAGAACATCCGCAACTGGACGGAGGAGGACAACGACCTCTGGCTGACGCTCCTGGACGAGCCGGCGATAATCGGCGTCAGGCAATACACCGACTACTCCTATCCCGAAAATTACTTCGGAAACTGGGACGCCTCCGCGCTGGAACTGCATCACTACGAAGACCTGGGCGACGACGCACAGGACCTTCTCTACGTATTTTCCCAGGACGAACTCGACGCGCTGAACGATTACCTGGCCGACGGCGATATGGCCCTGGGCTTTGACCCGGATTGCCACTTCTACAATGACTATATAGAGTTTTGCATTGAGACCTCCCATATTCCCGAGCCGAGCACGGCTGCGATGTTCTCAATCGGGACCGTGGTTTTTGGCCTGGCTTTCGTCGGCAGGAAACTGCACGCACGTTCGCGCAAGTAAGAGGGGACCTGTAACCGCCGCATTTACGCTGAAAAGGAAATCCCTCCGACGGAGGGATTTTCTTTCGCGTGTCAGACCGCGCGCGATTTTGACACGTTTCAAGTACTCAGGTATAATCGTTTCTAACCGTTGCCCGGAATTTAAAACGTCTGTTTGTGGAGATTCACCGCCGGATGCCCGCTGTAAGCGTAATAATCGCCAACTGGAACGGCGCCGAAGTTCTCGGCGAATGCCTGGACTCGCTAAGGCGTCAGACGTTCACGGACTTCGAAATAATCCTGGTGGACAACGGCTCCACGGACGGCTCGGTTGACCTTGCAAAAAAACGTTACGACAACCTGGCGAAGATTATCGAACTGGACCGCAACTACGGCTACGGCGTCGCCAACAACCGCGGCATAGAAGCCGCGCAGGGACGCCTCATCGCGCTGCTCAACAACGACGCGGCGGCCGACGAGCACTGGCTTGAAGAACTCGTCGAGGCCGCGAGGGCCGACGACGCCCGCTTCGCAAGCCCGCCGGACGCACACGCCGATAAAAAAGACGTCGAAGAAAAATCATCAGTCATCACCGGCCCGCGCATCGGGATGTTCGCCTCAAAAATCCTCAACTACGACAATCGCGACATCATCGACAACGTCGGCCACCTGATGTATCCCGACGGACTCAATCGAGGCAGCGGACGCCTGGAGAAAGACGACGGGCGATTCGACACGCCGTGCGAGGCGCTGTTTCCCAGCGGGTGCGCCGCGCTCTACCGAAAAGAGATGCTCGACGAAATCGGGCTGTTCGACGAGGACTTCTTCGCCTACGGCGACGACACCGATATAGGAATGCGCGGGCGGCTTGCGGGCTGGGGCTGCTGGTATGTGCCGACGGCGGTCGTTTATCACAAATACTCGGCGACCGCAGGCGAATACTCGGCGCTGAAGGCGTATCTGGTCGAGCGCAACCGCATCTTCATCGCCCTGAAATATCTCCCCTCCTCGATGATACTCGCAAGCCCCTGGCACACGCTCAAGCGTTTAATAACGCAGGCATACGGCGCGCTGACGGGCAGGGGCGCTGCTGGGCAGTTCGTCAGGCGCGGCTCGCCGTTTATGCTGCTCTACCTGTTGCTCAAGGCCTATGCCGCCGCGCTCGGCCGCAGCCTACGTATGATGCGCAAGAGGGCCGGTTATCGCAGGTTCGTCAAATTGACTCCGTCGGAGATAAAGAAATTACTGAAACGATTCCGTATCAGCACCAGAGAAATCGCGCTTAAGGATTGAGCAGACCGCCGTGAAAATACTACTTGTCCAGCCTCCGCCTCGACAACCGGCATACGAGACAATCGTCGTGCCGCCGCTGGGACCGGCATATCTTGCGGCGGTGCTGAGGCGCGAAGGACACGACGTGCAGATACTCGACGGCTTCGCCCTGCAGTTGAAATGGGATGATTACGCCGAACGCCTCGCCCGGGAAAAGCCCGACCTCGTCGGCGTGACCGCTATGACGCCCGTGGCCGACAGGTCATACCGGGCGCTCGAACTCGCGCGGCCTCACTGCGGACATCTCGTGCTCGGGGGGCCGCACGTCGCCGCGGTCAAGCGGAAGGTCTTCGACGACGCGCCGGAGATTGACTTCGCGATGTACGGCGAATGCGAAGTATCGTTCGTCAACGCCGTCAGAGCGCTCGAAGAAGGCCGCGACGTGAGCGCGCTCGACGGCGTGCTGACGAAGGACAGGGAGAACCCTCCGGCGGCCCTGATTGAAGACCTCGATACGCTGCCGTTTCCCGCGCGCGACCTGCTGCCCCAGAACCGCTATCGTTATATCCTGAGCAAAGACCGAGGCGTGACCACTATGCTCACCTCGCGCGGCTGCCCGTACAAGTGCATCTTTTGCGACAAGTCCACGTTCACCTCCCGCTGGCGCGCGCGCAGCGCCGAAAACATCGTCGAGGAAATGAAGGAAATCGTCGGACGCTACGGCATCCGCTCAATCGTCATCTACGACGACCTCTTCACGGTCGATG
Source organism: Planctomycetota bacterium (assembly GCA_043816375.1). Classification (GTDB taxonomy): domain Bacteria; phylum Planctomycetota; class B129-G9; order B129-G9; family B129-G9; genus JBDRIB01. The sequence goes on along the minus strand of JBDRIB010000189.1, from coordinate 729 downwards.
TGAAGCGCGTAAAGGCCGTCTGCGAGGGAATCCTTCGCGAGGGCCTGAAGATAGACTGGAAATGCGAGGGGCGCGTGAACATCGTCGATGACGAGATGCTCGCGCTGATGAAGCGCGCCGGCTGCTCGATGATTGCGTACGGCGCCGAATCCGCCGGACAGAAGGGGCTGGATTACCTCCACAAGGGCGCAACTCCGGAAATGGCGCGAAAGACATTTGCCGCGACGAAAAAGGCGGGCATAAGAACGATGGGCTACTTCATCCTGGGAATCCCGGTGGAGACGTACGAGGACTCGCTGCGCACAATCGAATTCGCAAAAGAACTCGATGCGGACTACGCGCAGTTCAGCGTGCTTTCTCCGTTCCCCAACACGCCGATGTACGAAGAAGCGCTGGCGAAGGGCTGGTATTGCGAGGTGGACGCGCAGAACCCGATGGACAAAGATTTGAAGCGGCCCGTGATTCTGTCTGAAAACTGGAATGAAGAAAATCTGAAGAAGATACTCCGCGAGGCACATCGCAAATTCTACTGGCGGCAGAAAATCATTTTCCGCGAGATATTCGCGCTCCGCAACTTCTCCTCCCTTCGCGCCAGGCTCTCCGCCGCGCTGCGCCTCCTCCGCTGGGCGAGAAAATAAGGTCAAAGGTGAAAGGCACATCTGTCCGGTTATAAGGTAAAGAGGGTCATCTGGTTATCCGACGGGGCCTGACGGATTCGGTCGGCACCGC
>JBDRIB010000188.1:0-3085 GCA_043816375.1 Planctomycetota bacterium | reverse complement strand
ACGACCCGCTATCCGAGAACGAAGTCGTCCGCGTCGCGGAGGAACAGCGCAGAAAGATAAAGTATTCCTGCAATCCGTGCAAACCCGATGCGAACAGGCCGCCGCTGCCGTGCGTCGGCGCGTGCCCGTGCGATGTGCTCTCTCATTCCTGGTAGCGGACATCAGGGTAAAGCAGCGATGATTACGATTACCATCGACGGTCAAAAACTCCAGGTGGACGAGGATACCAGCGTCCTCGAAGCCGCCCGCCGGGCCGACATCTACATCCCCGCCCTTTGCTCGCACCCGGATTTGCCCGCGTTCAGGGAACTTGAGCCCATCGAAGCAATCTACCACGGCTCCCAGCGCATCGAAGGCGAAAAAATCGACCCCGGGAAACTCCGGGACGAAGAAGGCTGCAAACTCTGCCTCGTCCGGATTGAAGGCGTTGACGGCCTGGTTACATCCTGCACGACGCCCGTCAAGGAGGGGATGGTCGTCACGACGGATTCGCCTGAAATAAAGAAACAGCGGCGGGCGAACCTGATGCCCATTCTCGAAAAGCATCCCCACGCCTGCCTTACCTGCGCCCAGAAGGAGGGTTGCAGCCGCGAGCCGTGCTCGACGAACGTGCCCGTAAATGAACGCTGCTGTCCGCTGCTCGGCCGCTGCGAACTGCAAAAAATCGCCGAATACATCGGCGTCAAGGAAGAGACCCCGCGTTACATCCCCGCCGAACTGCCCGTTGTCGAAGACGAGCCGCTCTTCATCCGCGACTACAACCTTTGTATCGGCTGCACGCGCTGCGTCCGCGCCTGCCGCAATGTGCGCGGCATCGACGCGCTCGGCTTCGTTTACCGAAACGGGCGTTTCGAAGTGGGGACCGTTGCACCGACGCTGACCGAGTCAGGCTGCAAGTTCTGCACGGCCTGCGTCGAGGTATGCCCGACCGGCGCACTGAGCGACAGAGACGTCTCGGTCGCGGACCGCGAAAAAGACCTGCTCCCCTGCAAGGGCTCCTGCCCGGCGGACATCGACGTTCCCGGCTACCTGAGACTGATTGCGCAGAAGAGATACGGAGAGGCAGCCGCACTGATTCGCGAGAAGGTTCCCTTTCCCGCCGTGCTCGGTCGCGTGTGCTTCCATCCATGCGAGCAGGAATGCCGCCGAGGAGAGGTTAACGAACCGATTGCGATTTGCGCGCTAAAGGGTTATGCTGCCGACAACGACGGCGCTGCGTGGAAAGGCAAAACCGGGAAGGCGCCCGAAACCGGCAAAAGTATCGCCATAGTGGGTTCAGGCCCCGCCGGACTGACCGCCGCGTATTACCTTGCAGGGAAAGGCCACAGGCCCGTCGTCTTCGAGGCCGCGCCCGAAGCGGGTGGAATGCTGCGCTACGGCATACCGGAATACCGCCTGCCGCCTGAAGTCTTGAAGCGGGAAATAGACGCAATCGTCGAACGGGGCGTTGAAATAAGGGCGAACACGCCGCTGGGTAACGGCAGGAAAATCGAGTCGTTAAAGACGGACGGCTTTGACGCGGTGCTTCTTGCCGTGGGTATGAGCCGGAGCCGCAAACTCGACATCCCCGGCGTGGACTCCGGCGGTGTGCTGTGGGGACTGGAATTTCTGAAGCGCGTGCGAACGGGCGACAGACCCGAAGTCGGCGAGAAGGTCACGGTTATCGGCGGCGGCAATGTTGCCGTCGATGTGGCAATGACCGCCAGACGTCTCGGCGCGAAGGACGTGCAGATGGTCTGCCTCGAATCGCACGACGAGATACCGGCCCACGAATGGGAATTGAAACAGGCCCGCGACGAGGGCATCCGCGTGGTTCATTCCCTGGGACCGAAAAAAATCGACGTCGCGAACGAGAAGGTGAAACAGACAACATTCGTGAAATGCACGTCGGTCTTCAACAGGGCTAGAAAATTCGCGCCGGAATTTGATGAGAGCGTGAAAGAATCTTTCGAGGCGGACACGGTCATCCTGGCAATCGGGCAGCAGGCCGACCTGGATTTCCTCGGTGACGACGCAAAGAAGATAGTGGAGGGTGGCCGGATAGTTGCCGGAAGCGACGATACCGGGACATCTATCGACGGCGTGTTCGCCGCGGGCGACGTCACCGGCGGACCGATATCGGTCATCGACGCAATCGCATCCGGTCGCAGGGCCGCGGCCGCCATCGACCGGTATCTCGGCGGCGATGGAAACATCGAGGAGAAATTCGTCGAAACCGGGCAGCCTTCGCCGCACCTCGGACGTGAGGAAGGCTTCGCGGAACGGAAGCGAGTCGAAATTGCGGAAGCCCCGCCGGAGGAGCGCTGCAAAAATTTCGACCAAATCTAGGGCGAATTGAGCGAAGAGGCCGCAATCGCCGAGGCGTCCCGCTGCCTGCAATGCGACCTGCGGCTGGCTATGCGACGGAACGTTTTGCCGCCAGACAAATGGGTTGAATTAAACGCGGAATCAATCGAAGCCGTGCCTGAGGCGGAGGGTGTTTACGTACTGGCGGATGAGAGCAAAAAGGCAAGCAAGATTGCGGGCGTGCAGAACCTTCGTGCGGCCCTGAGCGAGCATCTCGAATCGGCCGAAGGCGCTCTGTTTTTCATCTGCGAAGAGGACCCGATGTACACGAAAAGGGAGAGCGAACTGATACAGCAGCATTTGCAGCAATTCGGCGAATTGCCGGGTGGAGGACGAGACGATTTGGACGACCTGTTTTGAGATAGTTGACCGATTTTTCACTGTCGTAGGGAGGTACGAGTCATGGGAAAGACACGAGCAGACGAACTGAATATCAGAGTTATCCGCAAGGAAGATATGGACAGGGTGGTTGCCCTGGACGCCAGAGTAACCGGCGGGGAAAGGCGCGAATACTACGAACGGAAATTCGCGCAGGTTCTGGGGGACGTCCAGCATATTGCGACATCGCTCGTGGCGGAGCAGGACGGCAAAATACTGGGTTTCATTATGGGCGACCTGTATCTCGGCGAGTTCGGGATACCGGAAACGACGGCGACGGTGGACACCATCGGCGTTGACCCGGATATACGAAGAAAAGGAATAGCAACCGCGCTGATGCAGGAACTGCGCGGCAATATGA
>JBDRIB010000187.1:0-9510 GCA_043816375.1 Planctomycetota bacterium | reverse complement strand
CCGTCCCACGCCTCGACGACGGTCATTCGGCGTATCCCCAAGATGTCGGGGCTTCGCTCCGAAGACAATAAAATCTTGACAACTCGACCCGCCACACACATTGGCGGGCAGGCAACTTGACAACTTACTTTGCCTGCGTTTTCGTGTAGTTGAGCAGGCCGCCGGCGAGCATTATGTCGATTGAGCGGTCGGTCAGCGGGTGCCTGACCTTGAACTTTGCGCCGCCGGCGACGTTTTCGACGACAAGCGTTTCGCCTTCCTGAATTCCCCTGCGGACATTTTCGATGCGGAGTTTGTCGCCGAATTTGATTTTGTCGTAGTCCTTCGGGTCGTCCAGGGTGAGCGGCAGGATGCCGAAGTTGACGAGGTTGGCCAGGTGGATTCGCGCGAAGGACTTCACGATGACCGCCTTCACGCCGAGAAACATCGGGGCGAGAGCCGCGTGTTCGCGCGAGGAGCCCTGTCCGTAATTTGAGCCGCCGAGGATGAACCCGCCGCCCGACTCTTTAGCGCGCTTCGGGAACTCTGCGTCAACCTGTTCGAAGACGTGCTCGGAAATTTTCGGAATGTTCGACCTGAGCGGCAGTATCTTCGCGCCTGCGGGCATTATGTGGTCGGTCGTGATGTCGTCGCCGACCTTGATGAGGACGGGGCCTTCGAGCGTGTCGGGCATCTGACTGCGCGCGGGCAGCGCGACGATATTCGGGCCGCGGCGAATTTTGACCTTCGAGGGGCTGCGCGACGGTTTGAGAATCATCGAGTCGTCGATGAGGAAATTTTTCGGCATCGCGATTTTCGGCGCGGTCTTGCCGAGTTTTCGCGGGTCGGTTATTTTGCCTTTCAGGGCCGAGGCCGCGGCGGTTTCGACGCTGCAAAGATAAGTGCCGGCGCTCTTTGTCCCGGAGCGGCCCTCGAAGTTGCGGTTGAACGTCCTGAGGCTCACGCCGTCGGACGGCGGCGCGAAGCCCATCCCGATGCACGGCCCGCAGGTGTTTTCCAGGAGGCGCGCTCCCGCCGCGACAAGGTCCGCAATCGCCCCGCTCTTTGCCGTCATAAGCGCGACCTGCCGCGAGCCGGGCGAGATGCCGAGGCTCACGGTCGGCGGAATTTGCTTTCCCCTGAGAATCTTCGCAGCCGTCATCAAATCGATGTATGACGAGTTGGTGCACGAGCCGATTGCAACCTGGTCAACCGGCGTGCCTTCGACTTCCTTCACGGTCTTCACGTTGCCCGGACTGTGCGGGCAGGCGATTAGCGGGACGAGTTTCGACAGGTTTATTTCTACGACCTCGTCGTATTCGGCGCCCGCATCCGCCTTGAGTTCCTTCCAGTCTTTCAGGCGGCCCTGCGCCGCGAAGAATTTTTTCGTGACCGCGTCGGATGGGAATAAGCTGGTCGTCGCGCCGAGTTCCGCGCCCATATTCGTGATTGTCGCGCGCTCGGGCACGCTGAGCGTCTTGACGCCCGGGCCGCCGTATTCATATATTTTACCGACTCCGCCCTTTACGGTGAGGCGGCGGAGCATCTCCAGAATCACGTCTTTCGCCGTGACCCACGGTTTCAGTTTTCCGGTGAGGACAACGTTGACGACTTTCGGCGTTGGGAGGAAGAACGCCCCGCCGCCCATCGCAACCGCCACGTCGATGCCGCCCGCGCCGATGGCTATCATCCCGGCGCCGCCGCCGGTCGGCGTGTGGCTGTCGCTGCCGAGGAGCGTCCTGCCGGGCCTGCTGAATCGCTCCAGGTGCACCTGGTGGCAGATGCCGTTGCCCGGACGCGAGAAGAGGATGCCGTATTTCGCCGCGACGCTTTGCAGGTACAGGTGGTCGTCCGGATTTTCGTAGCCGGTCTGTAGCGTGTTGTGGTCGGCATAACTGACCGACAACTCGGTCTTCACCTTTTTCAGGCCCATCGCCTCGAACTGGAGGTATGCCATAGTGCCGGTGGCATCCTGGGTGAGGGTCTGGTCGATTCTGATTCCGATTTCTCCGCCCGGGACCATCTCGCCGGAGACAAGGTGCCCGGCGAGGATTTTCTGGACGAGGTTTTGCTTCATTGCCATGCTCCTGAAAAGCAGGGGAGGGGGTCCGGTAAAAGTCGGGTATCCTACAAAAAGCCCCGGGGCGATTCAATATATTTCGGCGGAATAATAACAACAAACGGGGTCAGACCCCTTTTGTTGTTAAAGGGGACTGACCCGTATGCGAAAACGATGTCTTTCACCCGTTCTTTGCCACTTTCGAATGCGGCGTGTGCGCGCGTATGTCCTCGTTCATCGCGATGACCGCCGCCTCCGAAGCCGCCTGCCATCCCGACTCGCCGAACTTCGAGGCGTAGGGCTCGCTGCGGTACGCAAACGCAATCCCGCGTGAGGAGTTGACTATTGCGCCGAGGCCGTCGGCGTTGAAGAAAGGCTTCAATTCCGCCGCGCCCGCGCCCTGTGCGCCGTAACCGGGAACCAGGATGAAGGAGCGGGGAATCAGCGCGCGAATTTCTTCTCCGGCCTTTGCAAACGTGCCTCCCGCAACCGCGCCGAGAAGGCTGTAGCCGCACGAGCCGACGTATTTCTCCGCGGCAGGTGCGAGATTCGCGGCGATTTTCAGGTACAGCGGTTTGCCGTCAACGGCGAGGTCCTGAACTTCCGACGAAGACGGATTCGATGTTTTCACCAGCACGAAGACTCCTTTGCCGTTTCCGGATGCCGCATCGACAAAGGGCGTGATTGAGTCGGAGCCGAGATACGGATTAACCGTGACCGCGTCGGCGGGGAACGGTTCGAATACGGTTCCCGCGACTTCAACCGTGCCGAGCCAGGCGCGCGCGTAGCCTTCCGCAGTGGTGCCGATATCGCCGCGCTTGACGTCGGCGATTACAAGCAGGCCTTTCGCCCGCGCGTGCTCCATCACTTCGTAAAGCGCCTCCATGCCCGCCGGTCCGTACTGCTCGAAGAACGCGGACTGGGGCTTGACGGCCGGCACGTGCCCGGCGACGGCGTCGATGAGTTCCTTGCAGAACCGTCGTATTGCTTCGGCGCACGCGGAGGGGGATTTGCCGAATAATTTGACCGAGGAGGTCCTGATGTCTTCAGGGATGAGGTGCCAGTGCGGGTCCAGACCGACAACCGCGCAACTCCTACGTTGCCTTATCAGCGCCGTCAGCCTGTTCGCGAAGTGCTCCATCTGTGCTGCTTTCGGGAAAGAGTATATTCTTCAGCCCGTTGCGTATCGATTTGAAAGAATGCGGCCTCAGTTGCAGATGACCTGACAGACCGCGCTCCTTCAGAAGGTCGGTCAGTTCTCTGTCAAACAGCCCCTGCTGGACGAACAGGGCGCAGTGGTTCTTCAGACCCAGCGCCTGGGCGTAATTCAGGAGAAACCGCCTCTCCTTTGCCTTCAGATTGTGAGCCGAACACAGTTCATTAAACAGGCGGCGGCCCTCGCGGTCAACGAAAAACTGCCGGAAGATGCGCCGTGCGAACAGAATCAGCAGCGCCGCGCCGAGACAGAGCAGAAGCACGTACCAGAAGGCATTGCCTACCTGGCTGCTGCCGAAATTTTTGCTGAACTCTTCGAAGAAGTCCTTTTCTGTCGCAAAGAGCGTCACGATTGTTCCTCCCTGTTCGGCAAATCAGACTCTGCGCCGGACAGTCCGCCCTGATTGTTAAGGGCCTCCCTGGCAGCGGTGCGGACGTCGGCGCTCTGGTCGCGTCGCTCAATGGAGCGCAGCATCTCGACGGCGTCGGGCGGCGAGAGCCTTGCGACCACGCGGACGGCTTCGACGCGAATCTCATCCGTCGGGTCATTGAGCATCTGAAGCAGCACATCCTTGTGCGCCTCGTCCCCGATTGCGTGCAGGTACAGCACAACATTTGCCCTTACCAGAGGACCGGGGTGATTGCGCAGTTGCATCACGTCTTCAATCGCATCTGAACAGTGCATCTCCGCCAGGCACTCAACGGCGTTGGCGACGACGCGCCTGTCGGTGTCGTCGAGGCAGGCCCTGGCGGCGTCGCGGGCTTCAGGCGAGTTGACCGCGCCGAGCGCGGCCACCGCGGCCACCCTTATGGCGCTGTTGTCGCTGCTGACCATACTTATTATTTCCTTGCCCAGTTCCTGTCCCTTTCCTGTGAGTTTTATCATATTAAGCGCTTTTACGCGGGTTTGTTCGCTTTTTTTGGAGAGGGCCTCGCGCAGTTTTTCCGTGAGTTTGGTGTCGATTTTCGCGATTGCGTCGGCGGCGCGCCGACGGGTCTTTCCATCAAGCCTGTCGAAGGCGTTGAAATAGGAGCGAAAACTGAATACCGCGACCTCTTTCGAAACCGCTTCGCGCACCGACGAGAAGTCGCTGAGCAACTGTCTGACGATTAGTTCTTCCCGTTCCGGCAGGGCGGAACTGATAACTTCCGAGGTCGCGCGCAATTGTATGCGTTCGTCCGGGTCCCGGAGAAGACCGGTGTATGTGGCCCGGTTGTCTTTGCCCCTGTTTTCGAGCAGGGCGAGCGCGCGGCGCCTGATTTCCGGCAGGCTGCTTTCTATCAGTGATTTGAGCAGGTCCTGGGCTTCGGACGGCGGCACAAATCGCTTTTCAAGCCGCGTCATAAGCGTATTCTGGGCAGGCTCGTCAAGATACTTGACGTTCTGGAGAACTGTTTTCCACCAGGGGCCTTTGCCGAAGTTCCGCTCGAGTTGTTCAATCCTGTCCATGTCGGCGTATTTCAGCACCGAACAGATCACGCGCCCCGTGGAAACGACGTTCCTCTGCCGAAAGACATACTCACCTTTCTTGTACACGTAGGATTTCTCGCTGCAGAGCATCCGGGCCACGAAGGCGTCTGTTTCCGGCTGGACCTTTCTGATGAGCATCTCCATAACGGCGGAGAAGGTCTTGTCCTCCTCTTGTGACAGGCCGTTGAGCAATGTCTCCTGGCCTTTCTCTCCGAAGTTGAGCAGGCTTTCGAGCGCTTCAGTCTGTCTGTGCGCGGGGAATGTGCGCAGGGCCTCGGCAAGGACGGCCAGCGTGATTTCCATCGCTTTCCTCACGCCGCGCGGGTATTCCCCTATCTCTTTGTCGTCGAGTTTTTGTATGACCTGCTGCAACTGATATACGATTTGCGTCAGAACCTCAACCGCGCGTCTGCTGAATCTTTCGTCTATTCCTTTCAGCGGGATGGTGACAAGGGGCAGTAGCGCGGCGCGTCGGCAATCCGAGATTATGGCCAGCGCGCTGCTTTTCGCCTTGCCGCTGCTACCCGTCAGGGCGTTCTTGAGGTGGGGGCCGAGCGCATCGGCGCTGTCGAGTATCTTCGCGCAGACGCCCGGCGACAACTGCGGATATTGTGAAATTAATGAGGGGGCGACCGTGTCCCAGGCGCGGTCGCGCAGGATGTCGAATATGCGCTCCTGCATACAGGGCGATGCATCGGCCATAGCCGCCCGGAGCGTTTCCGGCGCGCGGACCGACGTGCTCTCGGCAAGGACTTTGAGAGAGAGTTCGAAGCCGACCGCTTCGGCTTGCTCGGAAGCGTCTTTTCTCATCCGTCGGGTCGCCTTATCAGTGTACACAGGGCATAGTGCAACACACAAGATTACATCATCATATCAGGGTTATCGGCATTAGGCGGGGGATGTCTGAACCGATTCAGCCTCTGCGGAGCGTGGTCTGACCGGCTGCCTTGCAGGGACTCCGGCGTTGCCCGCCGCCGCAGGCTTTTCGGCGGTTTTGACTTTTCCCTGCGTTGATGTTAGCATTCGCGGGTTATACGGATTTCCGTCGGTGAAGCAATGAGCGCGAACGAACTGAAAGAGGCATCAATCGATGTAGTGCGCAGACTGCGCGGGGAGGGCTATCTGGCTTACTTCGCGGGCGGCTGCGTGCGCGATATGCTTATGGGCAACGAGCCCGACGATTACGACGTGGCGACGGACGCAGAGCCGAAAGCGGTATCGGCGCTCTTCCCTCGGACAGTGAAGGTGGGGGCGCAGTTCGGCGTTGTCGTCGTGATGTCGGGTGAGTGCCAGATAGAGGTCGCCACATTCCGCTCGGACGCCGGTTACAGCGACGGGCGGCATCCGGACGCGGTGCGCTTTTCGGGTCCCGAAGAAGACGCGCAACGACGCGACTTCACAATCAACGGACTGTTTTTCGACCCGCTGAAGGACGAGGTAATCGACTATATCGGCGGGCGCGAGGACCTCAAGAGTCGTATCATACGCGCCATCGGCGAGCCCCGCGTGCGTTTCGAGGAAGACCGGCTCCGCCTGATGCGCGCGGTCAGGTTTTCCGCCAGGCTCGACTTCGAGATTGAAGCGGCCACGCGTGAGGCGATTTTGGAGATGGCGGAGCGGATACACTCCGTCAGTGCCGAACGCATACGCGACGAACTGCAACGGATGCTTTGCCACAAGTCTCGCGTCAGGGCGCTGGAACTCCTTGACGAGACCGGACTGCTCGGGCAGATACTGCCTGAGGTAACCGCTATGAAAGACGTGGCGCAGCCGCCGGAGTATCATCCGGAGGGCGACGTGTTCGAGCACTCGAAACTCTGCCTCGCCCGTCTTCCGGACGACGCGCCCTTCGAGATGGCTATGGCTATGCTTCTGCACGACGCGGGCAAGCCGCAGACCTTTGAAGAGCGCGAAGGCCGGATGTGCTATTACCGGCACGAAGTCATCGGCGAGAAGATCGCCGGAAAGATATGCCGCAGGCTCAAGATGTCCCGCGCCGAAGTCGAAAAAATTACCTGGCTGGTCAAGCGGCATATGATCTTCAAGGACTCGCGCAAAATGCGAAAAAGCACCTTGAAGAAACTCTTCGCCTCCGAGCATTACCACGACCTTGCGGAACTCTGCCGCGCGGACGCGCTGGCAAGCACGGGCGATTTGAGCGACTATGAATACTGCCGCCTGCGTTTTGAAGAACTGAGCAAGGAAGAACTGAGGCCGGAACCGCTCATCAACGGACACGATTTGATTGATATGGGGCTTGAGCCCGGGCCGGCATTCTCCGTCATCCTCGGCAGGGCCTACGACGAACAACTGGAAGGAAGCATCACCGACAGGAAGGACGCGCTGGAATACGCCGGGCGTCTGGCCGCCGAGATGGGTGCGCTGCCGCCGGAAGGCGCGAAATGACTTGATTTCAGGAAGAGCGGCGGTGACTGGTCACCAAATTACGGCGGACCTGTTCTATTTACGGAGCGCAGGCCCGATTTGTCGGGCCCAGCTCGTAGAATAGAACAGGTCCTGGAATGCTCCGGGGACAGTCCACGGCGCCCCGATTTCGGTCTTCACCTCATCGGGGCTTGGGACAGTCCCCTGTGCCGAGATTCGTAGATTGGTGACTGTCACCGACGAAAACGGAATGTATGCCGCCGGAAGGCGCGAAATGACTTGATTTCAGGATGAGCGGCAATATAATCAACAAAACGGTCAAACGGTCCTAATGGAGGGTAAAACCATCGTCTCCGAAGCAGCATTAGAGGCTTATCTCAAGGAAATAAGGGGCATAGCCCTGCTCACGCCGCAACAGGAGCGCGAACTCTCCAGCCGCGTCAGGCAGGGGGACAGGGCCGCGCGTGACGATATGATACGCGCCAACCTGCGGCTGGTGGTGAGCATTGCCAAGGAATACCGCAAGCGTTCGCGGGGTATATCCTTCCTTGACCTTATTGCCGAGGGCAACCTGGGACTGTTCCGGGCCGTCGAAAAATTTGACCCCGACCACGCCCCTTCAAATAAAACCAGGCGCGGGGAAAAACCGCTTCATAAAGGGAAAGGCCTCCGCTTCAGCACATACGCCACCTGGTGGATTCGCCAGGCCGTCCGCCGCACAATCATAAACAACGCCAAGACCATTCGCATTCCTTCCTATATGGTCGAAATCATTACGAAGTGGAAAAACGCCTCATCCGAACTCAGGAACGGTCTCGGACGACAGCCCACCGCAAACGAAATCGCGGAGAAATTGAATATCCCTCCCCACGACATCGGCGTTATTAAAAAGATGATGCGCGCTTCCACAGCCCCCCGCGCGATAAGCATGGAACTGCTGCCCACATTCGGCAAAGGCCTCGAAGACGTCTCAACCAGGGTCCCCGAAGAGGCCGTATTCAGCCGCGAAGAAAGCGAGAAGATGAAAGAACTGCTCGGCGCAATCGACGAGCGCGAGGCACTGATACTCAGGATGCGCTACGGTATCGACGGCAAAATGCCGCGCACGCTGAAAGATATCGGCGACATCATAGATGTCACGCGCGAACGCGTCCGGCAGATAGAAAACGACGCCCTGAGGAAACTCCAGAAACGCTGGCTCCAGACGAGAAAACGTCCGCGCGATTCGGAGGAAACAGCACCGCCGGACGTGCCCCCGCGCGTGCCCTTTGAGGTGAACCTCTGCCCGGAAGGCGAAATGCCGTCCGAGGCGAAGGTCCGCTCGCAAATCAAGGGAGCCGTGGAAGATGCCATGAAAAACAGACGCATTGAGGTGCGCTTCATCCACAACATCGAAGACGCCCTGATGGTGCAGACCGTTCGCGCCTGCCTCGAAGAGCACAAGGAACAGGGCAGGGTGACCTACATTGAACCGCCCGGGGCCGACAAAGAGAAACCGGGCGAAACCGTCGCTTACATTAGACGCGAAGACGACAGCGAATGCAGTCTGCGCTCGAGAAGAGGTCGCAGGAAAAAAAGTACGCGAAAGAGCTAAATGGGCGGAAACGGTTTTTGTTGCCAATTACGGAGCAAAAGGTGACTCCGCCACCCGTAGGGGTGGCGGAGTCACCATAAAAATCTTTAACAGCCAAAGGAAAAATCAATGCCGGAATTGAAAGACTACATCCGCGACATCCCCGACTTCCCAAAACCGGGAATTATTTTCAAAGACATAACCCCGCTGCTAAAGGACCCGCAGGCGTTCCGCGACGCGGTTGACCGCATCGCCGCGCATTTCGAGGGCGGGAGCATCGACAGGGTGCTCGGCGCCGAGGCGCGCGGCTTTATCATCGGCGCGGCCGTCGCGTACAAGATGGGCGTCGGTTTTCTTCCGGTGCGAAAGCCGGGTAAACTGCCCTACGAAATACACGCGGCCTCCTACGAACTCGAATACGGAACCGACTCGCTCGAAATCCACACCGACGCGATAGAGAAAGGCGAGAGAATCCTGCTCGTTGACGACCTGCTTGCGACCGGCGGGACGATGGCCGCGTGCTGCGAACTGGTCGAGAAAATGGGCGGGGAAGTCGCGGGCGTCGCCTTCATCATCGAACTCGCATTCCTCAACGGCCGCGACAAACTCGCGAAATACAATCCGTACTCCCTCCTCACCTACGAATAAAAAACGCCGAAGTTCCGTCCCTACGGACGGCCCGTAGGGGCCGTAGAACCGTAGCACCGGAGTTCAATTCGAAATTCAAAAGCAATTTGCGACCGGAACGGTTTTTAATCACAACGCAAAAGGTGACTGTCACTAATTACGGCCCCGACAGTCATCTTAAAATAATGCGAAAGTCGGGGC
>JBDRIB010000186.1:0-2907 GCA_043816375.1 Planctomycetota bacterium | reverse complement strand
CGCCTGTCGTACTTCCGCTTGCCGCGACACAAACCTATCTCGACCTTTGCCCAGGAGTCTTTGAAATAGATTCTGAGGGGTATGAGGGTGAACCCGCGTTCGACGACCCTGGACTGCAATTTTCGTATCTCGTGCTTTTTCAGGAGCAGTTTGCGCGGGCGTTTGGGGGTATGATTATTTATTCCCGCCTCTTTGTAACACGGGATATCGAGGCTGATAAGATACAACTCGCTGTCTCTGAAGCGTGCATGGCTGTCGCCGAAACTTACCTGCCCTGCCCGCAGCGACTTGACCTCGCTGCCGACAAGCGACAGGCCCGCTTCCACGCGGTCCAGCACCTCGAAGTTGTAAAACGCGCGCTTGTTGCGGGCTATCGGCTTTATTTTCATCTCGCGCATAAAGAATCCGACAAAAACAGACGAAATTAGAATGGTCAATTCTAACAGATTTTGTCTATCCCGCAAAAGCAAATCATCTTGGGTCGGACCCTGCTCAATGGCCGCCACTTTGCTGTTGACACCTTTCAGGCGGTGTATTAACCTAGGAAAGGTTATATTGTGACCATAACGGAAGAAAAAGCGACCGCTGTTATGCCCGGTGAGAAAATCCTTGTTGTTGACGACTCCGAGGGGACGCGGAATCTCTGTTCCAAAATCCTGGAGAAGGAGGGCTACGCCGTTCAGACCGCGGAGAACGGCGAGGAAGCGCTGAAACTCGTCAACGAAAACTCCTTCGACCTCATTGTAACCGACCTGATGATGCCCGTGATGGATGGAATGGAACTCCTGGAGCAGGTGAAGAAGTCGAATCCCCGGATGCCCGTCATCATCATTACAGCCTACGCATCGGTCGCCACGGCGGTGGAGGCGATAAAGAAGGGCGCATACGACTACGTGCCGAAGCCGTTCAATCCCGGCGAACTGCAGGTTACCATCGAAAAGGCACTCGAACGCCTGCATCTCGTAGAAGAAAACATAAAACTAAAAGAGCAACTCAAGGATAAATACCACTTCGAAAACATCATCGGCAACAGCGGCCCGATGCAGGATATCTACAAACTCGTCGACAAGGCCGCCCGGTCGAACAGCAACGTCGTCGTCTACGGCGAATCCGGCACCGGCAAGGAACTCATCGCGCGCGCAATCCATTACAACTCCGCCCGCGCCGAAAAGCCGTTCGTCGCGGTCTCCTGCGGCGCGATACCAGAGACGCTGCTGGAAAGCGAACTGTTCGGATACGTGAAGGGCGCGTTTACGGGCGCTGCGGCCGACAAGAAGGGGCAGTTCGAAGTCGCCAACAATGGCACGCTTTTCCTGGACGAAATCGGCGACATCCCCGCCACGATACAGGTGAAACTGCTTCGCGTACTGCAGGAACGCGAGTTTACGCGCGTGGGCGGTATCAAATCCATCAAGGTGGACATCAGGCTCATCAGCGCGACCAACAGGGACCTTGCCAGCGAGGTGGAAAACGGAGGATTCCGCCAGGACCTGTACTACCGCCTGCACGTCGTGCCGATATATCTGCCGCCGCTCAGGGATCGCAAGGAAGACGTCTCGCCGCTGGCCGAGCATTTCCTCAAGAAGTACTGCAAGGAAAACAAGAAGGGCATCAAGGGTTTTTCGCCCGACGTGATGAACCAGCTGATGGCCTACAACTGGCCGGGCAACGTGCGGGAACTGGAAAACATAGTACAGCGCATCGTCACCTTCGAAGAATCCGACACCGCCACCAGCGACTCGCTCCCGCCCAACTTCCGCCAGCAGGTCGAATATCACGAACGACTGTACAAGGACGGGGTTGAAAACCTCGAAGAACTCGTCGAAGAGGTCGAAAAACAGCACATCGTGCGCATGCTGCGGGAAACCAGGGGCCGGCGCACCGACACCGCCGGACGCCTGGGCATAGACCGCCGCACCCTCTACGGAAAAATAAAAAAGTACGGCATCACAGCAGACATGTTCAAGGAATAGGACGATACCCAAATCCACGGGTTGCTGTCTGAGAAAAAACGCGGCTTCGAGCCGCGTTTCTTTTTGTGCGCCAACATCGGTGACTGTCACCCTTAAAAGTGCCGAAGTGCCGTAGAGCCGTAGCGCCGTCCATACGGACGGCCCGTATGGGCCGGAGTTCAATTTGCGACGGAACAACAGGAACGGTTCTATTTACAGCGCAAAAGGTGACTGTCACCAATTACGGAGCGCAGCCCCCCCGATTTATCGGGGGCCAGCTCGTAGATTGGTGACTGTCATCCTTTTGCAATGCATAAGTCGAGGCGTAGATTAGAACCGTTTCTAAGATGAACAAATTGCATTTGAACCGAAAGACATAGAATCAGAACAGTTTCCGGGATGCTTCGGGGCAGTCTGCATTCTGCGAGTGAGAGTGGGAACAGTTCTGAATCTACGAATCGCCCCCGACACAGTCGGAGTCGATTCATAGATTCGAAACTGTTCCATTGTGGTTGGCAACCGTCACAAATCATTGAAGCAGCGACAACACGTTCACCGAAATAATGTTTGATGAGCCGAATACGCTTGTGGCCGCCTGGGCCTTTATGGCAGCGCGTGTGAACTCGGCCGACTCACGCGCGAAATCGACGTCGCGCACCTCCGACTCGCTTGAAACAATATTCTCGAACGCCACGTCGAGCGAGTTGAGGTTGGACTCGACAATCCGGCTCTCAAACGCCCCGAGGAACGAACGCAAGTCGGTAATATCAGTTATTGCGCTATCCACGATTTCTGTTGCATTGCCCGGATTGGGGCCCAGGTCGTTTGCCCCGCCGTTCAGGATGGAGTTGATATAACCGCCGATGCCCACCTCGGCAAAACCCGTGCCGGCCCCCGTGCCGCCTTGTATTCTGGCCGCCATTCCCAGCAGCATCGGCGAGACGCTGTCGATACC
>JBDRIB010000185.1:0-11102 GCA_043816375.1 Planctomycetota bacterium | reverse complement strand
TGGACTTTGCTTCGGCCTGAATCTTGACCTGGACCCTGAACTGGCCGTCGAAGTCTTGCACCTGGCCGAGGTCCACGTTGAGGTAGCGCGCGTTGAGCG
Organism: Planctomycetota bacterium; assembly: GCA_043816375.1. GTDB lineage: Bacteria > Planctomycetota > B129-G9 > B129-G9 > B129-G9 > JBDRIB01. The sequence goes on along the minus strand of JBDRIB010000185.1, from coordinate 11,003 downwards.
GATTGTAGAGGATAATGCTCTCTCCCTTGCTGTCTGACGCGATTACGCCGTTTTTGTTGATTAGACTTACGATGACGTCGGTCTTGCGCTCGCCGGTACTGGCCCTCCTGATGGCTGTGTCGAGAGTGCGTGGGATGAATTCGGTCCAGTTAATGCCGATGATTTGCGTTTCCCCGGGCAGCCTGATGACGGGGGGTATCCAGGTGCCGTAGTCGAAATATCTGCCGTCTTCGTAACTGTCCGTGACTAAATTCTCGCCATCAACCGCAGTTGCGATGGGGCTGGCGTACTGCCGGAATTCGTCAATAGTGCCCACAATCTCTCCACTAAGGTTTAACACACGGAATAAGTAATTCGGCATTCTTTCATAATCATTCGGGGAAAACTCCCACTCGAAAGGAAGCACGGCGTTGAGGTCATAAGGTATGACCCCATTGATGTAGAATCTGGTCGCGTAAGGGGCGGAAACGATAGCGATATGGACCCATTCACCCTCGTTGAAGTTGAGCGCCGTGCCGTCGGGGAAGCCGGTACCGGTTTCAGGGTTCATATCCGGTTCGTCTCGATAGGGAAAGTTATCTTTTCTTTGCCCCCAAAGATTATGACCCCAGAGTTCGCCAGCGCCCCGGAAGGAAAGATACATCTCCCTGCCGGGATAGAACATATATTTGGCATCCTCTGGGCCTCCAGGATACATATAGAAAATTCCCTCATCGTACAGAATGGGATGAAACTGGTACCTCAGGCTGAATTCCGAAAAGGAATTGCGGAGCCACCCCAGTTCGTCTTCGCTGAAACCGGCGAAAACCCCCTCGGGAAATAAGGACCAGTAAGGAAGGTCGGTACCGAAGCCAAAGAAGTCCTGGTCGCTTCTCTTCCATACGCCTAAATCCCCACTCATTGGATAGTTACCCTCCATCCATTTGAAGCGCCTGTTGTGGTTGGCCTTCATAAAGTCTTCCTGATTGCCATCCCAGACGCTGTTGTCGTTCCTGCTGCAGGTGTACATAGGTTTCCACCAGAACTCGGCTACAATGGTGGCAGCCATATCCCTCGAAGCCAGGACATCCTGCAGGGTAGCCTCTCTAAAGTAGTCGTCGAGTGATATCTGCTCATCTGAGGTGTATGTGTTGTGGAAGGCATCGTATGTGTCTGATATTCCGCTGTCGCCGGGCGCTGCATTCGCATAATCCCTTATTTGGAACTCGATGGGTTTCAGCCCGATGCGGTAGAAGCCGTCCGGCGTGAGCCTCGGTTCCATATCGTACTTCGGGATGGTCATCGGCCAGCGCAGGTGTGCATTCTTTTGACTGGGATGCTTAAAACGATAATACATATTGTAATCATACCCCTGCCGGCCTTCCGCCATTAATTCCCACAACGATTCCTCTTTGGGCCTTGTTATCGGATGTCCGGTAAGGGACCACCAATCACCGTGCGCGCAAACAGGAAAACATTCCGGCTCAAAGAGGCGTTTTTCGCAGAAAGACCAGTTATCCTCCGAATTGCCATCAAGCGCATTATTAGGGTCAAGGTCCACGTAGCCATATTGCTGGTATTGAAGTTCCCCATCGTTGGGCACGCTGTCGTCCCACGTGTCTGGAGAGCACCAGTCCGGACTGGTGCGGAATCTTACGTTCCTGCCGACGAGGTTGTAATAGTACTCGTCGGGGTCCAGGTCGCTTTCGTTGCTGTCCCCGCTCCTGCACAATTGAGGTATGCTTATCAGGTTTACCTCGCTCCCGGTAACCCTTAAGTTCATCTCATCCTGATTATATGTTCTCTCGCGCGACTGGCCTCCCCTCGGGAACTTAGCCGACCCGTCCCAGTCATTTAACTGGCTGAAGCGGAGGTACGCGCGGAGCCGGAAGGAATTGCCAAACGTCTGCCGCACCTCGCCGTCGGTGATGTATCTTGTCTCAAGACACAACTGGCCGTCGTAGGACGGAACCACGTTCCTGTCTTTGAACCACTGCTTGAGGTTTTCGGGCGCATATGCCTGCGCCACATTTACCTGCCAGCCCTCCTCCCACGGCTTGCCGTCCAGGCCGGACTGACGCCAGTCCACCTCCGGCTGGGTCGAAATCCGGTATTTAATACAGCGGTTCCCGTTTTCCTGGACCTTGTCTATCAGCCAGTCTATCGGATTTTCGGAATCCTTTTCCGGGCCGATTTCAAAGTCGGCCTGGGTGGTAAAAGTCAGGCGTTCAAAGACCTTCACCACGCAGCGTATCTTGCGTTCCGCCATTATATCGCCGCGGTTGCTCACCACCCTGCCGGTGCTTTCAATCTGGAACTGGCCGGTCGGCTGCATCGTGAACTCCGTGGTGTGCGTCGAATTGCCCTGTACGTCGAAGAGGTCGAGTTTGGTCACCCCTCTCTTGAGATAGCGCATAAAATCGTCATAAGGCAGGTCCCGCCTTGGGTTGGGCGGCATACTTCTGTTCAGCGCCGCCCAGGACGCGTTGGGGTTGAACTGGAGCACGTCGGTATTCGGGCAGCAGTTGGCGAAGATTAAATCGACCTTCAAATCCGCCAGGTTGGTAAACCGGCTCTCCAGTTTCCTGTCCGGCTGGTAAGACAGGCCGTAAGTGTTGCTGAACACGCGGAATTTCATCATGTTCAGGAAGACCCAGAATTCCTCCCAGCAGTCGAAAGTCCCGCCTTCGTAATATCCGTTGTCGTTCGTATCATGCCATTCGACGCCCTCGCGCAGGAAACCGTCGTGGCCGACGTCGTCGCCGAAATCGAGGATGCCGTTGCCGTTCAGGTCTTCAAAGGCGTCGCTGCCGTTGCGATATGCGATGATAGCGGCGCCCAGTCTGCGGGCCTCCTCGGGCAGGATGGCGACCGACGGTGTATTCCTGATAGTCGGATTGACGCGGGGCACAAGATAAGTTATTGGCTCTGCGTAAGGGCCTTCCCAGGGACGATCCGCCCACTCTCCAGGCTGTTTACCCTCCCAGTTGTGCCAGCCATCGCAGGGCAGATTGCCGCGCCAACGCACCTTGTCCCACACTAATGTCCCCTTATAATTTTCATTGAAGATATAGTTGTATGCGGGGACGCCGCTGCGTCTCTGTTCATCGGTCCGCACATCCTCAATAGAGTTGCCGTTGGGATAGAGGTTGTTTTCCCTGTCGGTGACGTATGTCGCCGTCAGGCCGGCCAGCACCGCCTCGAGCACCGGCTGCGAGGCGGAGTTGATGTTTATCGGCGCGCGCGGCTCGGCCACCCAGCCCATTATGTCGTCGAGGTCGTCATCGCGGTCAAACCACTCAAGGTCGAGCGAGAAGGGAGTATTATCGTCTTCATCATAGGTGAAATAATTATCCGGGTCGTCGAGAGTCTGGTAGGTCCTTACGTAATCATCTTCGTCACTGTCCCAGTACCACCGGGGTTCGGCGTCGCAATCTGCGCGTCCCTGGATGAGTTCCGCCGCAATGTTGGCCGTAAAAATCTTAAAGTTATAATATGGGTCGCCCATCACCCGCACCCGCTCGTCACCCTCCCACTCATAAGCGTAGTAATCCGTGAACTCGCTCCTCTCGAAGTAGCCGTAGTCCCACCTGACCTCCTCGCCCCGGTCTTGATATTCTTCCGGGTACAGCCATCGTCCCGCCGTCACCGTATGCGGGTCCACCCACGCCTCGGTCGTTATCAGTTGCTCCAGCAGGTTCAACTGCTCGGTGGTGATTGACCTGCCGAAATCCATTCGCGAGAATTTCTCCAGCACCGCCATTACCTCGCTTTTGGACTGGTAGCCGTTATAGGGCCGCCCGTCTATGCCGAGCGATTTGTCGCCGTGTATCAGCAGCCTGCCCAGCCCTTTTCCGTGCGGCTTGCGCTTCAGCCGCGCCCGGTCAACCGGGTTGGTCTCAAAGGTCTCCTCTTCTTCGAATATCCCCAGTATCACTCCCAGGTTGTCCAGTATTCTCTCGACCGCGCGAGAGTTCACCCTGGTGCGCTCCTTGTCGCCGGGCACAATCCCGCCGTTGACGTATATCAGACCCGAGGTGTCCTGAACGTTTATGCTGTATGTGCCCCAGTAATCGTCCACCGCGAACTTGATTTGAGAGGTGTAGTTGTCCCAAACGCCGTTGCCGTTCAGGTCGGTAAACAACTCACTTTCCTCGTTGGGGTCGTGGATTCCGTTCTGATTCCTGTCGTTAAAGTCGAACACCCCGTTACCGGCGCCTATGAGGTCCGCCGGGTCTTCTTCTTCCTCCTCTTCCTCTTCCTCTTCCTTTCTTTCTATATAGCCTTCGTCCGTGAACGGCTCGCCGAAACTGAAGACAGGATTTATTCCGCCCCCCCTCAGATAGAACCGCGCCCGGCTCATTTCATCGAAACCGGGGATTTCCAGGCCTTCTAGTCCAAGCAAGGTGACCTCCCCAGGGTCTAGCGTGGTGGCACTGTATTCCGGCAGGAGATTAGTGCTGGAGGACGTGAGTTCCAGGGGCACCTCAATCGTCGGGTCGACACCCACATTGTCAACAAACAAACCTTTGCCGCTGGCAATCCCGAGACGGTAGGTGGCGCGCAACTCCGCCTTGGCTATCTCCACCCCGTTGTGGGCCAGTATGTCCGCATTGGTGCTGTGCACCGCGTCACGCGCAATGCTGCTTTGGGTCTCGGTCGTCCTGAAGTAACCTATTGCCAGCATTGATACCAGCGTCAGTACTGCAAGTGCCAGCACCAGAACCATCCCGGAGCGGCTGTTCTTCCCGGCGCTAACATGCTTTCCTGGGCGTTTCATACGTTGCTCCTTGGCATAGCGGCGAATAATGACTGCCGGAAAATAAAAAAACCCCCGCACTGCAGGGGTTGGCATTCTGCTGCTCTTCTCGTCGGATTCCACCATACATTATATCGGATAAAACCCCTGTAGTCAAGCGGAAAATAGCAAATTTTTCGCGTCAGCCTTCTTTTTCATCCGGTATCCTCTCACTTTGTTGTCGTTCGGCGAACAACAATTGTAAAGTAAAGGTGTCTGACCCCTTTGCTTTACAATTTTCTGGTTGACAATGAAATCCGACTCCCCCGGGAGCGATGAAGCGATTTCAATGTTTTCCTTTGCATTTCGGGGCGGGAATTTTATAATCAGGCTGCATTATTTCCGATTCTGCTCTTTTTTCCGTCGAGGTGAATTATGGCGATTGACCTGAAGGAGTTGTCGAAGAAGGAAGAGTTGCTTCTGCCCGGACACCGCGCCTGCGCGGGCTGCGGCGGGACGGTCGCACTGAGACAGGTGATGCGCGCGGTGGAAGGGCCGGTCGTCGTCACCTGCGCCACCGGCTGTATGGAGGTCGTCACGACCATCTACCCCTACACCGCCTGGGCCTGCAGTTTCATGCACAACGCGTTCGAAAACTCATCCGCGACCCTGAGCGGCATCGAGGCGGCGTGGAAGATACTGCACCGCAAAGGCAAGGTGAAGGAACGCTACAACTTCATCGGCTTCGGCGGCGACGGCGCGTCCTACGACATCGGCCTGCAGGCGATATCCGGCGCGATGGAGCGCGGACACAGGCTGCTTTACGTCTGCTACGACAACGGCGCATATATGAATACCGGCACACAGCGCTCCTCGGCCACGCCCTTCGGCGCGAGCGTGACGACCGCACCCGCCGGAAAAGTACACCGCGGAAAAGAACAGTTCCAGAAAAACCTCACCGAGATAATTATTGCGCACGAACCGGCATACGTCGCCCAGGCCAGCCCGCACAACTTCCGCGACCTGATGACAAAGGTGCAGAAGGCGCTCAGCAAAGACGGCCCCACCTTCATCAACATACTCGCCTCCTGCAACCGAGGCTGGCGACTGAAGCCGGAACTGGCCATCGAGGCCTGCAAGGTCGGCGTAGACTGCTGCTACTGGCCGCTCTACGAATACGAGAACGGCAAGTACACAATAAACTACAAACCGGAAGAAAAGGTGCCGGTGAAAACCTGGATGGAAATGCAGGGACGTTTCGCGCACCTGAAAAAGCCCGGCAACGAGGACGTAATCGAGGCGCTGCAGCAGGAGATTGACCGCCGATGGGAGCGCCTGCTGAAACTCGCCGAATAACCGGATGCCGGATAGCAGGCAGAAACAAGGAGCAAGAAGCAAAAGAATATGTGAGGAAAAAGATTCTTGAACAAACACAGCCCGTCCCTGCGGACGGGCTTTTTTTTTTGATTGGGATTTGCGGGTTTATGCCGCAAGGCCTGCACTTGCGGGAATGCGGGAAGGGGGGAGAGGCAATGCCGTCTTCGATGGAAACTTTTTGATTGACGAGAGACGTTTTTTGGCAAACTTTTGGGCGGGAAATACGTCTAAAATGTAAATGGAGACCGTGGAAGGATACCACCCGACGTTACGCGTCCGGAGAAAAAAGATGAGACAGAGAATGATTCTCGCCTTTTTGTGTGCGCTTCTCGCGGTCTGCGCAACACTGCGCGCGGATGACGAAGACGCCGCCCGCGACAGGCTCGTGCTGGACGACGGCGACATACTTACCGGCCTGATTGAAAAAATCGATGAGGACGGAACAATCTACGTCAAAACGCAGGGGTCGGAAAAGCCGCTCACCGTGCCGATAACGCAACTCCGCCACATCTACTTCAACGTCCACAAAAATCTGCCGTCGGAAATCACAAAGGAGGCCTTTGTCTATACGCTCATCGACGGCACGCGAATCACAGGGAGAGTGGATAAATGGGCGGATGAGAAACTGACCATCTTTAACGAATACGGCAGGGAAATCGAATTCAGCCTGAAGAACATACGCCACATCTCGACCTCGCCCGCCGGCAGTCTTTATATGCCGTGGAACACGGGAAGCGAAGACATACTCGTGCTCAACGACGGGCGTCAGATAAAGTGCGAACTTCTCCCGCTCGTGCCGGTCAAGTCGGAATCAGGCCGTATGATTGTCGAAAAGGTGGAATACAAAGCGGGCGAAGAGACGAAGAGCATCTCCATCACGGAGGTAAACGGCCTCGTCTTCCCGCGCAAGCCGCCCCCCGGGGACAAAAAGCCCAAAGAAGGCTGGTACGCCCTCGTGTCGATGCCCAACTACGACTGTCTGCCGGGCGTTATCGACTCGATGGAGGACGGCAAACTGCACCTTGTCACGCAGTATATGGGCGTGGTGAACATTGACCGCAGTCTCATCCGAAGCATCACATTCTCAACATCGCTCTCGTTTTATTACGGACACACGCTGATTTGCGACCAGTTGAGCAACCGCGTCGTCGAACTGGATATGCAGATGAACGAAGTCTGGTCTTACGGCGTCACGGCGCCCTGGCACGCCACGCGCCTTCAAAACGGCAACATACTTATTACAGGAGGCAATGGAGTATTCGAGGTTGACTACCAGAAGCAAATCGTGTGGAAAAAGGAGGGGCTGAACTACCCGTCCTGCGCAATCAGACTGAAGAACGGCAACACGCTCATCGCGGAAAGGAACAGTCAGCGCATCATCGAGGTCAAACCAGACGGGTCAGTCGCGGGCACGTATTTTGACAGGCAGTGCTATTCGCAATATATCGAAGAACTGCCTAACGGCAACATTCTCATATGTGACCAGGGCAGAAACCTCGTCTTTGAGGGCACAAGGGACGGCAAAAACAAGATTGTGCGCCAGTGGGCCTTCTCCAATCCCCAATGCGCCCGGGCGCTCCCGGACGGCAAAATAGCCGTCCTGGAACAAGGCCGCCGCCGAATCGTCATTATGTCCGGCGACGGCAAACACCTGAGCACGATATCGGACATCAACCACTGGATGCAACGGTTCGCAATTACCGGCGAGGGCAACATACTGGTTCCCTTCCATCCGGAAAACAACCCGGGCATCCCCCCGAAATTGAGAGAATACAGCCCGGACGGCAAACTGATTTCCGAAAAAGCAGTCCTCAAAAAAGTGTACCGCATATCCCACATAGAGCAGAACTAGCGGCGCAGGGGGCAGACCCTGCGAAGCGGTGACAGTCACCTTCCAGTGTCCGCAATCAGGCTCCGGCACGCTTCGTCGAACACCGGCTGAAACCTCTCGAATGATTCCTTCGATGTCATACAGGTAACCAGCGTCGCCCTTGTGCCCGCGATATAAATCATCATCTGAGCCTTGAGAACGGGCGTCTCTTTAGTGTGCTCATAGACCAGCTTCGCCGCTGTCCCCTGGTCTGCAGGCTCCTCGGTCTTCTCAATAATCTTCACACCCGTCGGCTTTTTCTTCAACTCACTGATGTTCTGCTCGACATACCCATCGACGCTGATGCCTTTGGGCAGGTCTTCCGTTGCAAGGACAATACTCGGCGTAAAGCCGTCCTCTTTTTCCTGCGCCGCGTATATCGCCAGCAACCCGCTCGAGGGCGGAACGTTCCTCTGCACCCAGGCGGCAGGCGGATTGAACCTGATGTTCAGCGCATCGTTCCGGTAAGGGACAGCCGGAATAGTCATTTCCGCCGCCATCGCCGCGCGTAGTTTTGCGTGAGTAATATGCCGAAAGGAATGCTTGAAACCCCAATAGATGGCGAGCCCGTAGAACAGCACGTCTATCGGATGGAAAGACTCTCGAAGCACTTCAAGGATAACCGCGAGATCCAGCATGGACAGAACCTCGAAGAATCTCAGGTTTTCCTCATTTGCGACAAGAGCCACTACCCCAAGTACCTTGCCGATTGCTATGCCCAGTACGGCAAGAATCGCGCCCATAATACCAAACACTGTCGTCACACCGCGGCCCGCCTTTCTGACTGCGAATCCGACAAGTGCGCCTACGGCAATAGCCAAATATCCCACCTCGTACTTCGTCAGATAGGCGACCAATGCCCAGACGACAGCCCCGACCAGCATTGCGAAAATGCCCGCGAGCAGCGCCGCAAAGTAACGCTGGTTTGTTCGCAACTCAAACAACTGTCGTGCTATTTCCGCTTCATCGACTTGCGGCATCTGCGGCGGGGGTGGCATGTGTGGTGGTTGTAACGGCTGTTCCGGTGTGTGCTCAGACGATGAGCCAAGTCTGTCAATTTTCTCCATAATTCTCCTCCCTGCTGATAAAATAACCTATCCCTCAGCAGAATTATAAAAGATCAGCGTATGAAGTCAAACACGAAGCAACAGACAACAAAGGTGACCATTGCCATTGTCTCTCTCAGTTAACTCTTGCAATTCGTGCCCTTCCTATTATAATCTCCGCGTGACGCGTGACGGTCACCGACGTAATGCGCCAGTAGCTCAGTTTGGCAGAGCAGCTGACTCTTAATCAGCGGGTCGTAGGTTCGAGTCCTACCTGGCGTATTTTTTTTGTCAGGTCAAAGGTGACTGTCACCTTTCCGACGCATCCTTTTGGTCTTCAGTCATCGGTCTTGCACTTCCATGCCTCAAATCGATTACATCTCGAAGGCGCGGCTTAAGGAGACGGCGGCGCTGCGCGTGAAAAAACTCCGGCGGCGTGCGGGGCTGTTTCTCGTCGAGGGCGCGACGCTGCTCCGCGAGGCGCTTGACGCGGGCTGGGAGGTCGAGCGGGTTGTCATCAACGTCAGGAAACACGACTCGACGGACGTCGCCGATGCCGTCGCACGAATCGACGCGAAGACGACGCTGCTGTTTCTTGCGCGTGAAAACGACATAAAGAGGCTGAGCGAGACGGTCAGCCCTGCGTCGGTCGTGGCGGTGTTGCGCACGCCGCAAAGGCGGCTTGAGGATTTCGAGGGCGCGGGCGAGTTGCGACTGGCGGTGGCCGGCGCGATTCAGGACCCGGGCAACATCGGCGCGATAATCCGCAGCGCGGATGCGTTTGCCCTGAACGGCGTCGTCCTGAGTAAAGGCTGCGCGGAATGGCAGAACCCGAAGGTAATCCGCAGCACTGCCGGCTCGTGCTTTCACATGCCGATAGTGAGCGACGCCGAGACAGTCAGGACAATGGACTGGCTTCAGGCGAACAACGTCACCGCATTTGCCGCCGTAAGCAGGGGCGGGCGGGACGTGAGCGAAATCAGGCCGCCACGGCGGTGGGCGGTAATTCTCGGCAACGAGACCGCGGGCCCGCCGGCGGAGGCGGTTGAGCGGTGCGACCAGCGCATATCGATTCAAATGACCGGCAGGGCGGAGTCCCTCAACGTCGCGGTAAGCGCGGGGATAATCTTTCACGCACTCGCCGTCGGCACCTCTCGCCATAACGACAATTCCAATAAGCACTAACGCACACGCCCCTCCCTGCACAAAAAAGGGGACACTCACTTTTGCAATACCTTACCAAACATAGCGTTACAACTGCAAATTCCAAAAAAAGGTGACTGTCACCTTTTTTTGGTTTTTGCGTTTGTAAGTGTTTGATTAATATAAGGTAATGAAAGTGAGTGTCCCCTTTTTCCGTGGAGGCTATGCGTCGAGAATTTTTCGGATTTTTGCGGAGAGGTCTTCCGGGGTGAAGGGCTTTGCGAGAAAGCCGTGCACACCGGCCTTGAGCAGTTTTTCGATATATCCAGGTTTGTCGTAGCCGCTGGTAATAAGCACACCGACGTCGGGATGGTTTTTCCTGATGGCTTCGAATATCGCCTTTCCGCCGGGCGGCGGCATAACCAGGTCAAGCACCACAAGAGAGCAGTCGGGATGCCTGTCCAGTTGTCTTGACGCCTTGTCCCCGGTGTTTGCGATGAGGACACGGTAGCCCATTTTGCCGAGGGTGGCCCGGCATAAATTTGTGACGACGCCTTCGTCGTCAATGACAAGGATTTTCTCGTTCCCTCTTTTTGCAGACAGGATTGCATTGGTTTTTCCTGGCCTGGTGGCCGCTTTTGCAACGAGCGGGAGATAGATGTGCATGCTGGTTCCCCGCTTTGGTTCGGTATCTACGGCGATCCAGCCGTTGTGGTTTTTGATAATACCGAATACGGTTGCCAGGCCGAGGCCGCGTCCTCCGGTCTTTGTGGAAAAATAGGGCTCGAACATCCTGGCGACTGTGTCCCTGTCCATTCCGCAACCGGTATCGGATACCGTAAGATGGACG
>JBDRIB010000184.1:0-3871 GCA_043816375.1 Planctomycetota bacterium | reverse complement strand
GCGACGGCCAGCCCGTCGAGTTTCGGCTCCAGCGCGAATTCTATCTTTTGAGTTCCCGCAGTGCGGCGCACGCGGTCAATCCATTCGTTCAACTCGCCCCGGTCGAGCGCGTTCTCGATGCTGAGCATCGGCGTCGAGTGGCGCACCGTGCCGAACGCCTCAAGCGGTTCGGCGCCGACGCGCAACGTGGGAGAGTCCGGCGTGGCGAGTTCGGGATGTTCCTTCTCGATTTCGATGAGTTCGCGCATCAGGCGGTCATACTGCGCGTCGGAGATTTCGGGGTCGTCGAGAACGTAATAGCGGTTGTTGTGGTAGTTGATAAGCCGGCGAAGTTCTTCGGCTCTTTTGCGAATGTCTTTGAGTTCCGGCATCTTCCCTGTCTCAGGTGCGGGAGATTTCGCTGACCGAGAGGAGTTTTTCGGCGACCGGCCCGAAGGCCGCGTCACTCAAACTTTCGGGCGAGGTGTCTTCCAGATAAGGTATCGTGCCGAGCACGGGCACTTCGCAGACCTGGCGTATGATTTCAGCGTTTGTGAGTTCCGCGGCACCCTGTTTGCGCTTTTCGCAGTAATTGAATATCACGCCGGCTACCTGGAGTCCCGCTCCCCTGGCGCATTGTATCGTCAACGACGTGTGGTTTATCGTGCCCAGGCTCGGACGCGCGACGATTATGAGCGAACTGTTCATATCGGCGGCGAGGTCCACAACGTTGTATTTCGTCCTGAGCGGCACCATCAGTCCGCCGATGCCCTCAATGAACAGCAGTTTATGCCTGACCTTGAGTGCGGTGCAGGCCGCGAGGATTTTGCCCACGTCAACCTCTCTGCCCGTCAGTTGCGTTACCACGAGCGGCGCCAGCGGCTCTTCCAGAAGCACGGGGCTCACGAGTTCCGGGGGGTCGTCAATCCCCGCCGCGGCGCGGAGATATTCCGCGTCCTCGGAGACAAGCGCGCCGCCGCGCCTGACCGCGCCGCTGGTCACGGGTTTCATCACGCCGACATCGCAGCCGCGTTTTTTCAGCGCGCGAACAAGACCGCCGGTAACGACAGTCTTGCCCACCCCCGTGTCCGTAGCCGTCACAAAAAAAGCCGCCTTCATCATTTTGCACCAGCATCGGTGACTCCGCCTCTGGCGGATAAATGTAACCAACTACGGCGGACCTGTTCTATTTACAACGCAAAAGGTGACTGTCACTAATTACGGAGTCGAGGGAGCACTGCGACCGAGACTCGTAGATTAGTGACTGTCATCCTTTTGCATTCGTAGAATAGAACAGGTTCTGGGATGCTCAGGGGACAGTCCCCTGCGCAGAGATTCGTAGATTGGTGACTGTCACCATTAAAAAGTCAGTCAACCTGAATGCCTTGCAATTTTTCATTTTGCCTGTTCAGGGCGCGCCTGTGCCGCGCCGGCGAATACCCTTCTGCACACCGCCTCGATGGACTCGGTAATTATTTCAACCATCCTGCGCAGATTCTCTTCCGCGATGCCAAGCGGCGGGAAAATGACGATGACATCACCGAGCGGGCGAATGAGCAGCCCGCGTTTGCGTGCTTCCTGGCAGATATGCCACGCGGGCCTGTCGGCGGGCGGACAAGGCTCCCCCGCTCCCCTGTCTTTCGCAAGTTCAAGGGCGGCGATGAAACCGCACTGTCGCACCTCGCCGATATGGGGATGGTCCCTCAGGCCATCCACAAGTTCACCGAGCAGTCTTATTTTGGGCTGTAGTTTCTCCAGCACCTTCTCCCTCTCGAATATTTCCAGGCTGGCAAGCGCGGCCGCGCAGGCAAGCGGATTGCCCGTGTAAGTATGTCCGTGGAAGAACGTCCTGTAATCCAGGTGGTCGCCGAGGAACTGCTCGAAGATTTCCTCGCGGACGAGCGTCGCCGCCAGCGGCATATAGCCCCCTGTAATTCCCTTGGCCAGAGTCATTATGTCGGGCGAGACGCCTTCCTGCTCGCAGGCGAACATCTTCCCCGTCCGGCCGAAGCCCGTCGCCACCTCGTCGGCAATCAGGAGCACGTCGTGTTTCGAGCAGAGTTCGCGCACGCGCTTCAGGAATCCCTTCGGCTGCATATACATCCCGCCCGCGCCCTGAACCAGCGGCTCCAGGACGAGCGCGGCAATCAGGTTCCCGCTGTCGGAGAAAATCTGTTCAAGCCGCCCGAGGCTTTCGTTCAGGCAGTCCTCGGACGACCTGCTCCTGTCGTACCACGGCTTTAACGGACCGGGCGCGAAATATGTGTGAAACAGCAGCGGCTTGAAGAGCGAATGAAACAGGCCTATCCCGCTGACACTCACCGAGCCGATTGTGTCGCCGTGGTAACTGTTCTCGAGCGCGACGAAGTGCGTCTTCCCCATCTCCCCCCTGTGCTGCCAGTACTGGAAGGCGATTTTCAGCGCAATCTCGACCGCCTCGGAACCGCTGTCGGAGTAAAAGACCCGCGTAAGCCCCTTCGGGGCAATCGCCACGAGTTTCTCGGCCAGTTCGATTGCGGTCGTGTGCGTCAGGCCGAGCATCGTCGAGTGTGCGACCTTGTCGAGTTGTGCGCGGATTGCATCGTCAATTTCCTTGCGGTGGTGGCCGTGAACATTGCACCAGAGCGAGGACATTCCGTCGATGTAACGATTGCCCTCTGTATCAAAGAGGTAATCGCCTTCGCCGCGTTCGATGACAATCTGCGGTTCCGCCATCCACTCCTTCATCTGCGTGAACGGGTGCCAGATGTACTTTCTATCAAGTGCCAGGTAATCTCGCATAATTCTTCTCCCTCAGAATCGAAACTATCTCCCTCCGCATTATACATCCACGCCGCGCCAATTCAACAACACCGTTTTTCAAGATCGTCAAGTAAAGGGGTCAGACCCCTTAGTTGACGATATGGGTTGAAACATATGTTGTGACCCGGCGCGGGGATTGCTATAATCACCATTCAGCAACCTACGGAGAAAAAAGGTGAGAAAACCCTCCAAGTCACACATCCGAATCGGTATCACAATGGGCGACCCCGCGGGTATCGGCCCCGAGGTTGTCGTGAAAGCGCTCCGCCGCGTCAAGGTGATGCGTATGAGCGAGGCGGTCTTCACCGTTTACGGGGATGCGCGGGTACTGAGCGCCGCGTCCGGATACTCCCCCGGGCTGCAGGCGCGGCACACGCTCGTCGATTTCGACAATGCCCGCTGGGCCGCTTCTCCCGGCAGACCGTCCGCCGCGGGCGGGCGCGCGTCGCTCCAGTATATCGAAGCCGCCGCGCGGGACACGATGAGCGGAAAGACCGATGCAATGGTCACCGGCCCGATAAGCAAGGAGGCCATCCGCTCCGCAGGCGTTGATTTCCCCGGGCATACCGAGATGCTTGCCGAACTCACGGCCGCGGATATGCCCGTAATGATGATGACCGGCGGCAGACTGCGGGTGGCGCTCGCGACCACGCATTGCGCGCTTGCCGAAGTGCCTCGGCTAATAACGGAAGACGGATTGCTGAAGATTCTTCGCGTACTCAACGATTCGCTGAAGAAATACTTTGCGATACTCAGGCCGCGAATCGGCGTGTGCGGACTTAATCCCCACGCAGGCAACGCAATCAGCAGAAGCGTTGAGGAAAGAGAGACAATTGCACCCGCCATAGCCCGCGCCAGGCGCGAGGGAATCGCGTGTTTCGGGCCGATTGCCGCAGACACGGCTTTTCACCGTGCGATAAACGGGGAGTTTGACGTGGTGCTGGCGATGTATCACGACCAGGGACTCGCGCCGCTAAAGACCATCGCGTTCAAAACAGCGGTGAACATAACGCTGGGCCTGCCGATAATCCGCACCTCGGTCGGGCACGGCACCGCGTTCGACATAGCGGCCAAGGGCCTCGCCGATTCC
>JBDRIB010000183.1:0-2039 GCA_043816375.1 Planctomycetota bacterium | reverse complement strand
GCGGAAAGCACCAGTTTTTCCCGAAGCGGCAGCTTCAAACCATCGCGTACAGCATTGAAGACACCTACCAGGGACTTTACCAGCAGTTGCGCGGCTATCTCGGCAAATCCCGGAAGGGCAAACCGGCCAAAGCTATGGTGGGGGAACTGTCCTATGCACGTTATGGCCTGTGGCACTACGTTCGCGCCGAGAAACAGAAACAAGAACCGTACGTCAGCCTGCAGCGGGCCGGGGCGAATCTGCGCGGCCTGATGCGCGTTCTTTTGTTCAAGCGGTTTGAGTCGAGTGTTTACGCCTTTCAGGAGACTATCCGCCGGTTGCTCAAGATTCACGAGTCTTTTCTCAAGGCCATTGACGAGGGCTTCGTCCCGGCGGGAGAGGAGGCGCAGTCCATCCTCTATGGAAGCGACACGCTCGAAGAGACCGACTTCATGGACGCCCTACGCGCGGTGTCGCAACGCTACGACGCAGAGGACTTCGACACGGATACCCTGCGCAGGCACATCGCGCACGACATCGAGATTTTGAAGACGGTCCGGACGCTGGTTGAACCCATCACCCCCGAGAAAGACGCCAAACTCCAAACGCTCCAAGCGCGCCTGGCCGACAAGCCGTTGCAGGACGCGAAACGGTTGATCTTCACACAGTACGCCGACACGGCGAGGTATCTCTACGCCAATCTGAACCCCGGCGACCGCTTCCCCGACGTGGATGTTATCTACAGCGGGGACAAGAGCAAAGCGCGCGTGGTCGGACGGTTTGCGCCGAAGGCCAACCCGGAGTATCGCTTTTCCAAAGGCGAAGCGGAACTCATGACCGTCGTCGCCACCGACGTTCTGGCCGAAGGTCTCAACCTCCAGGACTGCGACAATATCATCAATTACGATCTGCACTGGAACCCGGTGCGGCTTATTCAACGCTTCGGACGCATTGACCGGATCGGATCGGATCATGAGGTCATCTTTGCCTTCAACTTCCTGCCGGAAGTGGGAATCGAGAAGAACCTGAATCTGTACGACAAGCTGCACAACCGGATTCAGGAGATCCACGACACCATCGGGGAAGACTCCAACATCCTTGATGAGACCGAACGCCTGAACCCCGAGGCGATGTATGCCATTTATGAAACACAGGGCGGCGGCCCGGTGCAGTTGGACCTCTGGGGCAAACCGGAAGACGAGTTTCTAGACCTGAACGAAGCCGAGGAAATCCTGCGGCAATTGCGGAAGGAAGACCCTGCGGAGTTCGAGCGCATCGCCAATCTGCGCGACGGCATCCGCACGGCGCGGCCTTCTCTGCAAAAGGGTTTGTTCGTTTTCTGCCAGGCCGGCCGCTTTCAGCAGCTCTTCCTGCTCGACGAAAAGGGCGTCGTCGTTTCCCGCGATGTTCCGAGGGTGGTCGGCACGGTCAAATGCGCTCCCGATGCAGAGGCCGCCGATCTGCCGGACAAATACAACAAGGCAGTAATGGCCGTGCAACGGGCATTCGCCGAGGAAGTCAAACACCGGGAAGCCGAGCGCAGGCATACCTTCAATCTTACGCACGGCCAGCTCTATGCGCTTCGGGAACTCAGGATCCTTTTTGAAGCCACGCAAGAAGAAGAGATCAAGGGCAATATCAACATTCTGGAAAAGGCTTTCCGAGGCGCTTTGACCGGCGCGGTCAAGCGCGAATTGAACCAATTGCGGCGGAATGCCGTCGTAGGCGAGGCGCTCTACAAGAATCTGATCCGAATCTACGACCAGCACAACCTGAAAGACGTGGCAGCCGGGCGAAGCCTGGAACTCGAAGATAAACCGATCCCCCGAATCATCTGTAGCGAAGCATTGGTCTGAACCGCAAACCTGAGAATGCCACGTGCCAAAAACAATATCTTAGCTTTCCCTGCCGCCCCTCCCGGCAATAAAGAGATTGACATATATCATCCTTCTGATTTACGTAAGGACATGCTTATTGATTCTCATACCCATCTGGAAATGCGCGATTTCGACGAGGACCGGGATCAGGTTGTGGAGAGGGCCCAAGAGGCGGGCGTCGAG
>JBDRIB010000182.1:0-9742 GCA_043816375.1 Planctomycetota bacterium | reverse complement strand
TGGTTTGCCTTCGAGGTACGCCAGCGACGCCCCGCCGCCGGTGGAGACATGGGTCATTCGGTCTTCCAGGCCCATCTGGTCAACGGCGGCGGCAGAATCGCCTCCGCCGATGACGCTGACAGCCCCGGCGTCGGTGGCCTCGGCAACGGCTTCGGCTATTGCCCTGGTCCCCGCTGCGTAATCCGGCTTCTCGAACACGCCCATCGGGCCGTTCCAGACCACCGTCTTCGCGCCGGCGACCGCCTTGCAATATATCTCGACGGTCTTCGGGCCGATGTCCAGTGCCTGGTAATCATCGGGTATTTCGCCGTCGGGTACGACCCTGATGTCGCCCTTCTCGCTGAACTCGCTGGAAACGACGTGGTCGACGGGCAGGAGGAACTCCACGCCGCGCTTCCCGGCCGCATCCATTGTTTCGCGCGACAGTTCAATCTTATCCTCTTCGAGCAGCGATTTTCCCACGCCGATGCCGAGCGCCTTCTTGAAGGTGTAGGACATTCCGCCGCCGATGATGATTGTGTTCACCTTGTCGAGCAGGTTTTGTATCACGCCGATTTTGTCGGATACCTTCGCCCCGCCGAGAATCGCGACGAACGGCCTTTCGGGATTCTCCAGCACCCGGCTAAGGTATTCGATTTCTTTCTGCATCAGGAGGCCCGCCGCGGAGGGAAGGAACTCTGTAATCCCGACGGTCGATGCGTGAGCCCGGTGCGCCGTGCCGAAGGCGTCGTTGATAAAGACATCCGCGAGTTTTGACAGGCGTTCGGCGAACCCGCGGTCGTTTTTTGTTTCGCCGGGATAGAAGCGGATGTTTTCCAGCAGGGCAATTCGCGCGTCGGCGCATTTTTTCCGCACGGCTTCGAAATCCGTTTCGAGCGATTCCGGGCAGAACACGACTTCCATCTCGATGATTTCCTCCAGCCTTTTTGCAACCGGCGCGAGTGAGAATTTGGGGTCCGGTTTGCCTTTGGGGCGGCCGAGATGGGAGACGAGTACGATGCCCGCACCCGCCCCGAGCGCGCGCCTGATGGTGGGAAGGGCGGCCCTGATGCGTGTGTCGTCCGTGATTTCGCGGTTTTCGTCGAGCGGGACGTTAAAGTCAACGCGGATAAGCGCTCTTTTCCCGCCGAGGTCCAAGTCGTCGATGGTAAGTTTCATAGATTTTCTCCGAAAACTCACATTGCGTAGCGATTATAGCAGAGGCGTTACCTTTTGCAAGCAGCAAGGCGGGGGCATCCGGTCTCCTCGGGCGGGGATTCGGGCAGAGTAAAACGCCTGCAATCGGCACGAAATTTGATGTAAGAGATGTGGCTGGCATAAAGGGAAACGAAAAAAAAGCGAAAAAAAGCGAGATTTTACGGCGAGTTATGTGTCTAGTATTAAGAGAAGGCCACGCTTGGGCCGTGGGTTTTCATAATTCTCAACCAGACAACCAGTTGGAGACAATCGCATGTTAAAAGGCTTTTGCTGCGGGGTAACCTTGTTCGTCTTCGTTTTTGCGTCCTCTGCTCTGACGGCGCCCATTCCGCCGGATGGGAATCCGGTGCGTTCGCTGTGGGTAGAAAAGACCCCGACTCTGGACGCACTTGAAAGCGAAGCGTCGATGGACGCGCTCATTAATTTCGCCGTGGCCGGGGGCGTCAACCGGCTATACCTTGCCACTTACCCCTATCTGGAACCTCCTGCAGATCCGGCTCTGCCCTGGGAGTTCAGGCCGCAGTTGCCGACATTTCTGCAGAAGGCGGCCGCCGCGGACATCGAGGTGGAAGCGCTGTTCGGCGCTATTACCTGGGCGGACCCGTATAACGTGCCCGCCGACCCCAATAACCACAGTGACCCCGACTGGCCTGATTATTACTGGAACTATGTGTGGCCGAGAAAACTGATGACGGATGTGATTGCCACCAACGCGGGCTACGAAAGCGGGGGCGGAACCGGCTTTGCGGGCATTCACCTCGATTTGGAGTACTGGGCCTACTGGAAGGATTTCGGCGCGGCAGAAAAGAGCGAGTACCAGCTTGCCAAAGAGGCGAACGACATCGCTACAATGACTGAAATAGAAGAGAATTACATCGCCTTCCTGAACGACGTTCACGCTATGACGGACCCTGCGGGCCTGCGGCTGGCTATTGATTTGCCGACGTGGATGGATATATCCGGCGAAACGCAGCGCCCCACCCAACTCAGCGACGCAATGGATGAAGTGGACAGTGTAAACATCCTGTCATACCGCGATATTGCGTTGGATGTTTTCAATATCAGCGAAGGGGAACTCGCCCTGGCAGACGCTAAAGACCTGGAGATACTGCTTGCCGCGCTGACTATGCCCCCTGACGGAACTGACATAAAGGACTGGAATACATACTTTGACGAGAGCCAGTTCCTGATGGAAATAGAGTTGGGGCTGACGAGCGGGATGATTGGCGATGCCGGATACGATACGTTTGCCGGCTTCGGCATTTACCATTACGAGACTTACGCAACTATGCCGGTCCCCGAACCGGGGACGGTTACGCTGGCGTTGATATCGCTTTCGGCATTAGCGGCTTTCTTCCGCAAGAGAAAAACGGGGTTCTGAATTCACCTCAGACCGGCTGAAAAAAAAACACGACCTTCCACATCGCGTTGTCCCCGGGCATTGTTTCTGCCGAAATTCTCCTGTTCTTTGCAGTTGAGGACTCTGCTCATAGAGAATCCCGGTGTGTCTTTGAATTGATAATAAGGGGGGAGAGAAAAAAAAGAGGGACGCCCTGAGACGCCCCCCAAATTGCAATGTCAACGAGAGAGGGGAAAATCGTTACGCATTGCAATTCTTTTCGTCATTCGCCACTTAAGCATCGGAATATAATAGCACAAACTTGAAAAAAATTCAAGAAGATAAGGTTTTTTTCTTGCGATTCAGCGCCTTGGGCTTTATAAAGTATAAAGCATAATCAATCAGTTAATAAATATTGCCCCTCCCAAAAAGTTCTCCTAAAGTTCCAGCGCCTCTTTCCCGATACCTTGATGGACAACATTCATTCAGTTAATGAACAAACGTTTCGGCCTTTAACCCTTTATCCGTAACTTTTTCCCCAGAAACAACTTGATAGTCAAAGAGCAAACATTCTTCAAGCCAAAAAAACCCACGCGGGTGCTTACGATACTTGAATCAATAGACAATAACCCGCGTGTGAGCCAGGCCTCGCTCGCGACCAAAGTAGGCATATCCGCTGCTATGGCCAACAGTTACATCAAGGACATGCTCGGGCGCGGCCTGATACAAATGACAGGCAATAACCGCAGAAAAATTCAGTACTTTCTCACCCCGGAAGGCCGGAAACTTCTTTCCGAAATGTTGCGCTCCTACTCCACAGAAGTAATCCAACTCTACGGCGCAGCCAAGAAAAGCATCGAGGAGAAGTTGAAGCGCTTCCTCAGGGAAGGCATCTCCAGGGTCGCGCTGTTCGGCGCGGCCGAAACCTGCGAGGTGGTTCTTGCGGCTGCCGAGAAACTCCCCCTCGCAGTGGTCGCCGTTGTGGACAACGATAAGTCCAAACACCACAAGTGCCTGGGCGCTATGTCAATCAGCCCGCCCGAGGCGCTTGATTCTATCGAATTCGACGCTGTAATCATTACCTCTTTCGCTCAACAGGATGCCATCTTGAAGGACGTTTCGCACCTTGCAAAACGAGGTGTGAAAATAAAGACGCTCTGATAAGGAGAAATCCCGTGAAAATTCTTATGATTACCACCAACGACCCGGCAGGAATGACCATCGCCTTCGCGAATGCCATCAACCGCTACACGGAACACACCGCCCGGGCGATAACGACCGACTCGAAATATAATGTCAACTTCGAGCACGACATACACATCCCGGCAATTCCCGACGATGACTTCTCGGAAGTGGAGCACCTGCTCAAGACGGCCGACATCTTTCATTTTCACATAATGGCCGACGAAAACGCGCTCCTCGGTCCCCTGCTAATGCGCGATTACATCAAGGGCAAGAAGATTCTTCATCATCATCACGGACACCCGAACTTCATCATCAACGCCGGCCAGTTCATTGAAAAATACAGGAAACTGGGCCGCCGGACGGCGGTAAGCACCCCCGATTTGCTCAAAACCCTGCCCGGCTCGGTATGGCTGCCCAACCTCGTGCCAATCAAGGACGTCCAGTTTATGCCCTGGGACGGGGGCGAGCCCTCGACCGGGACCATACGCGTCTGCCAGGCCCCCACGCGCAAGTTCCACAAGGATACGAAGACCTTCATCAACGTGATGAGCGAGATTACCAGGGAGAACCCGCGCGCCGAGACAGTCATTATCGAAAACCTCCCATATTTTGAGTGCCTGGAAGAAAAGCGCCGCTGCCACATCGTTTTCGACCATATGCAGGGGCACTTCGGCATTGCCTCGCTGGAATCCCTGAGCCAGGCCAAACCGGTCATTGCGGGGCTGGATGACTGGAACATCGAGCAGATAACGAAATTCACCGGCGTCGATTACGTACCGTGGGTCGTCGCGCGAAACGCCGACGAACTTCGCAAATCAATAACCGACCTCATAAACGACGACGCGCGCCGCCTTGAAACCGGCCTGGCCGCGCGGCGTTATATGGAACAATACTGGACCGAACAGCATGCGATAAAGGTCCTTCTCGACCTGTACGAGGAACTCCCGGAGGAAAAATAGTGCCAGACCCTGCTTTCCAGCGATGTTATTACTACCTGACGTACCGCTGCAACTCGCGCTGCGCGTATTGCGATATATGGCGCGTCCGGCGAATGGTCGGGCAGGAGCAGGAAATCGACGAAATCGCGACAAACCTGCGCGCCCTGAAGAACCTGGGCGTGCGCTACGTCGATTTCACCGGCGGCGAGATATTCCTCCGTGACGACCTGCCCGAAATCCTCGCAGCGGCGAAAGAGTCGGGTTTCCCCATAATCCTGACGACCAACGGTCTTGCATACGAGCGGCACGCCGAAGCGTTGCTCGGCGTCGCAGAGTTCATCAACTTCTCCATAGATACTCTCAATCCGGAGACCTATAAGGCCCGTCGCGGGGTTGACGGCCTTAACACAGTGGTCCGGGCTATGGGAAAGGCAATGGGACTTGGGCAGAAATGCGGAATACTGGCGACCATAGACTCGGAAAATGTTGATGAGGTTGACGACCTCATCTCTCTGTCCGGAAAACTCGGAATAAAACTCAGTCTGAATCCGGCCTTCTCATACAACGAAACGGGCAAGCCCCCTGTCCGGAAAGCGCTCGAAAGACTGTATGACCTCGCGGGCCGGGAGGATGTTTATGTCAATGCCGCGCAGGTCGAACTGATAGCCCTGGGCGGCAACAGCGTCCGCCGTCCGCGGTGCAGTGCAATGTCGCGCAACGTCGTCATATCGCCGGACAACTACCTTTTGCTGCCGTGTTTCCATTACCGGACGGAAAAAATCAAAATCAAAGGCGACCTTGAAGAAATCCTGAGGGGCGACCGCGTCTCCAGCCTCAGGGCAAAAGAGGGCCGATTCCCCTTCTGCGAAGGCTGTACCATTAACTGCTATATGGACACGGCGAATCTGCGCGTGGAAGAACTGACAACGCTTTCGGCGCCAATATGACGGAACGAACGGTGTAACGCAATGCTGAACCAGGAACCACGGGTAGGAATTATCATACTCAACCTCGAGCGGGCGGACGACACGATAGAATGCCTCTCGTCGCTGAAGGAACTGTGCTATGACAACTGCGCGGTAGTCCTCGCCGACAACGGCTCGTCCCGCGAATGCCTCGAAAAAATTCTGCGCGCTCATCCGGAAACGGCGGTGTTCCGAAATGCGGACAACCTCGGCTTTGCCGCAGGCAGCAACCTCGCAATTCGCCACTGCATAGACGAATTGCGCTGCGATTACGTGCTGCTTTTGAACAACGACGTCGTCGTTGACGCCGGAATGCTCCGTCATATGGTTTCCACCGCCGAGTCCCGCCCCGACGCGGCGGCGGTCGGCGCAAAAATCTGTTTTTACGACAGACCGAACATCATCAATCACGTCGGCGGTGTTATGGACGACTCGACGGCCCTCGGCGCTCACGTCGGTTACAACGAGGAAGATTACGGCCGGTATGAAGATACTATCGAGGCCGACTATGTCACCGGAGCGGCGATGCTAATCAGTGCGGAAACGATTTCCCGGGCCGGTTTGTTCGACGAGGACTACTTTTATTACTATGAGGATGCCGACTGGTGCGCGCGGGCGGGCGCCCTGGGATACCGAATGCTGGTAAACCCGAAGGCAAAGGCCTGGCATAAAATCGGCCGCACGGCCGGGGAGATGGGGACGCTCTACGCCGAGACACGCAACCGCCCGCTGTATATCCTGAAGAATTTTCCGGAGAATATGCCGGTCTTCGAGCCCCGCTATATCGAAGACGTTCAAAAGGGCATCCGTGAGCGGGTTGCAAAAGGGCAGACCATGCAAGCCGCAGCGGTCTGGATGGGTTTCGAAGATTTCTGCACGGGCGTTCTCGGCAGAGGCCGTATCGACGTCGCAAGACAAATGAACGAACTCTCCCCCCTCCCGCTCGACGCGAACGGTCAGCGAACGCTTCGAGCGGCGGAAACTATGGGAAGGCAGGCCTTCCGCAACCGCCTCTTATCCCAGTTTCGCAACGGGCTGCGCCGAGGACTTTGTGAAATGAGGAAAAACCCCGAACCGGAGTATATCGGATGAACGACGGAGGAAAAACAATAGCGGTCATACCCTCGCGTAAAGGCTCGAAGGGCCTTCCCCACAAGAATATACGGAGGACTTGCGGGATGTCTAGCGTTAGCATAGTAACGTCATTCAGTAAACGCATATACGAGAGTCCGTATCAGGACATCTTTGACTGTATGCGGGTTATGTATCCCCAGGTCCCGTTTTATGCGTACCACGAGAACAATTACGAAATGAGGAAGCATGGGCGGAAGATAGAATTCAAGGATGCGTGGGACGGTCTTGTTCTTGCGGACCTTTCCGAAGTTCAACCCGATATGGAACCCTTCATTTACGGTCAGGGCAACCCCTTTGACAACGCCGAGGGGTACTGGAATACGAACGCCAGGTTTTGGGTCAGGAAGGTCTTTGCGATACAGCATTGTGCGCAGGTTTGCGAGACGGACTATATGATTTGGGCAGACGCGGACGTTAAGTTCTTTCGGGAAAGGCCGTTAGACGATGCTTTCTGGGAGTGGTTGTCCAGGTACGACATCGCTTTCCTGAAGCGAGACGGTATCCCCTCGGCGAGTATGGTAGAAACCGGGTTCATCTGTTTCAGGCTAACGCCGAGAGTTAAGGTGTTTATTAACGACTACCTTGATTACTTTTTGTCCGGGGCTTTTTTGTCGCAGGCGCGCTGGGACGATAGTTGCGGTTTTACGGTTGTAGCGCAAAGGCCGGAGAACCGGGACTTGAAACAGGGCTATTTCAGCAACCGCGAGTTAGGGGCGCCCTCCCCGGACAATTCTCCGTTCAGCATCCACGACTATGTTTCTCACCACAAGGGACCACTCGTTTCCGTCAGGAGCAAAGAATGAAATTAAATTTAGGCTGCGGTTTCGTGTTCAGGGAGGGGTATGTTAATTTTGATTATGTGCCTCACAAGGACTGGGCGAAGCCGGACGTTGTCGGGAAAATAGAGGATTTGCCCGAGCCGTTCCAGGAGGCACAGTTTAGTGAAATAATAATGGTTCACGTGTTTGAGCATTTTTACTATTCGCCTTGCATAAAAATCCTGAAGGATTGTTTGTTTCTGTTGAAAAAGGGCGGCAAACTTGTCATTGAAGGCCCGTGTATTGTTGGGGTTGTCGAGGCTTATTGGGTAAAAAACAAAGACTTGAAATCGCTCATTGAACAACTTTACGCGAGGGAGGACTTGAGGCTGGAATACGGGAACGAGTATATGCACAAGTGGGGATGGACCGGCGAACTTGTGGGAGAGGAGATGGCGAAGGTGGGGTTCAGTGAAGTCAACGTGACAAAGTGCGGAGCGTGTGGTGGTGAAGGAGGAAAATTGCACCATAATCCCTTCCGTGACTTCAGGGTGGAGGGAACGAAGTAATGACAGACAAAAGAAAAATAATAGCGGTAATACCATCGCGCAAAGGCTCGAAGGGTCTTCCCCGCAAGGGCATCAAGAGTCTTTGCGGCAAGCCTCTTCTGGCGTACACCATCGAGCAGGCGATCGAGTCGGAATGCTTCGACCGCGTTATCGTATCGACGGACTGTGAGCAAATCGCCGCCGTTGCCGGAGATTTTGGTGCTGAGGTTCCATTTCTTCGCCCTGCCCATCTCGCCACCGACGAGTCGTACTTGAGAATCGCACTGAACCACCTGCTGGATGAACTGGCCGAAAGAGAGTCGTACCATCCCGACGTGATGGCCGTGATGTTCCCGACCTATCCGTTCAGGACGCTGGAACTCATTCGCCGGGTTGTCCGCGGCGCCTGCGAGGAGGCAATATGGGCGCAGTGCGTGTCCCCCACGGACATCAACCCGGGTATGCTTGTTTCACCGGGCGAGGGTGAAGTCTGGCCGATGCAACCGGTCATCGAGAACGATACGGTGACGCAGGAAGCGCATAATTCGCGCCGATTCCTGCTGCTAATGGGCACCATCAGGGCGGAAGTTGTGCTGCCGAAAGGAATTCGGAACGGCGAGGGGAACGCGCTCGAACGTGCCGCTTATCTTGACAGGAAGGCTGCTGATGGCGACAATCGTTTTGTGAAAAAGTATCTGAATATCGTGGTGGACGACCCGATTTTGCGGATAGACATAAACAATGAGTCCGACTTTCTGCTTGCCGAGAGAGTGCTGAAACGCGGACTGTTCAACCCGGAAACGGTACAGGGAACGGCACAGGAAACGGTGACTGTCACCGCAAGATGATTTCTGCCTGGAGTGAAAATGAAAGCATTTATTCGCATTACCGACGAGATACGCAGACTCCTGAGCGCAGAGGCCGGCGGCCGGACGCTGCTTGACCGTTTTTGTGACGTGGTGGAGGAAGTGGCGGAACCGCTTATCCTGCTGGAGAACAGACAGATTGCGCCGCGGTTCGAAGGACGGGCGGCATTTTTGGACCCGCGTTTCTGCGCGCTTGGCCGGGCCACAATTGAGTCGGCTATCCGTGCCGGGAGCGCTTCCGATGCGCTGCTGCAGTCCGTCCGCCTGCCGGAGACTCCTCCCGCCTGGACATCCGAAAACGTGAAAATCCACCGCCGCCAAACCGGCATATCGACGAACAGATGGAGTTGCGAAATCGACCCCGACAAGTCGGGGCCATCCGATGTCTGGTGGCTTTCAGTTACCGCGTATGAAAAGGGAAAGTTGACCGGCATCGGCTGGAAGGACTTCTCAACACCGTCCGTCGCCGTCGTCGCTCCCGACTTCGGGTCGGACGCCCTGAAAAAGCCGGCGTGGGGGGCGGCGGAAATACCCCTTCACGTTGCGCTTGATGACAACGGCGATACGTGGCGTCTCCGGGCGTACTGGCCGGAAGTAGCGAACACCGACTGCTATACCGCCGAGGTTTTTCGCACGACATCCGAGGACACCGATACAGGCAAGGCCTACACGATACCCGGCCTTATGCACTTCGACCTCCTGCAGGGATGCCTCGTGAATCCGGCCGACGGCGCAAAACTCTGCAACAGGCAGGCGCTGCCGCCAATGTATCATCGCTGCAATGCTATCGTGATAGGCGGATATGATGAGGC
>JBDRIB010000181.1:0-2040 GCA_043816375.1 Planctomycetota bacterium | reverse complement strand
TGATATAGTCTGTCATGGCAATACTCCTTTCGGGAATTTGGTTGGTGGTGCGCTTCGGCGCGCCAGGGAACGATCGATTTTAGCAACTGATCTTCCCAAACCAAATCCCGAAAGTTTTTTTTCGGTTACATGGTAACTCTGCGGTAGTAAAGATCTTATGCGGAAATTCGACGTAAGCAAAATCGCCGACGCCCTGCGCGAGATGGCGGTCGATGTGAATCGCAACCTGAGCGAAGGCCACGTTGACGCGCTGAAACAGGCCCTCGCGCGGGAAACCTCCCCGCTCGGAAAGCAAATCCTCCGGCGCATCATCGACAACGCCGCCGCCGCGCGCGATTTGAAACTCCCCGCCTGCCAGGACACCGGCACGGCCGTCATCTTCATCGATATCGGACAGGAAGTGCAACTTGTCGGCGGCTCGCTCCGGGACGCGGTTAACGACGCGACGACCGCCGCATATAAAGAAGGCCTGCTGCGAATGTCCGTCGTCGGCGACCCGCTGGAGCGCAAAAACACCGGCACTAACGCGCCCGCGGTCCTGCACACGCGTATCGTCCCCGGCGACCGCGTCACGGTCTCGTTTATGGCGAAGGGCGCCGGTTGCGAGAATATGAGCAGGATGAAAATGCTCGGGCCGTCCGATGGAGAGCGGGGCGTTGTCGATTTCGTAGTCGAAACCGTCGTCGAAGCGGACGGCAGCGCCTGCCCGCCGCTGGTGCTGGGCATCGGACTGGGCGGCGATTTCGAACAGGTTGCGATTCTTGCGAAGCGCGCGCTGCTCAGGCACCCCCTCGGCGCACCGAACGAACTCGGGCACATCGCGGCGCTCGAAAAGAAAATACTCGACGCAGTCAACGCCACGGGAATCGGCCCGATGGGGATGGGCGGCGGCGTGACCGCGCTTGCGGCGCACATCGAGGCCGCGCCGACTCACATCGCGAGCCTCCCCGTCGCCGTGAACCTCGACTGCCACGCCCACCGGACGAACACCATTGTGCTGTAATCGGCACAAGGTGACTGTCACCGTTTGTGCTGTTTCAAGCGCAATTTGCGACTGGAACAAAAGGAACGGTTCTAATTACAGTGGACCTGTTCTATTTACGGAATCGCGCGAGTGTGCGAGCGCGATTCGTAGAATAGAACAGGTCCTGGGATGCACAGGGGACAGTCCACGGCGCCCCGATCTCGGCTCTCGCCTCATCGGGGCTTGGGACAGTCCCCTGCGAGCGAGATTCGTAGAATAGAACCGTTTCTCACCCTGCCCCGACGGGGCAAGGTTTTTGAGACTTGTGCGCCGCAGGCACATTAGAACCGTTCCTCAGATAAGCAAATTGCATACTGTACAAAACTCAGGTCAAAGATTACGGGTCACAGGCTTGCCCGCCAATGTGTGTGGCCCCTACAGGCCACCCGTAGGGGTGGCGGGTCAAAGCAAAAAGTGCAAAGTTTCTTCGGCGAAAATCTGTTTTAATCCGCGTAATCCGCAGTGAAATTGATTTACACTGCTATGAAAAGAGTCTCCCTTACAACTCCGTTGAGTGACGATGACGTGCGCGCGCTGCAGGTCGGCGACGAGGTGCTCGTCTCGGGCGAGGTTTACGCGCTTCGCGACGCAGGACACAGGCGCCTGGTCGAACTCATCCGCGCGGGCGGGCCGGCGCCCTTCGAGATGAAAGGCGCGGTCATTTACTACGTCGGACCGACTCCCGCGCCCGAGGGGATGATAATCGGTTCGGCCGGACCGACGACCGCGGCGCGGATGGACGCATATATGCCGGAGATACTCGCCGCGGGCGTGAAGGCAACAATCGGCAAGGGCCGCCGCTCGGTCGAGGTGATTGAACTGATGAAGAAACACTGCGCGGTCTATCTCGCGGCAATCGGCGGCACCGGCGCGCTGCTCTCCGGACACATCACGGCGGTCGAGACAATCGCGTGGGAAGACCTCGGCACGGAGGCCCTGCGCAGACTCGTTGTAAGGGACTTCCCGACAATCTGCGCAAACGACGCAGAGGGCAATGACATTTTCAAAAAGGGCCG
>JBDRIB010000180.1:0-3564 GCA_043816375.1 Planctomycetota bacterium | reverse complement strand
CTGGGGAGAGGCTGTTTGCGCAGTATCTGGAAGCGGACGCCGCCCGCCGGGCCTGCGCGATTATGCGCGATTCCGGGCTTCAGCCGCTTGTCTGGGAAGACAACTATCCCGACCCGCCCGACATCATTGCCTCGGCCGAATGCACCGGATTCACAAAGGAATATCTCGGCAGGCACGAGGATTTTGTTATGTATGTCGCGGAACCGTTTCGTTTCGACTCGCCGCGAATTGCCGAAGTCGGCGCGTGGTCCGGATTCGACGAACTCAATCCCGTCAGCGAGACAATCGGGAAGGAACTCGGCGATTCAGTTCGGGTTCATATTGCAAAGGACATAATCGGCGATTACAGCATCCTCGAAGTGATGAGTCCCCGCGCGGGCAAGTGGAACGCCGTGCGGCATCTCGCCCGTACGCGCGGCATCGCGCGGGAAGAAATCGTCGCGGTCGGCGACAACTACAACGATATCGAACTTGTCGGCAACGCCGGCTTCGGCGTGGCGATGGGCAACGCCGTCGAGGCGGTCAAAGAAGTCGCCGCACACATTACATCGAGCAACGACGAAGAAGGGCTATACAACGCCCTCAAAAAAGCCTTCGAAAAGGCGCACTAAAATTGTTTATGTAGGGCACGGTCTGAATTTATCCCGAGGTTGGTTCGAGGGAGACCGTGCCGAGACTGTCCCGGAGCACGCGGAATGTACACAGACGACTCTTACATCGTTGAAGAAGGCGGGGTTGACCTGCACATTCACACGAATGCCTCCGACGGCTCGTTCAGCCCGGAGCAGGTGATGGAATACGCGCACAGCGTCGGGCTGGAGGCCGTGGGGATATGCGACCACGACACGACGGGGGGGCTCGATGCGGGCGCCCGCGCCGCCGCGAAACGGGGCATCGAATTTGTGCCGGGCATCGAGTTCAGTTGCCCGTGGCGCGGGGAGGAGCACCACCTGCTCG
This sequence comes from Planctomycetota bacterium, assembly GCA_043816375.1. Taxonomy (GTDB): domain Bacteria; phylum Planctomycetota; class B129-G9; order B129-G9; family B129-G9; genus JBDRIB01. The sequence continues at coordinate 2,607 of JBDRIB010000180.1, read as the reverse complement.
GCTACTATAGTGACGCGGAAGAGCCGGGCTTCGCGCGCGCTCTTGCAAACTGCCGCACGGAGAGAAGAGCCCGTATGAAGGCCACGGTCGAAGCGCTTCGCGCGCTGGGATTTGAAATTCCGCAGGATATTCTGGAACGAAAGGGCGGTATGATTGACCGCGGCGACATCGCGTGGGAGTTGATAAATCGCGGCTGCGAGAAGGATTTCGCGACCGCCTATCCGAAATACTTCGGGTCCGACAAACCCGGCTACATCCTGCCGTATTCGGTGGGCGAGGCCGAGCCGCTGACCGTACGGCGCGGCATCGAGGTCATACGCCGCGCGGGCGGCGTGGCCGTGCTGGCGCATCCGGTCGGCTTCTACGTGAAGAAGATGCCTTCCGAGCAGGTCAGGGAAGCGGTCGAGTGGGGTCTGGACGGGCTGGAGGTCTATCATCCGCGCCACACGCCGGAGCAAAACCGGTACCTCTTGTCGCTCGTAAAGGAATTCGGCCTGATTGCCACGGGCGGCTCCGACTGCCACGGTAAGGTAAAAGACAAGCCGCGGATGGGCACGCTGCGTGTGCACCGCTCGCTTCTGGACGGCCTGAAGGCCGCGCGCCGATGAAGAAAAAACGGACATTCAAACTCATCATTGAGTACGACGGCACGAACTACTCGGGCTGGCAGAGCCAGCACAACTCAATAACAATCCAGCAGAAAATCGAGGAAGTACTCGAACAACTCTTCCAGCAGAAGATAACCCTTCACGGCTCCGGCCGCACCGACGCCGGAGTTCACGCCGTTGCGCAGGCCGCTTCATTTTCCATCGACGGCGGCGGGAACAGGGGCATTGTAAAACGCGGCGAAAGGCTGGGACGCGAACGGGTGCGCCTCGCGCTGAACTCGCTGCTCCCCGGCGACATCGTGATAAAAGAGATACGCGAGATGCCGCCCGGTTTTCACGCCCGGCACAGCGCGAAGGGCAAGCGCTACCGCTACGTCGTGTTGAACAGGTCCTACGCCTCGGCGCTTTGCGAGCGGTTGTGCTGGTTTTTCTCGTATCCCCTGGATGTCTCGCGTATGCGGCGCGCGGCGGGGGCGCTGGTCGGCAGGCATTCGTTCCGCGCGTTTTCCTCCGAATCGTTCAAGGAAAAGAGTTACGTGAGAAACCTGAAGCGCCTGTCTATTTCGAGAGACGGGCCGTGGTTCACGTTCATCTTCGAGGCGGACGGCTTCCTTTATAATATGATTCGCAATATCGTCGGCACGCTTATCGAGGTCGGCCGCGGCAGGACGGAGCCGGGGGACGTGCGGGAGATTCTCAAATCCGAAAAACGCATACTCGCAGGCCCCAAGGCCCCGCCGCAGGGGCTGTATCTCGAAAAAGTATTTTATTGACCGGAAAACAGTCGCAGGGCACGGCCTTTGAAGCCCGGCGCCGTTTCAAGTTTTCCCGAACAAACCGGGACTCCGCTTCGCTCCGCAGGTTACAAGTTTCAGGTAAACCGTTATCTGCCACCTGAAACTTGAAACCTGTAACCTGAAACAGTGTGTTCTCGGAGACAGGTAACCATAACAATGAATGCGCTGGTATATAAAAAACGACGCGGCGTAAAACTGGTCCGCGACTACCCGCCGCCGGAGCCGGAGCGCGGCGAGGCGCTGGTGCGGGTTCGGCTGGCGGGTATCTGCGACACCGATATCGAAGTCACCCGCGGCTATATGGGCTTTGAAGGAGTGATGGGGCACGAGTTCGTCGGCGAGGTCGTCGAAGGCGCCGACCCCTCGAATCCGGCCGGGAGAAGAGTCGTCGGCGAGATAAACTGTCCCTGCGGGAAGTGCCGGATGTGCAAGGCGGGACTGGAGAATCACTGTCCGCACCGGACGGTGCTGGGGATTCTCAATCGCGACGGCTGCTTCGCCGAGTATCTGACTTTGCCGGAAGAAAACCTGCATCCGGTCCCCGACGGCGTCCCGGACGAGGAAGCCGTTTTCACCGAGCCGCTTGCCGCGGCCTGCCGGATACTGGAGCAGGTGAAGCCCGGCAGAAGCGAGAGAATCGCGGTTCTGGGCGACGGCAAACTGGGTCTGCTGGTTGCGATGGTTCTCTCCGGGAAATACGAGAAGCGCGTTTACGCCATCGGACATCACAGGAGCAAACTCGACCTTCTCAAAAATACGCGCGCGCGCAGGATGCTCGAGAGAAAGGTCGGAGACGACCGTTTTGATATCGTTGTGGACTGTACAGGGAATCCGGACGGCTTTCGGCGCGCGATGGCCCTCACGAGCCCCTGCGGGATTCTCGTGCTGAAAAGCACGTTCGCCTCTTCGAAGCCGCTGAATCTGGCCCCGGCGGTTGTGGATGAGATAACGATTGTCGGCTCGCGTTGCGGCCCGTTCGACAGGGCGCTGGGCGTGTTGTCTCAAGGAAAGATAGACCCCGCGCCGATGATAAGCGGGGTATTCGATTTGGAAGACGGGGTCAGGGCGATTAAATACGCGCAGAAGAAAGGCGTGGTAAAGGTTCTCCTGCGGATGATAACTTGACAACTCGACAACTCGACAACTTACTTTGTCCCTTTGTTCCTTGTCTTTTATCATCCGCAGAAGTCGAGAATGATGGC
>JBDRIB010000179.1:0-26244 GCA_043816375.1 Planctomycetota bacterium | reverse complement strand
TAGGTCAAAGGTGAAAGGTCAAAGGTCAAAACAGCCAGAAGCCGGAAGGCAGAAGTGAATCTGGACAAATGGACCACTTTTCATATTTTTTGTTGACAACTGCGGGACGCAGGTTATTATCAGTGGTGAATAAAAAGGTGGTGGTTTGAGGGATTTTTATTTACCGGCAGCATTTAACCTAACCACTTGTTGGAGGGGTGTGCGATGAAAAGAAACTTAGGCGTAGGCGACATAGTTATCGCTCTGGGGCTCCTGTTGATTTTCGCGTTTATATTGATAAACATTGTGTCAGACAAGTTTCTGCCGACGTGGGGCATTATTAACGGTGTTGTTCTTATGGTGCTGACGGCTGGTGCAGGCGGGATTCTCGCCCTGAGCCTGATGGGAAACCCCAAACTGATGAACATCCTTTATTTCTATTCCGGCTTTATGCTCTTCTTGCACCTGACATTGGTCGGGGTGTTATCGTATTTTACGCCAGGAAGAGGTTCCGGAAGAGAGTTCTACGTCTTCGTCGGTGCGTTGCTCGTAGGTATCGGTGCGTATATGGCCCAGCAGGGCAGCGAGATACTCACCGGCGAAAAGAAGAAGTAGTACCACACAAGTATCGAGACAAAGGACTGCCCTTTGCGCGCGAGGCGCTGCAGGGTACGGGCTGAGTTTGTCTCGCCCTTAAGGGTCGAGGGAAAGGCCCTGTTCTGCAGGGTTTCTCGCAGTGACGTTCGCTTCCGCACGTGGAACGAAAAAGATTTTCGCAACGCTTGTGCTTTTTTGCCTTGTATTTGCGGCGGGCTGCGACGATGGTCGCGCGAAGGTACGAAACTGGCAGAACCCCGACGGCAAATTCCGGATGGACATCCCTGAGGGGTGGCGTGAAACGTCGCCCCCTCAGGGTTTTTTTGTGCAGTTCCGCATCACCTGCACCTCGCTCGAAAAACACTTCGGCTCACACCTCGCCGGATTCCAGAAGACCTGCCGCAGTTTCTACCCGAAACCCGAACCGTGAACTAAAGGGGTCTGACCCCTTTAGTTCACGGTTCGGGTAAGTGAAAGGGGTAGAATCGCTTATGTAACAGAGGGCGGGAGTGCTTCGGTCGTCAGTCGTCGGTCTCGAAAAGGATTGTGATGTCGAGGGCGGGGGCGGAGTGGGTAAGCGCGCCGACGGAGATGCGGTGGACGCCGGTCGATGCGATTTCGCGGACGTTGTCGAGCGTCGCCCCGCCGGAGGCCTCGAAGAGCACACGGTCGTTCGTTTTCTTTCCCATCAGAACGGCCTGCTGCATTTCTGCGGTGGACATATTGTCGAGGAGTATGCAGTCCGGCGCGGCGGAGAGGCACTTCGCGACTTCCTCGAGGTTTCGCGCTTCGATTTCGAGGAAAAGGTCGGGGCCGACTTTTTTTCGCACGTCTTCTATCAATTCCTTTATGCCTCTGTCTTTTTCACGCGCGATAGCAATATGATTTTCCTTGATGAGGACCGCGTCGTAGAGGCCCATCCTGTGGTTCATTCCCCCGCCGCAGGCGACGGCGTGTTTTTCGATGGAGCGCCAGCCGGGTGTCGTTTTTCGCGTGTCGTAGATTTTCGCGTCTGTTCCGGCGACCGCATCGACGAATTTCCGCGTCAGCGTCGCAATGCCCGATAGCCGCTGCAGGAAGTTCAGCGCGGTACGTTCGCCCTTGAGGAGCGCCGAGGCGTTGCCGTCAAGCGTCGCAATATTTTTTCCGGGGGAAACGGCATCGCCGTCTCCGGCCTTTGCCTCAAATCCGGTCGCGGGGTCGAGCGTGCGAAAGACCTCCGCCGCGACCTCGATTCCCGCGAGGATTCCCTCTTCCTTCGCGACAATCCTTGCATGGGCAGTGGCGTCCTGCGGGACGACGCTCTCGGTGGTGATGTCGCCGCTGCCGATGTCCTCTTCCAGCGCGAGCAGAACGCGCATCTTCAGTTCATCGATTTTGATATGAGGTGGTTGTTGCATAGTTACATACGTGACTGTCACCAATTACGGAATCGCGGGAGCAACGCGAGCGCGATTCGTAGATTGGTGACTGTCACCGCAAGAAAAAGTTTGCTAAAATGCGTAAAATGCCGGAATACCCGGCCGGGATATCAGGATGTATGCCGCGTATTATATACGATGCCCGCCGGCGTGTCTTGTATTTCCGCTGGTCTTCTATCTCTTCAGGCCGAGGCACTCGGCGGCCTTCTGCACGTCGTCGCTGGTCGCGGCGAGGAACACCCGGTCTCCGGCGCGTACTGCGACATTCCCGCGCGGGAAGACGAACTCCTCGGTGTCGGACCTGAAGATTCCCGCAAGCACGCAGTTTTTCGGGAATCGCCTGTCTTTTACTATTTCTGCGATGGTCTTTCCGTCAATCGGCGAGTCCTGCGGAATCTGCGCGATTACGAGGGACGCCTTGCCCGGGCCGAGGACGGCGACCTGTTCGAGTTCGGGCTGTTCAATCTCCAGAGACAGTTCGTTCACAAAGACGTCGGTGATGCTGATGATTTTGCTGACGCCGCCCATTCGGTAGGCCTGTTCGTATTTCTTGTTTCTCATCCGGACGATGACGCGGGGCACGTCGAAGTTTTTGGCGAGCACCGAAAAGGCCAGGTTGTCCGCATCCAGGTGCAGAAGCGCGACGGCGACATCGGCCTTTTTAATGCCCGCGTCTTCGAGTGTGTCGATGCTGGTTGCGCTGCCGTTGATCGCAACCGCGCCGAGCCGCGTGTAGATGTACTCGCACACTTCGCGGTCTCTGTCGATAACGACGACGTCATGCCGTTTCGCGATGAGTTTTCTCGCGAGCGCGCGGCCTACCAGGCCTCCTCCGGCGATTACTATGTACATAACAGACGCCTCCCGTCAGTAGGAACAGTCGAATTGTCGGAACATCCCGTTGCCTTTTTCTTCCACCTGTTTCATTTCCACGTGCTTCTGCTGAAGAGCAGCAACACGGGCAGTATCTCGAGGCGGCCCGCTATCATGCCGATAATGTATAATATTTTTACCACCGGGTTAAGCCGAATCATATTCTCGACGGAGATGTAACACGGGCCGATGTTGCCGAGCGCGCTGAACATTCCGCTGAACGATTCGTAAGGCCCGATATCGGGAGTGTGGGCAAACAGCGCCGTGACTATTCCGCCGCAGAACAGCAGAACCATCCACGCGAAAAAGAGCGCGGCGACGCGGTGAACTTCTTCTTCCGGCACCCTCTGGCCGTCAACCACAAGAGGCGCAACGAATGATGAAGGCCGGGCGATGCGCGACAACTGCCGACGGACCATCTTGAATAGTATCCCGATACGCAGCACCTTCACCCCCCCGCTGGTCGAGCCGACACAGCCCCCGACGACCATCAGGAGGAGAAATATCTGTCTGGCGGCCGTGCCGAAGTACGCGGCGTCGCCGATGTTCGCGGTGCCGAAGCCGGTGCTGGTCAGGATGGCCACGACCTGAAAGAGCGACCTGCGGAATGTTCCCTCGATATCCGCTCCCCCATTGTCAAGCAGGTACTCGCCGCCGATCAGCACCAGCGCCCCAGCCACGATAATCCAGAACAGGCGAATCTCGAAGTTGTCGCCCAGCGCGCCGACCTCGCCGCGCAACGCCCTGTAATGCACAAGGAAATTTATGGCGCCGAGCAGCATTCCGAAGATTATCGTGTATTCAATCAGTTTATAGTGAGCAAAACCGCTGTTCTGGTAAAAGCCGATTGAGGCATCGTGCGTCGAGTAGCCGCCGGTGGAGAGCGTCGTGAGCGAATGCGCCACGGCGTCAAAGGGGGGCAGGCCCTCCAGCACCAGCAGACAGGCTATCGAACCGGTGAAGAGAATGTAGATGAACCAGAGGATGCGCAGCGTGTGGAACATTCCCGGCGCGGGCCGCCGCGAGAATATCTTGTGGCTCTCCGCGCCCACCATAACGTGCACGGCCCCGCCCCGGAATGCGAGGACGAGGAAAAAACTCAATATCCCCAGGCCGCCCAGCCACTGTGTTATCGCGCGCCATAACAGAAGGCTCTTCTGCATTGCGTCAAGGCCCGTGAACATCGTGATGCCCGTCGTCGTGAAGCCGCTTACCGATTCGAAATACGCATTCAGAAAATCGACGTTCCGGACCATCACGAACGGCACCGCGCCGAAGGCGGGTATGACAAGCCAGGCAAGCACGCAGACAAGCGCGGCATCCCGCCCCGCGAGGTCTCCGGAAGGCAGCAATCGCGTAAGAAGCAGTCCGCAAAGCACGGACAGTGCGGACGACAGGACGTACGGCAGGGCGGAAGAAATGCTCATCTCTTCTTCCGGCGCAAGAACGATGACCGCAAGCGGCACCAGCATAACCGGCCCGAAGATGATGAGCAGGTTACCCAGGTAGTGGCCTATATGTTTCCAGTTTTCAAATCGATTTCGCAATCGTCTCCCCTCTCGAATCAACGGCGAGATTGTATCCGCTCTTCTCTCACCTTTCAAAGACAAAAATTCTCAAGTTGCCCGTATTTTCGCATCTTCGGTAACACCTTGAAAATTGGTGACAGTCACCATTTATTGGGAAAAGTGCGATATAAGATGTTTAATACAAAGAACTTAATTTCTTGAGTGTCCCCGATTTCCGGGAAATCAACTTTTCCGAAGGTTAATTGCGACACCTGCGGAAAAGCGTGTCAATACCTGCCCGAAGATTCCTTTGCCAACTGTTATCTGCCGCTTGCTACCCTTCAAGCGTGGATGCTCTGAAAAAGACAGCAGCGCTTTTTAGCGCATAGGGCTCGTCGGCGACGGCGCAGCACGGATTACGGTATTGTCCGTGCGAGGACGCCCATTCAGTCAATCGGCCTTGTTTCAGACCACTTTTGAGTTTCTTTAACCAGTCAATTTCAATAGTTGGCGATTTTGGGAAGAGCCGGGTTGTTGACTTTTTGTGAGGGGAGATTTATTATGCGCGTATGAAGACGGAAATCATCAGAGTCGATTCCGACAATTATGAACTGTCGCAACTGGAACGCGCGGCGAAGATACTCTCGCAGGGCGGACTGGTTGTCTTTCCCACCGAGACGGTTTACGGCATCGGCGCCGATGCGCACAATCCCGATGCAATCCAGCACCTGTGCGAGGTGAAGAACCGCCCGCGCGAAAAACCCCTCAGCATCCACATTGCCTACCAGGGAGAGGTTTACCGATACGTCGCGGATATACCGCCTCTGGCCAAGAGGCTGATGGACAAGTTCTGGCCCGGGCCGCTGACGATTGTGCTGCCGGGCAACGCCGGAGTCGGGGTGGGAGTGAGGTTCCCGGCGAATAAACTGGCGCAGGATTTGATACGTCTGGCCGAGGTGCCGGTGGCGGCGCCCAGCGCGAATCTCTCGGGCTATCCGGCGCCGGACGACGCGGAGAAGGTAATCAGGGTCTTCGACGGCAAGGTTGACGTTATCATCGACGGCGGCCCGACGCCGATAAAGGAGGCCTCGTCGGTCGTGCGCGTTGACGGCAAGGGCGTCGAGGTTCTGCGGGAAGGGATAATAACGCGCGAGATGATAATGGCGCTGGTGGGGAAGACGATTCTCTTTGTCTGCACCGGCAACTCGTGCCGTAGCCCGATGGCTGAGGCGCTGGGCCGGAGGGCGATGATGGAAAAACTGGGGCTGAGCGAGGAGGAAGTTTCCGGGCGCGGCTACAAGGTAGTGTCGGCCGGTACGGCGGCGGTACTCGGCGGCCGGGCGAGCCTGCCTGCAATATCGGTAATGAAGGAGTATGGCCTGGATATAAGCGGCCACAGGGCGCAGCCGGTAACCGAGAAGGTTGTGAATGAGGCCGACGAGATATATGTGATGACCGCGATGCACAAGAAGATTCTTGTGGACTGGAAACCGCCGCTGAAGGATAAAATCAGGCTTATCGACCCCGAAGGTCGCGACATTGAAGACCCCATCGGCGGTTCGCTTGACAGATACGGCAAATGTGCCGAGAGGCTGAACGTCTGTATTCGGAGGATTATTGAACGATATGAAGATATCAATAGCGTCTGACCATGCCGGATATGAAGCCAAGGAAAAGGTTCGACAGTTCATCGAATCGCTGGGACACGATGTGGTTGACTGCGGCACCGGCAGCACGGAGTCGGTGGATTATCCCGCCTTTGCGGCGGCGGCCGCGCAGAAGGTGTCTTCCGGCGAGTGCGAACAGGCCGTTATACTGTGCGGCACGGGCATAGGAATGGCGATAGTTGCCAACAAGTTTTGCGGTGTGAGGGCGGCGGTCTGCTACGACACATTCAGCACCGAGATGGCACGCGCCCACAACAACTCCAACGTTTTGTGCCTGGGAGCGCGCTCGCTTGACTTGAAAAGGATAATCGAATTGGTGGACCTTTACCTCAAGACTCCTTTCGAGGGTGGCCGGCACCAGCGCCGCGTGGACCAGATAACCGCTCTGGAAAGGTGAGCCCTTTCTCAAGAAAGCTGATTTTGCTGACAGTCCTCGTCGTCGTCGGCGGGCTGAAGCGGCTGGCCGCATATCATTCCTCGAGAATCCCCCAGTCATCTTAAGGTGATAGTCACCAATCTACGAATCTCGGCGCCGTGGACTGTTCCCGGAGCATCCCAGGACCGGTTCTATTCTACGAATGCAAAAGGATGACAGTCACTAATCTACGAGTCTCGGTCGCAATGCTCCCTCGACTCCGCCCGTTCCGGGTCCTCGCCCTGAGGACCCGTCAGGGTCCGAATGGGTAATTTGTGACAGTCACCTTTTGCGTTGTAAATAGAACAGGCCCACTGTAATTGGTGACAGTCACCTTTTCGGTCACCTTTTCGGCAGTAATTCACCGTTTCGTTGCGGTTGGATGCCTTCCCTGATTTACTCCTCCAACGGTTCCTGGGGGGGCATTTCCATTTCTGGTCTGTGTACGGCGATGTTTTTGCTGACCTCTTCGTAGCGCTCGCTGATGTGTCTCTCCAGTATGTGGGCAGAGGGACTTGTCGCGGCGACGCGGCGCGTTTCGAGGAATTCCCTGAAGGATGGCTTTCGCACGGGCCTGTCCCCGGTCGTCAGGCGCAGAATGACGATGCAGTCTACCTCTCTGTCCACCAGTTCCCCCTTATCGTCGCGTTCTTTCACGCTTCCCGCGATTGCGACCGCAGGTTTTCCCGGGGGGATTTCAAGGGCGAAGGCTTTTCTTTGAAATACCGCCAACTTCGATGTCGGCACGTCCTTGAATTCGAGGAATGTGCGGTTGAAGTAGGACGTCGTGTGGAATCCGGGTTCCTCCGCGGGCGCTGCGTCTTCTCCGGTCCCGCTGTTGTCCGCAGTATCGTCCGCCTCCGGTTTTTCTGTTTCGCGGTAGGCCTTCTTTTCCTTGAGGATGGATTCGGCCTCTTTCGCGAAGTCGAATATGCCTTTTTCAATCTGTTTCAGCCAGGTTTCTTCCTGGACGCGGAGAATATGGCGGGCGCGTTTTTCTGTTTCGGTTCTTATGAAATCGGCGTTGAGTTCATCCCTGACTTTCTTGTCAACGTTCTCGAAGGGGATGAGGTGCGGCTCTATGACCTCGGAGATGCGGAAGATGAACTTGTGCTTCTCGTCGGCTCCGTCGATGACGCCGGATGTGAGATACAGGGTCACGTCGCGTCTTTCCGGACTGAGGGGCTGCTGCATCTGGAAGCGATACTTCTTCAGTTCCTCGTAGCGGCCGAGTTCTTCGAATTTTTTGAAAAGTTTTGCGAATGCCTCTCCGCCGATGTCCTTTCGGGCGAGCGCTTCTTCGCTGCTGATGGGTTTTTCCAGCGAGTGCCAGGTTACTTCCTCGTGTCGCTCCGCTATGGGCCGGAGGTCCGGCAGCAGTTGCGCGCGCCCGGTGTCCTTTGCAAGCGCCTTGCCGAAATTCGCGAGCCTCTTCAGCACGCTGCCGAAGGATGTGTCTTTGAAGGTTTCCGCCGCAACGCCGGGTGCATCGACGTTTCTGGCGGCTGCGATGAGGTCTTCAGTCTCCTGATTGATTTCGTCCAGTTTCTCCTTGAGGGCCTTTTCCCGCGCTCCTTCGAGAGCGCTCTCAAGTTTTTCCTTCATTGCCATTTCTTTTACTTTTTCTTTGACGTCACTGAAGTCGTAATATTCGTCCTCTTTCGACTCTTCATCTTCGGTATCCCCGGTTTCAGTCTCGGAGGCTGTGTCTTCTGCCCCGTCATTCTCGCCGGGCGCTGAGCCGGGCTCGTCGCCGGTTGCGGGAGTATCCTCTGCGGGTGGTGTTTCGGGCTGCGCCTCGGGTTGCGCCTCGGGGGGCCTGCGGAACTCTTCTATGTGATTGTCGTAGTATCTCCGCAGTTCTCTATCCTCCGGCTCCGTCAGTGTTTTCTTTATTTCTTCTTCATCTATTGTGATTTTCGATTTCAGTTTATCGACGTCGATGAGAAGGTATTGCCCGTTGATGCGGCGCGGCTGTATGTATTCTTCTTCTCTTTCGTGGTACAGTTTATCGAGGGCTTCGGTTTTGATTTCGGGCGGATGGTCGGCGATGTATTTCTGCGCCTCTCTCATAAAGAAATCGACATCGGCCACGACGAAGTCGACCTTGCGCTGCTGGCTCTCGGCGAGGTACTGCATTGCGGCCTCTTTGGGCGCGGCTTTGTAGTCACTGTAGCAGGGGAAGTGTATCTCTTCAAGTCTGTGGATTGCTATCAGTTCCGCCACGGTCTGGTGGAAGTCCTTGTTGGACTGCCGGAAAGTTGCTTCATCGCGGCCCTGTCTGTACTTTATATAGAACATATAAATGAAGGATTGATACCATTCCTGGTTGAACATAATCTCCCCGTCGGGGGTGGGGCCGCTGAACCAGCGTTCAATCGTTTCGCCGACTTCTCCTTCCGAGGGCACAAGGCCCATTCTTTCCGCCTCGATATAGCGCGCGAACAGGTTGTCCATAACTTCCAGCGCAACCTCATCCCTGATTTCCTTGTCGCCATTTACTGATACTGCTGCCTCCAGTTTTTCCCCCGGTATCCAGTTTGATACCGCAAGAAAAAGCCCCGCCGAAAAAGAAGCATCAGCAGTGTAAGGCGCGAGATACGGGCGTTCCTCGATGAGTCTTGAGACGTAGTTGACCCTGGCACTCTCTTGTTGCTCGGGATTCTCTATGGCGCTTTTCAGGTCTCCCGCATAATCAAGTGCGGGCGTCCAGCGATTGAGGAAATAGACGTACTTGTTATAGTCCACCTCTTCGTCGAACACCTTTACCGAGGGTTTATCCCCTCCGCCTCTGTTGTAAAACAGGCCTCCCAGCCAGCCGCCTATCAGAAAGGCCGGCAGCAGGACAATCGCCATCACCCAGACGATGGTCTTCTTGAACTTCTCGCTGTGGAAATTGATTTTCATCCTGTACTCCTGCCTCGGAAAATATCACGGAAAAATCAGTGCCGGATTATAACACTCCGTTTTTACAATGCAAGCGGCTTGCTGCGGGAGGGGGGCGCGGCCGGGGGGTACTGTGCCGGAGAGGCCGCGTTTGCCTTCACTGTTGACACGCGGCGCGACCTGGCATAAAGTTATGCGGCAAAGGAGACGTTGTAATGGAAGACCGCCTGACATGGAACACGAAGGGTGAACACGAAAGGTGACTGTCACCATTACCCATTCGGCCCCTGACCCGTACGGGGAACGGGCGGAGCGCAGGCCCGATTTGTCGGGCCCAGCTCGTAGATGGTGACTGTCATCCTTTCGTAACATGTGTTGCTTTAACAATACAATTAACAACAGAGTTTGCGATATGCAAGTACCGAAGACAGCGAGAGAACTGAACAACCTGTTCCGGCGAAACGGGATTCGCGTGAATGGGAAGAAGGGGCAGAATTTCCTCGTCGATGCGAACCTGCTGCGTTTCGTCGCCGAGTCTGCGGAACTCACGCGCGACGATGTCGTGCTGGAGGTCGGCACGGGCACGGGGCTCCTGGCGCGCGAGATAGCGGCGCGATGCGGGCATCTTCTCACGATTGAAATCGACCGCGGTCTCGCGTCCCTGGCCGGGGGATTCCTGGCGGGCTTCGACAACGTCACGATAATGCTCGCCGATATCCTGGCGAAAAAGAGCGCGCTGAATCCCGACGTCACGGCGAAGGTGCGGGAAACGCTGGACGCGCATTCGAAGTCAATCTCCGGCGAGGCGAACCTCAAAATCGTTTCCAACCTGCCGTACAGCATAAGCACGCCTTTCATCGGCAACGTCGCCGAGGGCGCTCTGCCTTTCGCGATGATGGTAATGATGGTGCAGAAGGAGGTCGCGGACAGGCTGGCCGCCGTGCCCGGTACGAAGGAGTACGGGTTTCTCACGGCGATTGTTCGATACCACTGCGACGTGGTGCCGCTGAAGACCATACCGCCGCAGGTGTTCTGGCCGCGGCCGGAGGTGAGTTCGACGGTCATCAAAATCGTGCCGCACCCGGTGGAGACGCCGGCAAAGGACTATGCGGCCTTTCGCGCGCTGTGCCGGTCAATCTTCAATCACAGACGCAAAAACCTGCTCAATTCTCTCGCTCACAGCAGCCTTGGCGAGAAGGCCGCGCTGTCCGACGCCATACGCTCCGCCGGTATCGAGCCGGGGATGCGCGGCGAAAATCTTTCCATTGAACAGCTGGTCGCCCTTTCTGATTTCATTCGGTGACTGTCACCGAAACAACAACTCAACAATCTACTTCGTCGTCGCGATGTGCGAGACGATTTTTCCGGCGAGGCCCTGCGCCATCTTTTCGTCGCACTCGCGGCTCACCTGCGTGCGGTAAGAGCGGTATTTTTCACCCAGGTTCACCGCGGCGATTGCGACGCCTTTCTTTTTTGACTTAACCGTGACCACGCCGAGCGGGAAGCCGCTCTTTACGTCGAGCAAAATCCCCTGTGCGGCGGCCGTCGCCAGGACGGTATTGCCCGGGATGCAGAAGAGCCCCACGCCGCTCAGATAGCCCCATCCGGCCGGGTTGTAATAATCCTCCACGACGGTGTTCGTCGTGAAAACAAAGAGAAGGTCTGCGCCAAGCGCCGCCGCCTGCCGCCTGAGCCCGGTGAAGCCGGGCCTGTGCCCGCCGAATGACGGCATCGGCTCGATGCCCTTTATTGCGTCAATGTTTTTGAGTTCCTTTTCGATAATCTCGGTTGTTTCGGGGTCCGGGGCCGAGAACCGCCAGCCGCAACCACTGGAGTAAGGCGTTCCGTTTGAACCGTCGCTGATTGTGACTATTGCCATAACCGCGGGGAATTCGGCCTTGATTTCCCTTTTCGGCATATCGCTCACGCCCGGCTCCCATTCACCTCTGCGCGACGCGGGCTCGAGTCCGAAGGCCAGTCTAATCTCCCGCGTCATTTCGTCATTATCGCCGGAGCCGGCCAGGGCGAAATGAGAGATATCTGCATTTGCAGTGATCCCTGACGATGTGCAGCCTGTCGCTGCCGCAACCAGCGCCGCCAATGCCAGGGTGATTGTGATTTTCGTCATTGCTCTTCCTCCGAAAAAGTGTGAATGTTTGCTCCTCGCTCGTCCTATAACCACACCCCGGAGGCAAAACGATTCATTTCCCGGAAAAAGATAAAAAGGGGACACTCACTTTTCTAACTAACGGTATAGCAACATATAACAAAACAAAAATCCAAAAAAAGGTGACAGTCACCTTTTTCTGGATTTTAGATTTTTTACTTGTTGATATATAAGATGTTAAAGAAGTGAGTGTCCCCTTTTTTCTATTTCCGGGTGTTCGGATGTGTGGGACAGAAAGGCTTGTTACATAACATTTTGAAATAAAAGGCGTTACGAATCTACGCCTGCCATTACTCCTAAATCCTATCTATATGCGTACTAATCTATTAGGAAAAGGGGACACTCATCTCCCTAATGCCTTATAGTACAGTGTGTTAAAATCCTAATTTTCAGAAAAAGGTGACTGTCACCTTTTTTGGGGGAGATGGAGGGGATATAGTGAGTGGTTTGAGGATTGTGGATTATTCGGCGCTGGCGCGGGAACTCTTTATGCGCACGAGCAGCCTTTTGACGATTTGTTTGTAGTGGGGCTCCTGGCGGATGTTGTCCAGGTCCTTGTCCGAGCGCATATGAACGTAGTCGCTGTAACCCAGGTCGACGGCCCTGCTGAGCGCGTCGAGCGCCTCCCCGATTTTTTCGAGCAGGGAGAGGCTGCAGGCGAGGTTGTAATTGGCAGTGGGGTCGTCGGGGCGCAGGCGGCAGAGTTTCCTGTCAACCTCGAGTCCCTTTTCGTGGTGTCCGCGCTGGGTGTAGAGTTGTCCGAGGATGCTGAGCGCCTGCACGTCATCGGGGATTTTGTTGAGCACGCCTTCGAGCAGGTCGATTTCCAGGTCCAGCGGATTGTCGAACAGTCGCGCGCTGGGGAAGTCCTCTCCGCCGCCGGGATTGATTTGATAGCCTTTCGTTCGTCTCATTTTATACTTCTGGATGGTGCCGCCATAATGTTCACAATACTATAAGCAGAAACCCGCAACAATTACCTATTATACCATAAACGAGCGGATTTTCAAGGAATCGTTTCGTGGCTCGGCAGATTACAGTGACAGTCACCGATCTACGAATTTTGGCACAGAGGACTGTCCCCGGAGCTTCCCAGGACCGGTTCTATTCTACGAATCGCGCTCGCATCCTCGCGCGATTCCGTAAATAGAACCGGTCCGTCGTAATTGGTGACAGTCACCGGTGACGGTTGTTTTCGCGCCGCTACCTTTCCTCGATTTCGGTGCCTTCCGGGAATTCGGGCACCTTGAAGAAGGATTTCTCTATTTTGCGGTCCGTTTGCATATCGGTCAGGGTGATTTCCTCGTAGTCCTGCTTCAAGTCTCTGTCATATATTCGGAGGCGGGCTGCGAGGAACGTTTCGAGTTCGACCCACAGTTCCATCCTGTCCGCACTATATATTGTCGGCTCGGATTCGCCGGGGGTTTGCAAAATTTTCCGTTTTAGTTCGAAGTGGAGTGTTTCGGTGTCGCCGATTTTTTCGATGCCCGTCTTCAGTTCGAAGTCGTATTGCTGGGCGAGTTCGTCCATTGTCTGGCCCAGCAGATGCTTGTATAGTTCGAGATTGAAGGGCAGGCCCTTGCCCTCTTGTTTTCTTTTGGCGACGTCGAAGATAACGGCCTTCTTTTCGGCCGGTTTGTGTACGAAGCCGGTTATGCCGTCGCTTGCAAGGATTTTCGTTTTGGGTCCTGTGGTCTCGAACCTGAAACTCTCGGGGCGCATAAACCGGACCGGGCCTTCCCAGATTTCGTGCTTGTCGAGCGCGGCGTGGTATGTATCGGATTTGAAATGCGCTGTTAGTCCGCGGGTGAAGGAGCGGGTTCGCTTCATTCTGGCGAGTATCTCGGCGGTGCCGCTCAGCGCGTCCCTCGTATGGTCCACGGGCTCTTCAACGCCTTCCTTTGCGGGGTTGAAGCGGAATTCCGAGTCGGGAATATATTCACCCGCTCCGAAGTCCAGTTTAATGTTGTCGAGCCACACCAGCGTTTCCCCTTTGAATTTCGGCGCGGCCGGGGTTGAGGCCTGTGTCGGCTCGTCGTAGAGTTTGACCATTTCGATTACGGGCACTTCCTCCGTGCGCTCTTCGGAGGTTTCCACTTTTTTGTAGCCGACGACCACGTCGATGCGGCTGTACTGTCTTCTCCTGGACGGGTCGCGGTAGATGAGTTTCAGAATCTTTCTGGTTTCCTTCGCCTTCGGGGGTAGGTCTTTGTCTTCGTAGCCCAGCCGCAGGAGGGTCTTTCGCTCGGATGCGTCGGTCGGGTCGAGCAGTTTTATCTCGAAGGTTTGTTTAAGCTGGTCGCGGTCGGCAGTCAGGATGGAGGCTATGGCCTCGGACCTTCTTTCTTCGCTGATAAGCCAGCGGTTCGCGGTTTTGCTGTTTTCGGTCTTTATCACAATCCAGATTGTGTGCATATATCCGTAGTAGAATTGTTCTTCGTCCTCGGATTTCAGCGTGAAGGCGAATTTGTTCCCGGGTTTGTGTTTCAGTTTTCCTCGGGATGTGTTGCCTGCAATCCGTTTTTCACGGTCCGTTCCGGCGGCGTCGTTCATAATGCCGTACTGTGTGAGCGTGAGGTCGGCGGCAAGGGAGACGAGCCTGCGCTGCGTGTAGTATATTTCGTTGAGCAGTTCGTCTTCGGGCGTTATTTTCGGCGGCTCGCCCGTACCGTTGCCGTTGTCGGGTAGAGACGGCTCGCCGTTTTCTCCATTGGCCGGAGTTGTGCCGCCGTTCTCATTGTCGGGCTTCACCGGCTTGTCGTTGCCGTTTTCGCCCGGTTTTTCTTTGCCGTTCCCTTCATCGACGCCGGCAGGGACTTCGTCTTCTTTTGCCTGGTCGTCGCTTTTCTTCAGGCTCAGGACGACGCCGCCGACTATGGCGGCGGCTATCACGACTGCGAGCACGAGGATGATGTAATTTGGTTTCATTGCCTGTGACTCCGGAACAGGGTAGAACAGTATCAGAGGGGCAGAGCAGGTTGCCGAATTCTTTTGCCTATCCATCCGCCTCGGGCGGATTGCCTGTTGCCTTTTCGCCTTTGGTCTGCGGCGCTCTGCCTTTTATACGCATAATTATAACGGGTATCAGGGCAATTATCACGCAAACAAGCAGCGTCATCCACCACTGCAACTCCATCGCTTTGAAAAATTCCGCCGTGAGCCAGTACCGTGGGAACCTGCCCAGGAAACCCGCCAGCGCCAGCCGCCAGCGCGGATACGCGCGCGTCACGGCGAACCATCTTACCACGGAAACGGGCAAAGGCAAAAAGTTGACCGTAATCAGCAGGAAAAACGGCGCCTGTTCGAACCACCGGTCGGCCTTTCTGTAGAAGAGCGTCTTGCCGAATTTGCGGACTTTGTTCGCGCGAAAAACCAGAACGAGTCCGTGGTAGTCATTAAGGTTCGCAATTATTGCCGCGACGGCGCAGACCAGCGCGACAAGCAGAAGGTCATCGCGCTGCCAGCCGCTTGTGTTGATTACTCTGTCCAGATATTTGGTGATGAATCCGGGCGCGGCCTCGGAGGGGGTGAACAGTGAGACGATGTATGTAACGTTGCCGGGGATGAACGTAGTGAACGCGGTCAGTAAGATAAAGGCGTAGCCGAGGGGCCTGTCGCCGGACGGCAGAAGCAGGGTTACGCCGATAGCAGCCGCGATTATTATTGCGTAGGAGATGAACCATCGCCTGACGGATACGTGGGACAGGTCCGCGAAACCGTTTTGCATTATTGCAGTGGGGGCCTTCTTTTTTTCTTTCAGGTTGAGGCTCATAGTGATTGGGCTTTGTTTTTCGGTGATAGTCACCAATCTACGAACATTCGCGCAGGGGACTGTCCCCGGAGCAGCCCAGGACCGGTTCTGTTTTACGCCCTGATTTTCGCATTGCAAAAAGGATGACAGTCACCAATCTACAAATCTCGCTCGCCAAGCTCGCTCGATTCTGCCCGTTCCGGGTCCTCGCCCTGAGGACCCGTCAGGGTCCGAATGGGTAATTAGTGACAGTCACCGACAGCGTTTAATGCGGGTTAGTGTCAGTCGCCTCCGCAATCATTCCGCGGTAAGCCTCGCCACCTTCGGCTTCGCCAGGCGCGCGAAGTCCGCGTACTTCATCCGCACCGCCTCGGTATGAGTGCCGGCGTTGAACTCGACCTCATCGTCCTGCGCCAGTCCCTCGTCGACATATACCGGTATGCCGTACAGATTGCCGAAGGGGCTCATCGCACCGACCTCGCAGTCGGGAAACAGCGATTGAAAATCGCTCTCCTCCGCCAGACCCAGGCCCTTCTCGCCCGTTGCGTGTTTCGCGGCGCTCATATCCAGCATTTTGTGCGCCTGCAACACCGCCATAGCGTAGCCCTGTCTGGTCTTGAGAAGGACGACCTTCGCGACGTTCTTGCCGGAGACATGGTCGGTCCTGGCCAGGCCCTGCGCGGTGAAGGCCTTGTCGTGCGCGCGGACTTCGTGCTTCACCTTGTTGTCGTCGAGGAACTTCTTCACCTTTTCTGAAATAGCCATCTCGGTTACCCCCAAAAGGCCTTGCAGAAATGAACGCAACACAACAGTGATGAGTGCGGTTTCAAACCGTTTTGATGGATGGATTTTATTCAGACGTGACGATTTTGTCCCGGTACCACCGCAGGCTGATGTTATTCCCCAACTTTTTGTCCTTGTATTCATCGAGCACGGGCGACGCCTCGTAGAGTTTTGTCAGGATTGCGAGTTTTTCCTCCTGGGTCGGCTCGTCGGGGCTTGTGTTGGCCGCCGAGTGGCCCCATTCTATCTTTTTTCCTTTTCTGGTTTCCAGCACAATTGCCGAGTACCTCAGGTTTTTGCGGCCTCCAAAGTTCTCGACGTGAATCGCGCTGACGGGGTCGGACCCTTCAATCGAACTTATCCCGTTCAAAAGAGGTCTCAGCATTTCAGCCACGGATGCCCCGGCCGCAACGGCCTCGTCGGACCACTTTTCGCCCGGCTCCGGGCGTTTTTCATTTTTTTTCGAACCGTGGATGGAGAGAACTTTGCCGAGTTTGTCTAGCAGATAGGGATTATCCCCCTCCTGCCCCAGGCATGCTCCCTCTTTGTCCACCAGGTTCCACTTCCCGTCCAGCACCCAGGCCACGGGCCTGCGATACTCCAGTTCGATATTCAGCCTGTTGGGAAGAGACTTGCTTACCGTTGCCTTTCTGACCCAGGGGATTGTCGAGAAGCGCGCCTTGACGTTGTCAATCAGTCCCGACTCGAAGGCGGAGTGCTTCCGCGCGAGAAATTCGTCGTTCTTTGTATGTTGCCGGATTGCCTCGTCGTTAAACCATTCAGGGGTATGGGGGAAATGGTAAACTACGGTAAAGACATTCGAGTGCATCGCGAGCGTCCATACCCTTTCGACCGCAAGTGCCACCAGTCCGGCGACCAGGAGTCCCACGAGAAGGTTGAGAAACCATTTCGATCTTATCACCGAGGCGATGCTGGCGCGCTTTTGATTGCGGGGGCGCTTGCGGATCTTGACGGTTTTCCGTTTTTTTAGAGTCTTCGCCATATTGTGTACGCCTTACGGTGACACTAATCTACGAATCGCGCTGTGGACTGTCCCCGGAGCATTCCCAGGACCTGTTCTATTCTACGAGTGCAAAAGGATGACAGTCACCAATCTACAAATCTCGCTCGCAAGGCTCGCTCGATTCTGTAATTGGTGACAGTCACCGAGTTGCCTGTTGTCTGCGGAGCGAAGCGGAGTCACCTGTCCCCGTCCGACTTTGCGAATTCCTGAAGGAGTTCCTTTTGCCTCTCGGAAAGGTTGCGGGGCAATTGGACGCTTACGGTAACATAGTGATCGCCGCGTGTGCTGTCGGTGGTTACGCCGTGGCCGCGGAGCCTGAGTTTAGTTCCGGGCTGCGTGCCGGGGGGAATCATTATCTTTATTTTGCCCTTAAGCGTTTCAACGTATAATTTCGTGCCGAGTATGGCCTGGACAAAACCAACGGGGCATTCGGAATATATGTCGTTGCCCTTGCGCTTGAAGATTTTGTGGGGGCCGACGTGTATTCTCAGATACAGGTTCCCGCGTTTTCCGCCGGCGATGCCGGGCTTGCCCATATCGTGCACGCGTATCTTGGCGCCGTCGGCGACGCCGCGCGGTATCCTGACGGAGATGCGCTTCTTCCGGCGCACGATGCCGGCACCGAGGCACGCCTTGCACGGGCTCTTGACGATTTTTCCGCGTCCGTAGCAATTGGGACACGGTCTGCTGAATGCGAACTCGCCCTGCACCGATTCAACGCTCCCGCGTCCGTGACAGGTGGGGCACTTTTTTGTCTTCGTGCCGGGTTCCGCGCCGCTGCCCTTGCAGCGCGCGCACACATCCTCCACGGGCAGGCTGATGCGTGTGGTGCCGCCGCGTATTGATGTCTCGAAGTCGATGTCAATGCGCAGGTAAACATCCTGGCCCTTCTGAGGTCCGAACTGTTCGGAACGCGCGGTCGTGCCGAAATCGAAAAACTCTTTGAACAGGTCGCCGACGCCGCCGCCGAGGTCTTCGTATCGGAAGGTCTTGCCCTGCTGCGCCCCCGCACCCGGTTTGAAGCCGTACTGGCGGAACTGCTCGAAGCCCATCCCGCCGAAGCCGGTCGCCCCCATTTTGCGGAAATTATCGTACTCGGCGCGCTTCTTCTTGTCGCCCAGCGTCTCATGAGCGCGGGAGATATCCTTGAATTTCTGCTCGGCCGCAGCGTCGCCCTTGTTCCGGTCGGGATGATATTTCTTGGCCAGGCGGCGATATGCCTTGCGGATTTCTTCGTCGCTGGCGTTCGGTGAGACTCCGAGTATTTCGTAATAATCTTCCTGGGACATAGTAAATCCCAAAGCGTTTGCATTTGTGTCGCGGCGGGGTCGAAATCAGTCGTCGCAGGGTTCCAGAAACTTCAACAATATATCGCCTTCTCCGCTGTTGAACAGAAACTCCAGAGTATATGTGTGGCGGCCTTCGGGCACCTCCAGCACGAAAACGTGCGGCATACTGCCGGACTCCGCCCGGGTGTGATAGAACCACAGCCCTTTTGCGCGTGTGGTGGGGGCGGGCACGTAACGCTCGGCGCCCTGTTCGTCGGTGATTTTGTAAATGTATTTGCGCACGTTTGTCAGAGCCCTGTCGCGCGAGATACCGAGCATGCTGAGAATGAAAATTGTCTTCGGGCCCTCAATTTCCAGGACAATCTTTCCGCCTTCGTTCAGGGCGCAGAAGACCTCGCCCTGCCAGGCCTCGTCGTCACTTTTCATAACGACGCGTTTGTCGTATGCGTTGGGGACGAATTCCTGCAAGAGGTCGACGTGCTTCAGATGCTTCCTTGCTATCCCGGTCTTGACCTCATAAGGCAGGTCGCCGCGGTATTCCCTGTTTTCAAGATTCGCGGCTATCCATTCATTCAGCCCCTCCTCGCCCTCTACGTCATACGTTGAGTCGGGCGATATCTTCGTCCGGCGCCAGTCGTAACTTCTCTCGCTCGCCCTGCAGATGCTGGTAAAGGCGTTCGATATGCCGTGCGCCGTTTTCCCGGGAATGCTTTTGGTGGATTCCCATACCTTGCATCCGGACAAGACAAGCGCAAGACAAACAACCGCTGCTGCCGTTATTCTCTTAAACATTGCTCTGCTCCCTGTCTGGTGCGCCGACGGCGCAAACCTGATGATTTCCGAAAGGTTCCGACCCCCGCCGCGCTCATTATAGCGACCCCGTGCCGCGATTGCCATAATTTTTGGCGAGGCGGCATCTTCCGGTGTGCGTAAACGGCCTGAAGGTTCGGAAGGCGGCCGGTTGTTCTGCACATACGCGCCAAACCTTTTGACTTTTCGGGATGCAGAAAATAGAATCGGAGGCGTCGATTCCTCGAAGCGTCCGAATTTCCGGGATTATGGATGCAGGATACAAGAAATTATGAATAAAGCCAGAATGTCTGTTGCCGCACTGTTGTGCGTCCTTGTAGTGTTGTGCGCGGGGTGTCCCGGCGAAAAGCGCGGTTCCAGTGAAGAGTTTGAGAAAAAGAGCGCAGAGGCCGTAAGTCAGAAGGAACTGGCCGACTTCTTTCTGGAGGAAGAAAGTTACGCCGAGGCGCGCAAACACTATGAGGAAACCGTGAGAACCGCTCATGTCGCTCTCAGTTACTGCAGGGATGATGAGGAAATGAGCCGCCTGATAAAGGAGGCCGAAACGAAACTCGAGAGCGAGGAGATAGTCGAGGGATGCCAGGGCAAGATTGTCGTAAATGGGCAGTGGGCAAAACCGGATGAGTATCTCAAGGAGCGCGTCAGGGTGATAAGCGCAAGCCCTGATTATGAAAAAACGTCTGCCGCATTGAAGGAGGAATTCGAAACGCTTGTTAAAGAAGTCGGCAACGCGCCGGAGCGGGCCCTGGAAACCGACTCGGGCAGGAATATCATTAAGGCTGGCATGAAGGCCCTGCCCGTGCTGCTGGAAAAGGTCAACACCGAAGATTTTTACTCCGAGACAGCAGCGCACCTCGCATTGAATATCCCTGACGCAGACGATACGATACTGTGCTTTTTGCTTACAGGTCTGAAAAGCCGCAACCCGCATGTGAGGAAGGCGTGTGCCTCGTCCGCCTGGAAATTTCAGCGAAAGGTCACCACCGTTGCTCTGGCCGAGGGTCTGTCACATATTTCTCCCGAAGTGTGCGAGGCCCTTGTCGCGTCCATCATCAAACTTAACGAACCTCTGGGATGGCATGTCCTCAGGGAAACACTGCTGGGACCGCGCGGTTCCCCTGATTTGAAGCAGACAATACTGGCCAGCCTTTACCTTTACGGGGACGAGCGCGCCATTGATGCTCTTGTCAAGGCCGTGCAGGTAGACGACTCTCTGCTTGTCGTGGCCGCCGCCAGTTCACTGCTCAAGATGGATTCCGAAAAGATACCGCCCGCGCTGGCGACCGTCCTGAAGCGTGCAAAAGAATTGACCTCTCGGACCTATCAGAACGAGGAACTGTTCACGGCGGTGATAGAGAAACTCGGAGAGGTGCGGTACGCCGACGCAGTGGATGCGCTGGCCGAGGTCTTTCGCGAACCATCCTTCCCGATGGTAATGAGAGAAGCCGCCCTGGACGCGCTCGCCAGAATCGGCAACGAAGCGGCGGCGGAACGCCTCGCCGAGATGGTGCACCGGCGGGACGACGAGCACGACAAGTTGTGGATGACGGTAGCCGATAAACTGGCCGATGCAGTAAAGAGGCTGAAAAACAAGGATATCCTGGACAAGTTTATCAAGGACACAGAGTCGTCCCATTCCGAAGTCGTTGCAAGAGCCGCATACGTATTGGGCCTGTTCGAGGACGAAGTCGCTGTCCCGCACCTCCGTGAAGCATTTCACCGTGTCGAGAACAAAAAAACCCGCTCCACAATCCTCAATGCCCTGGCACGCATCGGTAACAATGCGGCAATCGAAGAAATACTCCTCATATTCAAAACAGGCGACATTCACGAAATCGTCGACAACTACATCGACGGAATCCAGGAAAACATACGGCACGAGCCCGCTTTCCACGCTCTTTTCAAAGGCCTGGAAGACTGCCCCCCGACTGCCACCAGACGGGTCTTCGAATCGGTCAGGGCCAACGTCCCGCCGCTTGCGCTGGAAGCGCTTTTCCGGATTGCCACCGGCAAGAATTCCCCGTTCGAACTGAGATTCGGCGCGATAAGCGCACTGTCGTCATACGTGGAGCAAATGACGGAAAATCAGAAAGGCAGGCTTCGGGACTCCATCCTGGTCGGTCTGGCCCTGCTCGACAACGAGCGTGACCCCGATTTATTTGTTAAACTCGCTTCCGAGGCTCTCAGGAATCATAAGGACGAGAAATTGCTGCCGTTGTATGTGAAAATTCTCAAAGAGAGCGATAACTGGTTAATGCGATACCTGGCCGCGCAGTGCCTGCTGGCAATAAAGCCCGAAATTTCCCCCACGATCCAAAGGGAAATCGCCGGAGAATACCTGCAACTCCGCGCGAGCAAAGACTATTGCATAGCCGAGTTGCTTGCCGGCTTTACGACCAATCAGGATGAAGAAATCGCCGAAATACGCACATTGCGCAATAAAGAGATTGTGGGACTCGGAGACCCCGAAAAGCACCCCCTTAAGGGGCGCCTCGGGCAGCCCCTTTCAAACATACTCGAACTGCTCGGGAAGAACTGCACGGAAATTTCGCTCCCGCAATCCGCTTCGGAAGACAGCCGGCCGTCTCAGAAGCCGAAGTTTCTGCATTTCACCGATGATGCAATTCTGCTGATGACCTCAAAAGGCTCGCAGGAAGAAGAGAAGGTAACAGCCGCCGTCTATCTGCCGGACTTCAAGGGCAAACTGTACGGCATCTCCGTCGGGCAGAACATTGGCTCCGTCCTCCGCCTTGTGAACCTCGAAAATCCCGAACAGATTCGTTACCTGCCCGAATACGGCGCATACGTTATCATCATTAATCCTTCCGCGGAAGGCGATCCGAAGAAGTCCCTGAGAAAGATGCTCGTCCTGCCGCTGGAAGAAACCGGCAAAGGCGGAGCTGTAATCAGGTATATGGTTGAAATCCTCTCACGGGCGGGCGAGGAGCAGGAACTCGACACGCTGGTTAAGGTAATCGGGGAACTCACCGCCGGACGGCCCGGCCCAGAGACAGTTCCCTGATTCGCCCGTAAATCCGGCGCACACTCTTCTTCAGACAATGATTTGCTTTGACTTTGCGCCTTCCTTTGCGTAAATTTACACCCTCCAGATTAACACCACGTCCGCGTTCGTCGAGTTTTCGCTATGGCCACTCCTATGATGGAACAATACCGGCGCATAAAGCGCGAGAACAGGGAGGCAATCCTGTTCTTCCGCATGGGAGATTTCTATGAAATGTTCTACGACGACGCCAGAATCGCAGCCCGCGTACTCGGCATCGCCCTCACTGCCCGCCGGAAGGGACCGAACGCCGTGCCGATGGCGGGCGTGCCTCATCACTCCGTCCAGGGCTACGTCCGGAAAATGATAAAGGCCGGCTACCGCGTGGCAATCTGCGACCAGTTGCAGGACTCCGCCGAGGCACAGGGCGTCGTCGAACGCGGCGTCACGAGAATCATCACACCCGGCACGATTATCGAAGAAGACCTGCTCGAAGAGAAAAGCAGCAACTACCTGGCCGCAATCTGCCCGGGAAAAGACGTCGTGGGGCTGGCCTGGGTAGAAGCGAGCACCGGAGAATTCGTCGCCGAGGACGTGCCTCTGGAAGAACTGGCCGACGAACTCGCGCGCATCTCCCCGGCGGAATGCATACTGCCGGAAAGCGCCGCCGGGGCGGACAACCCGCGTATCAACGCACTCGCGCGCGAACACGGCGGCTCCGTCTCCCCGCACAGGGAATGGGTATTCGACAGACAGACCGCCTACCGCATCCTGCTCAAACACTTCAAGACCGCCTCGCTCGAAGGCTTCGGCTGCGAGGACATCGACGGCGGCATATCCGCGGCAGGCGCGCTGATTGACTATCTGAACGAGACGCAGCGCACCTCGCTCGCGCACATCTCGTCGCTGAAACCGCACGTCCGCGGAAAGTACTGCGTCCTGGACCGCACCACGCGCCGCTGCCTCGAACTGGTCCGGTCGCAGCGCGAGGCTTCGCGCGAGGGCACGCTGTTGTGGATAATGGACAGGACGATGACGCCGATGGGCGGGCGTCTGCTCGCGTCCTGCCTGACCCTTCCGCTGCGTGACGTGAAGGACATCGAGAGAAGGCAGGACGGCGTCGAGTTCTTTCTCAAAGACACGACGCGGCGGAAAAAACTGCGAAAACTGCTGCACGAAATTACGGATATGGAGCGGCTGGCCGCGAAAATCGGCAGCCGCCGCTGCAACGCCCGCGACCTGCTGGGGCTGGGCCGTGCCCTGGCGTTGCTGCCCGACGTAAGGAAGAACCTTGAAGATACGGACGTGCCGATTGTCGCCGAAGTGCGCGATAATATCGCGGACAGCGGACGGGTCGCCGGCATTATCAACTCCGCAATCGCGCCCGACGCGCCGCACACGTTGCAGGACGGCGGCCTCATACGCGAAGGACATAACGGCGAACTGGACGAACTGCGCACAATCCAGCGCTCCGGCAGAGAATGGATAGCCTCTTTCCAGGCCGCGGAAATAAAACGCACGGGCATTCCTTCACTCAAGGTCGGATTCAACCAGGTCTTCGGCTACTACATCGAAGTCACCCGCACGCACGACGAAAAGGTGCCGCCCGACTACATCCGCAAGCAGACGCTCAAAAACGCCGAACGCTACATCACGCCGGAACTCAAGGAATACGAAACCAGGGTGCTGAACGCCGAAGAACGCGCAAAGCAGTTGGAATACGAACTCTTCGTCGAGGTCCGCGACAAAGTCGCCGAACACGTTGAACAGATTCGCCGTTCCGCTGCGGCCGTCGCGAACATCGATATGCTGCTCGCCCTTGGGCAACTTGCCTCGGAAAATAATTACGTCAGACCGCGCGTGGTCGACAACCTGCTTATCGACATCCGCGAAGGCCGTCACCCCGTTCTTGAAAAGACGCTGACCGAAGAGAGTTTCGTGCCGAACGACCTGCTTATGGACGGGGACGAAAAAATGATTGCCGTGATTACCGGCCCCAATATGGCCGGGAAATCCACTTACATTCGCCAGGCCGCGCTGCTTGTGCTGATGGCGCAGGTGGGCAGTTTCGTCCCGGCCAAACGCGCGACCATCGGCGTGGCGGACCGCATCTTCACCCGCGTCGGCGCCGCCGACGACATCGCCCGGGGACAGAGCACCTTCATGGTCGAGATGAGCGAATCCGCGAACATCCTTAACAACGCGACGCGCAAAAGCCTCATCGTCCTCGACGAAGTCGGCCGCGGCACATCGACCTTCGACGGCGTGAGCATCGCCTGGGCCGTGACGGAATACATCCATAATAATCTCAAGGCACGCACCCTGTTCGCCACGCACTACCACGAGTTGACCGAACTGGCGCTCATCCTGCCGGGCGTGAAGAACTACAACATCGCGGTGAAGGAATGGAAGGACGAGGTTATTTTCCTCCGCAAGGTCGTCGAGGGAGGCACGGATAAGAGTTACGGCATTCACGTGGCGCGCCTGGCCGGGATTCCCGAAAGTATTATCGAACGGGCAAAGGTTATTCTGACGAATCTCGAGGCGGAAACTCTCGACATCGACGGCAAGCCCAGGTTCGCAATGCCCCGCACGCCGCGCCCGGGGGAGATGCAACTCAGCCTGTTTTCGCCCCGCCCGCACCCGGTTGTCGAGAAACTCAAAGAAATTGACATACACAATCTGACCCCGGTCGAGGCGCTGAATTTATTGAATCTTCTCCGCGGTGAAGTCGTTAAAGGAGATGGAGAAGGTGACAAAAGGTGACTCCGCCACCCCTACGGGTGGCCTGTAGGGGCCACAAACCGTCGGCGGACAAGTGTCACTAATTACGGTGGACCTGTTCTATTTACAACGCAAAAGGTGACTGTCACTAATTACGGAGCGCAGGCCCGATTTATCGGGCCCAGCTCGTAGATTAGTGACTGTCACCGTTTCAAGATTGTTCCTCCGTCTATGCAGACATCGATAGCGCTATATCTAACTTCCTGAGACGACTTACAGATGAACCGCCACCGCACAAACAGCGTCCGGCATATCGTAATCTGCGCGATTCTCCTGCTTGGCTTTGCATCATTCCCCGCGACGGCGCAACTCCTTCCCGGCAACGACCCCGAAGAATACCAATCAACCATCTTGCCGCTCCAATCAGAAACCGTTGCTTCCGGCGATTTCGTCTCGATAATCGTCAGGTTCGAAATTAAGAAGGAAGGGGTCCATATATACAAGAACAAGGCCTACAGCATTCGCTTCCGCCCCGGCGAGATGGAAGGCGCGAAGTTCGTCCACATCCTGTATCCCCCCCCGTCAAAAACCAGGCTGATTAAAGACTTCGCCGGAGAAGACCCCGACGATGAAGTGGAAGTATTTGAAGAAGATTTCGCAATCGCCATTCGATTTCAATCCACGGGCAAAGAAGGCGACCCAATTCGCATCCGCGGCCGTCTGCTGTATCAGGGCTGCGATACTGTCTGCTATGCTGCGGTTGAAAAGCCCGTCTCTTTCGACCTGACCACCGGACCCGGTCCGGGCTACGACCCGGAAGCGCCGCCTCCCGGCAACGGGCAAACAACGAGCGACGGCAGCCGGACAGAGCCGCCTGCAACGGGACAAGAGAAAGCGGAGTTCCTGACAGAGGAGGAAAAATGG
Source organism: Planctomycetota bacterium (assembly GCA_043816375.1). Taxonomy (GTDB): domain Bacteria; phylum Planctomycetota; class B129-G9; order B129-G9; family B129-G9; genus JBDRIB01. The sequence continues at coordinate 425 of JBDRIB010000179.1, read as the reverse complement.
CTGGAGAGTCTGGGGCAGGTACCCTTGATTGCGGCGTGTTTTGCTGCCGGTCTGCTCCTGAGCCTTACTCCGTGCGTCTATCCGCTCATCCCGATTACCGCGGGCATCGTGCGGTCTTTCGGCACTCCGACGAGACTCGGCGCTCTCTCCTCGTCAATAATCTATGTGGCCGGGTTTGCGCTCGTCTACGCCGCACTGGGCGCGGCATCGGCGCTCGGCGGCAGCGCGTTTTCAAGCGCGCTCAGTTCGCCATACGCACTTGTCGCGATAGCGGCGATTATGGTCGCGCTCTCGCTGGCAATGTTCGGTCTCTATGAATTGAAACTGCCCGACTCCTTTACGAGCAAGTTGCAACATACCGGCACAAGGACATCAAAGAACAAGGCGGGGCTGTTCATAATGGGGATGCTTGGAGCGTGTATGGT
>JBDRIB010000178.1:0-10921 GCA_043816375.1 Planctomycetota bacterium | reverse complement strand
GGAGTATTACGAGCGCTATCCCGCACTGGGGCTGGTGCACTGGCCGCCTTTGTTTTATGCGGTCGAGGGCGTTGGCTTCCTGCTCGGCGGCGTGTCGGTCGTCACGGCGAAGGCGGTCGTGATTTTCTTTGTGCTCGTATTCGTGCTGTACTTCTACCGGCTGCTCGCGCTTTGCTTTTCGCGGGCGGTCGCATTCGCGGCGACGGCGCTGGCGTTGCTGACGCCACAGGTTGTCTATTACGGCAGGGCGGTGATGCTGGAGGTGCCGGTGCTGGCAATGTGCACGGCGGCGTCGTACTATTTCTATCGCGCGCTCTACGAGAAAAAGAAGTGGCCTGCGCTTGCGTGCGGGATGTTTCTGGCCGCCGCGCTTCTTACCAAACAGCACGCGGCATATCTTCTGCCCTTTTTCGCTGTCTATGCCGTTTTGTCCGGCCGGGCGAAAGAGTTGTTTACTGCGAGATGGATTGCGCCGGTTTTGATAGTGCTTGTTTTCGCGGGCGGGTATTACGCGTTTGCGCTTTCGACGCACGGCTCGACGCTTGTCAAGGACGCGGTGGGAGGCGGCGCGGCCGCGGGCGACTGGACGTGGTACCTGCGGACGCTGCCCAAGCAAATCGGCTCACGCGCAAATCCGTATGCCTGGCCTTCGATGGCGGTTTCGGGCGCGGCGCTCCTGGCGCTTGCGGGGAGTGTTGTGTGGTGTGTGTTTTTTATGAGAAAAGCAACGGTGACAGTCACTAATCTACGAATCTCCCCCGACAAAGTCGGGGTCGATTCCGTAATTAGTGACAGTCACCGAAATATGTTGTTTTTTGTCTGCCAGGCCGTCTGCTGTTTTGTCTTTTTCAGCGCGATGTCCCAGAAGGATTCGCGGCACATCATTTTCTGGGTGCCGCCTCTGGTTGCGCTGCTTGTCGTGGGGATACGAAATCTCGGCATTTTCGCGGGCAGGATAACGAAGTCCTCGCGGGCGGGTTTTGTTGTTGCCTGGGGGCTGATTGTATTGTTGTTGCTGCACGGGCTTCTTGAGGCCGCGACGACACGGAAGGAATACGTGCGAGGTTACGAACAGGCGGCTAAGAGGGTCCTGCTGGAGCAGCGCGACGGCACCGTCTTTTTCTCAGGATACCTTAACGGGAATTTCATCTTTTTCGTCCGCAAAAACGACCCGTCCCGCTCCGTGGCCGTATCGCGGGCAAGCAGGGACCTTTTCAGCACCGAGATAATGGCGAAGTACGGAACGGAGACGAAGGTATCCTCGGCGGAGGATGTTGTGGAAGTGCTGTGCAAGAAGGGAGTCAGGCACATTATCGTTGAAGACAGGAATCTCTTCGACGGCGGTGAGGCCGGGCGCGCAACGATGCTGTTGAGCGAGGTCCTGAAGGACGAGACGCGAGCCCGGTTCCTGTACGAAGTTCCCGTCGATTCAAACATTGAGAAGTATCGCGGCCTGTTGCTGAAGGTCTACACTTTCAAACCGTGAACTAAAGGGGTCAGACCCCTTTAGTTCACGGTTTGGCGATGGGGGAGTTGGACGTGATTTATGCGTTGTTTGCAATCGGGTTTTTGACGGCATACTGCTATCTGCTGTATCCGGCGGTCGTATGGCTGTGGGCGGCGCTTTTTCCCAGGCCGGTGAGCAGGGGAAACTGCACGCCGCCGGTGACGGTGATAATACCGGCGCACAATGAGCAGGCGCATATTGAGCACAAGATACGCAGCGTACTGGACTCCGATTATCCGCGCGAAAGGCTCGATGTGATTGTGGTGAGCGACGGAAGCACGGATAGGACCGTTGAAATCGCGCAGGGTTTTGCCGGTGACAGGCTGCGCGTCATCGCGCTTCCGAACAGGGCGGGCAAGCCGCTTGCGATGAACCGCGGTCTGGCGGAGGCGGGGGGCGACGCGATTGTATTCACCGACGCCAGCGGCCTGCTGCGCAGGAACGCCGTTCGGGCGCTGATGTCAAATTTCGCGGATGAGGATGTCGGTTGTGTCTCCGGCGTCATAAGGCACCCGGGGCGGTCCGGCGTTGACAGGAGTATGGGTTTGTACAGGCGGCACGAGAATTTCCTTCGTCGTTGCGAATCGCGTGTTCATTCGTCAGTGGGCGCAACGGGGGCGCTGTTCGCGGTGCGCCGTGAGTTGATGCGGCCGCTTGAGCCGGACACGATTCTGGACGACCTGGCGATTCCGCTCGATGTGATAAGGCGGGGCAGGCGGGCGGTAATCGAGCCCGGGGCGGTTTGTCTCGAGCAGGAAGCGACGGGGGGGAACAGGGAGTTTATGCGCAAGGTGCGCACGCTCGCGGGCAACTACCAGGCGTTTTCGAGAGCGCCGGGGGTGTTGCTGCCTTTTGCGGGGCCGATCTGGCTGATGGCGTTGTCTCACAAGATACTGCGTCTGCTCTCGCCGTTTTTGCTGGTTGCGTTCGGTTTGCTCTCGGCGGTATGGGCTGCCGGCGGCGGCACTGTTGCGGTTGCGCTGTTGCTGACCCAGGCGGCGGTATACGGGCTGGCCGCGTGCGGGGCGGTTTTGCAGAAAACGGCTTTGTGCCACCTTTATACCTTTATCGTGTTGCAGGCGGCCGCCGCGGCCGCGCCGTTCAAATTTTTCCTGCGGCGAACGAGTGTGTTGTGGCCGTGCGGTTCCGTGGAGGTAAAGGGGAATGCGTAGCCGCCTGCTTGTGCTGATGTATCACGGCGTCTTCCGTGCAGCGGAAGACATTTCCGCCTGCGACGCGGAGGCGCGAAAATATGCGGTTACGGCTGACGCGCTCAGGGAGCACATCGCGTCGCTTCGCCGGGCGGGCGGCGCGTTCGTTTCTGCAGGCGCTGCGTTTGATTTGAAAGGCGGCAATAATGGAGCGAAGGCAGGTTGTCTTCTCACCTTCGATGACTCCTGCCGGACGCATTACACCGACGCCCTTCCCGTTCTTGAGGAGTCCGGGTTGAGCGCGCTGTTTTTCGTTACGGTCGGTGAGATAGGGCAGAACGGCTGTCTGTCGTGGCGGCAGTTGCGTCAGATGTGCGAGGCCGGGATGAGTATTCAGTCGCACGGCCGGTCGCATCGTTTTATGACGCTGATGGAGAGGCGCGAATTGCACGATGAACTGGTCCGCTCGCGGCGGTTGCTGGAGGACAAACTCGGCGCGCCCGTGCGGGCGCTCAGCGTTCCGGGCGGACGATACGATGCGGGAGTATTGAGCGCTGCGCGCCGCGCCGGTTACGAATATGTGTTTTGCTCGGATGTCGGGACGAACCGCGCCGGGCGATTGCCTTTTCTCGTGAAGCGTTTGCCCGTGACGGGCGGGACGGGGGCGGACTTTCTGGCGCGGGCAATCAGGCGGCCTCTGTCGGGTTTATTGGGGAGGGCCTTGCGATGGCGCGCGTTGTGTCTGGCGCGGGGTGCGCTGGGCGAAGATTTGTATGCGCGAGTGACCGGCAGATTGCCCGAGCAGAAAAAATCGGATTTATTCAAGAACGGAAATGTGTTTGCCGAAATAGTGGAAGAAAAGAAACGGGTGAAGAGAGGGGGAAAACAGAGTTAAAAGCAAGGGGCTATGGGAGTCTCAACACACACCCCTGTCAGGGAAACGGTCGTAAAACCACTTGCCATTCCGCGCCCCCCGGAACGCAGGGAAAAACCTGAACAGCAACTGAGGCGCTTCGAAGGGATTCCACATCTCATTTTTGCCTTTCTGGTGGACGTTGTCCTTTTCAATCTCGGCATAATTGCGGCGTTCTATGTCCGGTTTCTGGGGCCGCCGCCGCTGGGCAACTTTGAATCATATCGCGACCTGCTTGATTTCAACACTGGGCGATTGCTGTTCAGTTACGCGCTGACGATTCCGGCGGCCGTATTCTTCGCGTTCGGCCTGTACCGCCGCAACTGGTACAACGAGAAGATTGAGGAGTACATTCATATTATCAAGGCGGTTTTTCTGGCCGCGGCGTTGATGATAGTGGCCGCGTATGCGTTTCGCGTTTATGTTGCAAGCCTTCCTCTGGGCGTGATGATTCTCTCGCCGTTTATCGTTTCCCTGATGCTGTGCATCTGGAGGCTTGCAGTCCGGGCACATTATCAGAGAAGACTGTCCGCGCTGCTCGGCACCAAAAGGCTGCTGCTCATCGGCGTTTCCGCAGTCGGCGACAGCGCGCTGGAGCGGATACGCTGCAACGAGAATCCTTCATACGAAATAATAGGTTACCTGAAGGGTGTGAGCGAGAAGGAGATTCACGACGAACACAGGATGGCCTGCCTGGGCACGACCGATGAATTCGTCCACATTGTGGGAGAGGCCGGGGTGGATGAAGTTATGCTGGACAACTCGGCGCTGTCCTACGACGAAAACATACAGATAATTCACCACTGCGAGATGCGCGGGATACGCTACCGGCTTATTCCGAGCCTCTTCGATATGATAGCAAGCAAGGCGCGGGTGGATTTGCTGAACTACGTGCCTATTATCCATTTCGGCAGTCCGAAGATAGAAGGTGTGAGCGCGCTTTTCAAACGGCTGATAGACGTTGTGATTTCGGCCGTATTGCTTCTGGCGCTTTCGCCGGTCTTGATTGTCACATTCTTCTGCATCTGGCTGACGTCGCGCGGGTTTCCGGTCTTTGCGCAGGAGCGGGTTGGACAGGACGGCGCGCGGTTCAGGGTGCTTAAACTCCGCACGATGTACAAAGGAGCGGAAAACGGCTCCAAGTTGACGCAACCTGATGACCCGCGCATAACGCGCCTGGGGCGCTTTCTGAGGCGTTACTCGCTGGACGAACTGCCCCAGTTGTTCAACGTGCTTGTCGGCGATATGAGCCTGGTGGGACCGCGCGCGGTGATACCCCATGTAGTGGAAAAATTCGACGACCTTGAGCGGATGACGCTCAACGTGCGACCGGGGATTACGGGGCTGGCCCAGGTCTCCGGGCGGGACGAACTATCTTTCATCGAAAAAAGCCTTCTCAACATTTATTATGTTAAGAACTATTCGCTTCTCCTTGACCTGAAAATCCTTCTCAAGACCTTCTTCGCCGTGCTCACGCGCGTCGGCACCAACGGCACCTGCCTGGACTGATTTTCCCTGACTTGCTTTCTCATCTTCTCCCTATAAAAAAATGGTACCAGGTACTAATTTATTTCTTTTTGTGATTTAGGCTTAGCGAAGAAAAAAAATGGTACCAGGTACTAATTTTTATTGACTTTTATAGGGTGGAGTGGTATCGGAAGATAACTTGAATGAGGGTGTCATTGGGAGGCAGATATGTCAAGGCCGCCACGAACGATTTTGCCCGGGGTTATTCATCACGTCATTCAGCGTGGAAATAACGGACAGACGGTCTTCCGTGATGAGGAGGACTCCAAAAGATATCTTGATCTGATGCGTGTATATGCCGGCAAGAACCATTGCAGCACAGTTGGCTACTGCCTGATGTCCAACCACGTTCATATTCTGGTCCGAGCCGGTCTTTCCGAGAAATCTATCAGCAAAATGATGCACGGGGTAAATATCTGCTTTGCCAGATACATCGGTGAAAGATATGGATACCGCGGTCATCTGTGGGAGTCTCGCTTTCTCGCATACCCGGTTGAGGATGGCGAACACCTGTGGACAGTTTCTTTGTATATTGACCAGAACCCTTGTAAAGCAGGGCTCTGTAAGTCACCTGAGGAATACGCCTGGTCAAGCGCCCGGGCGCATTTTGAGGGACGAATGGATGCGGTGCTCAATGAGATTCTCTTCGAAGGTGAGGATGCGTTTGCCTACAAAGAAGAGATGGGTGTTCCTTGTTCAGAAAATGATGTTCAACAGGTTGAGCGCCATCTGCAGTCCGGTCGTCCGATGGGTGGAAAGGCATTTATCGCCAGAATAGAGAAGCAACTTGGCAGGCTTTTCCGCACTTCATCCAAGGGACGGCCTGGAAAACACCCCTAAAAAATAGTACCTGGTACCATTTTTTTTCTTGTCTAAGCATATATGTTGCAGACACATAAATTGGTACCAGGTACTGATTTTTTTGAGGCTAATTGGGGTATGGAAAAAACGGCTTCCGGTTCATCAGGGGCAGAAAAGGGCGTCGAGGATAATGGCGGCTGACAGGGTGAGGCTTACCAGGCCGTTCAGGGCGAGAAACGCAGTTCCAACCCTGCTCAGGTCTTCGGGCCTTACTATAATATGCTCTATTATCAGAAAAACCGACGCAAGGACCAGGCCGGCGATGAATATCATTCCAAGCGAAGGCGTAACCGCCCACAGAACTACGAGCAAACCCGCCGTTGCCGTGTGTGACAGCGCGCTTGCCCGCAGAGCGCCTGCAATGCCGAAACTCTTGGGAAACGAGCGCACCGGCAATCCCTTGTCTGTTTCGTAGTCCTGGCAGGCGTAAATCATATCGAAACCGGCGACCCAGAACAGAACAGCCGCGCCCAGGAGAAGCGGAACTTCCATCCCCGTCAGTTGCCCCGTGACCGCCACCCACGCCCCAACCGGCGCCAGCGCGAGACACAGGCCCAGCACGAAATGCGTCATTGCGGTGAAACGCTTCGTGAGCGAATAGCCGCAAACGATGACGATGGCAACCGGTGAAAGCGCCAGCGCCGGCGAATTCAGCATCCCTGAGGCCAGGACGAACAGCGCCGACATCGCGGCTATGAAGACGACGTAAACCTTCTTCGATACCAGTCCCGCCGGGATTGGGCGATTCGCGGTGCGGGGATTCTTCGCGTCGATGTCTGCATCCGCCAGTCTGTTGAATGCCATTGCGGCGCTGCGCGCCCCGAAAGCGGCCACGACTATCCAGACAATCTTCCACGCGAACAGACGCAGGTCAAAGCCCTGCTCCGTGAGAAAACCGGAGTATCGGAATGCGAGTATCGCACCGGCAAGTCCGAACGGCAGAGCAAATACGGTATGCGCCGGTTTGATATCTCTGAAGATGGCAGCAATCATTTTCAATGTTCGGCCAAAATGGGCCTATTTTTCGGGCCAGCGCGGGGAGAGGCTGTTGTCGATACCCAGCGCGTCGAGCACCCGTGAGACGATGAAATCGACCAGCGCATCCACGCTGTCCGGCCTGTGGTAAAAGCCCGGACTGGCCGGGAGCACGACCGCGCCCGCGCGGGCGAGTTCGAGCATATTGCGCAGATGTATCGCGCTGAGAGGCGTTTCGCGAGGGACCAGGACGAGCCGTCTGCGCTCTTTCAGCGCGACGTCAGCGGCCCGGTGTATTGCGTTGTCGCCGCAACCGGAGGCGACGGCCCCGAGCGTGCGCATCGAACAGGGGACAATCGCCATCGCATCGAACAGGAAACTCCCGCTGCATACCGGCGCGTCCAGCCTGTCATACGGCACGTAGTGGACCGATTTCCCCGCTTCGGGGCAAAGCCTGTGAATCGCGGGATTTCCCAAATCAATTTCAATGCCGGTCTCCCGGCGTAATATCTCGCCGCCGGCGGGGGAGATGCTCAGCCACACTTCAGCGCCGGACTGCGCCAGCGCCTGCAGGGTTCTCAGGCCGTAAACGGCGCCGCTCGCGCCTGTGACGGCGAGGATGATTTTCTTCCTGTCTGCGGGCGGTGAATTCATATTATTCCGGCCCCACTATCAGAAGCACGTTGTAAAGGGCATGCGTGTACACGGCGATGCCGAACCCTCGGAAATACAGGATAAGGGAGAGCAGAACTCCCGCCGCGAAGCGGAACATAAAGGCGTTCAGTTCGAAGTCGGCCAGGCCCGGCTTGTCGAAGTGGCTAAGCGAAAAGAGGACCGACGAGAAAAGCATCGCTGTGATAAGCGCCGGCGCCGCGGGCCACTTCACAACCCGATACAGAAACTGGAACGACAGCCCGAGCAGCACGAGTCTGAACGCGAACTCCTCGTAAACCCCCGCGCCGAGAGCCAGCCCGACCGACAGCGCGGTGTCCGTCCCGCCCGCGGTTGTCTGGAGCAGGTCGCGCGCGAAGGTAAGCAGGAACATCACAACCGAGCCGAGCACCGCGGCGTACGCGAGGCTTTCGCCCGCCATCGGCAGGAGCACGGCCGGGTGGAGGCGTTTTCTTCTGCCGAGCACGGCGATTGCCGCGCCGCCGACAATCATCAGGGCCGTGTTGAAAATGACCAGCCCGTATTCACCCATCTGGGCGATGATACTGCTCAGGAAATCGAACTTGTTTCTGAGCGATGTGCCGCTGGCAAACAGGACCGCCTCGTAAACCGCCAGCAGCGGCAGCACGAGCACGAGACTGTTCAACAGGTCCCTGGACTGCTCGGTATATGATTGTTCACGCTTGCGCTGCGGCAAAGGCTTTTCCCCTCTCTGGCGAAACCGGCGGAATATAGCAGGGCGCGGGGGGGCTGTCAATGCAGTGAAGATGGACACCGGAGGGGCCTGTCCCCGGGCTTACAGTTCGTCTTCCCCGTAACCGATGCCCGGGCGGAGGCTGCGGCGCAGGAAGGGAAAGCACGGGGGAATGATTAGTATCAGCGGGATTGCCATCGAGGGACTGAGACGGGGAGGGAAGGTTTCCATAATCTTTATCGCGAGCACCAGGATGGAAGCCAGGCCGCATATCCACGCTGCGTTGAGAGACCAGGACCTGCGCCTGATGATGCTCAGGCCTGTCACGACGATAAGCAGCCAGAACACCTCCAGCATACCGGTAACCAGCACCGCCAGTTCGTAGCCCTTTTCCTCTCCGGCGCCCGTCTTTTCGGGTTTGATAATATTTTCCCCCGTTGCGCTTTCTACCGCTCTGCCCGCGGCGTCGATGGCGTCGATTACCGCCTGGATGAAATCGAAACTGTAGAAGAAGGCCCCCGTCGCCCCGGCGATTACAACCACGACGCCGTAGGCGACCAGCGCGCGCTTTTCCCTTCGGTACTTCGCGATAAATTTGTTTCTATACACGAAGATGCCCCGGGTTCACCTGTTTACAGGTCCCCTGATGACCGGGAGCAGGGGCGGGACTATGAAAAGCAGCCCGCCGACAAGCGACATAACAAAAGGCACCGTCATCTCCCCCCACGTCACTTCCGTCGTCTTCAACAGACTCATGGTCAGCCAGTCCCTTACTATGAGAAAGACCCACAGCACCACGACATATATCAGCCCGCATATCCACACGCAGTCAATCGCCCAGCGCTCCAGTCTCATCAGTCCGATTCCCGCTACCGTTATTACAAGGCTGACGATTCCCAGCAGCCCGTAGGCCAGCGTATCGATGTTGTATATCACATCGTAGGCCTCTCCGTATTTTTGGGTGTTGGCCAGCGCCGTATCGTAAGCCAGGTACTCAAGCACCACGGCGAAAAACACGATGCCTGCGGCGCCGAGAATCGCGACAGACAGGCCGTATATCCTGGCGGGACGTTTCCCGCGGGTTCGATTTCGTATTACGGTTGTGCGTTCTTTTTGATTATCCAAGTTGGACCGCCTCCGGTTCTCTCACTCCATCTACTTTATCACGAATCGGGAAAATCCGGAAGGGGAAATGAGATACAGGGGTTGCGGCGGGTGCAGCATCGGTGACAGTCACTAATCTACGAGCTGTGTCCGATAAATCGGGCCTGCGCTCCGTAATTAGTGACAGTCACCTCACTCGTTCCTTTTTTAACACGGGCATCAAATATTTCACAAGGCACTATGCGGATGATGTTTTTTTGAGTTGGCTATGCTTCCGGCGGGTTGAGTTCTTCGGCTTTTGGCAAGTCTTCGATGCATTTCAGGCCGAAATGTTCGAGGAACTTGCGCGTCGTGCCGTAGAGGAAGGGCTTGCCGATGGTGTTGGCCCTGCCGGCGATTCTTGCCAGTCCCTTCTCCATCAGGCTCCTCAGTATCGGTCCGACCTGAACGCCGCGAATCGCCTCGATGTCGGCGCGCAGTATCGGCTGTCTGTATGCGACGATGGCAAGTGTCTCGAGCATCGCCGGGGTGAGTTTGGATATCTCGGTGGTGCGGTGCAGGGTCTTGATGTAGTCGACATACTTCGGGTCGGTAAGCATCTGGTAGCCGCCGGCTATCTCTTCGATACGAAAACCGCGCTCGTCCCGGTGGTATTCTTCGGTGAGTTCAGTGACGATTCGCCGCACTTCGGCTACGGGTTTGCCGGCCGCCTCGGCGATTCTGGCGGTGCTGAGCGGCGCTTCGGCGACGAACAGCAGCGCCTCGACGGCGGCCTTAAGGTTGGGCGTATTGTCGTTCATAGGATTCTCTTTGCCGCACAGGGCCAAGCACACAAGTTCCGCGAATATAAGGAAAGGTTCGCAAGCGTACCTCTCGCAGCGGAAGAGGCCTGTTTCAGGTTACAAGTTTCAGGTTTCAGGTAAAACCGTTTTTCGTTACCTGTAACTTGAAACCTGAAACTTGAAACGAAGTTTTGTCCAGCCTGCAATTTGCTTATCTAAGGAACGATTCTCTTGCGGTGACAGTCACCGTTCGCTGCTGCCCGGGGCGGAAGGATAGCAGACCGGGCGGCGTCTGTCAATTGCCGCTCATAACTCGAAAAAATGCGGCCGCCCCTTTTTGCTCGCGTTTTTTCTTCGGAAGCGGACGGGCAAGATTTTTCTGTTTTTGCTAAATAACCGGCTGCACCGAGCCGATACAAGAGTTGCATTATATTGCTAAATGACAGACTAACCGGCCGATATTCAAATCCGTTTTTCATCTTTCCACGTTTATCACTTTCATTTCTATATCGTCAGCCCTTTTGCCTTGATTGGTTTGGCAGGGGTAAGACGGGTGGTATGAGAAGCAGTTCCTTCCTGAACGGGAAAGGCAATGTTTCAGTTTCGCAAAAAGAACCAGAGCATTCTGGGCCTGGACATCGGGTCTCGTGAGATAAAAGCGGTGGAACTGACTCGCACCGGAGGCGGTTTCGCCGTTACCCGACTTGCCGCCAAACCCCTCGTTTCCGAACAGGC
>JBDRIB010000177.1:0-8468 GCA_043816375.1 Planctomycetota bacterium | reverse complement strand
CCATGAGAGAAGATTATCCATGCACCATGCTGGAGATGGAACGGCGGTTCAACACATGGAACCAACCCCGTTTTCCTGTTTGATAAGACCACAATCCCTTGGGGGATGTGGAGTCAAGTAAATACCCCTAAAGGTGAAAGGTCAAAGTAAAAAAGGCCGAGCGGAGCGACCAGAATTGTTATTCCTTTTCCGTTGCAGAAAAACGCCGCAGGGATTTGATAAGGCCGGAAAGCATCTTCTGGATTTCTATGCATCGTCCCACAAAACCGTTGCACTTGCCCTTGTCGATTATGCCCACGTCGCGCATCTTATACAGCCAGTTCTCGGACTCCGCCGTCGTGCGTTTGGCGATGTTCAGGTATCGAATATATTCACGAGTTGAGGAAGAAAAAATGCCCCTCGCTGATATTGGCACCAATTGACCCGGTGCTGCGAACAATCTGGTTTGTCAGGACACGAAAAGCAGGGTGACTTCCGGATTCTTTTGAAGCATTGAAGATGTCGAGAAACAACGAATGAGCCTTTCGCCAAACTTCCAAATCAGTAAAACGTTCCACTTTCCTCATAATTCTCTCCTCTCAATGTGTTACTTTGACCTGTGACCCCCTACAGGCGGCCCTGAATGGCCGCTTTCACCTTTGACCTATTTTTTGCGCCACTTGCGCAGGGCGTCGAGGACGCAGTTGAAGTCGTCGGGGTAGGGCGCGTGCAGTTCCATCTCTTTCCCGCTGGCGGGATGGGTGAACTGCAGGCGGTGCGCGTGCAGGCCCTGCCTGTTCATCAGCACGGTCTTCAGTTCTTCCCACGGTATTGTGCCGGCCTGTTCCTTCGGCACGATGTCGGCCAGGCGTATCCTGCGTCTTTTCCCGTAATAGCCGTCGCAGATGACGGGATTCCCCAGGGATTTCAGGTGGACCCTGATTTGATGCGTGCGTCCGGTCTTGGGCGCTACTTCGACGAAGGTGAAGCCGTCGAATCTTTCCTTTACCTGGTAGCGGCTGACGGATTCCTTTCCGCCGCCGAACAGGACGGCGATTTTTTTTCTGTCGCGGAAGTGCCGCCCGAGCGGCAGGTCTATCGTGTCGGCGTCGAAGCGGAACTCGCCTTCGGTGATGGCGACGTATTCTTTCTGGAGCGTCCGTTCGCGAAACTGCAGCGCAAGGCTTTCGTGCGCCAGGTTGGTCTTGGCCATCACCATCACTCCGGATGTGTCCTTGTCCAGCCTGTGCACGATGCCGGCGCGCAGCTGGCCGGAGATGTCGGACAGGGAATCGCAGTGATGTATAAGAGCGTTTACGAGCGTTCCCTCGAAGTGTCCCGGAGCCGGATGGGCTACCAGGCCGGCCGGTTTGCACACCGCGATGATGTGTTCGTCCTCATACAGGATGTCGAGGTCAATCGGTTCGCCCTTGATGTCGAAGTTGCTGGGCAGCGCGAGGCTGAACACGATGACCTGGTGGCCGCTGATGAGGGCATTGGACTTGCACGGCGCGCCGTCGATGGTCACGCGGCCGTCCCTGATGAGGCTCTGTATCAGGGTGCGCGAGAACGAGGAGAGGCGCAGGGCGAGGTACCTGTCGATGCGCCTGCCTGCGTCGTTCTCGGAGACTATGAAAATTCTTTTGCCGAAAACGTCTTCTTGTTTGGACAAGGTGAATCAGCCTCGGTATTTCGCGAAAAGGCGCAAAGGTGACTGTCACCGATTACGGAATCGAACGAGCCTGGTGAGTAAGATTCGTAGATTGGTGACTGTCACCGTGAGAATTTTTTCTCGGCACAATTCTAAAAAACCATCCGGACACCAAAGGGGTCAGACCCCTTTGGTTGCCCGAATGTGGATGCTCTTCCGCCCCGGCGCTCACGGCGCGGCGTCGCCGCCGTCTGCGGGCGGAGTCGTCTCATCGCCCGTATCGGGCCGCGTTTGCCCGGGCTCATCGTCTATTTCATCTTCGGAGGTTTTTTCCTCTTCCGGTTTTTCCTCCGGCTCCTTCCATAGCCCTTCAGAGTCAAAGTTGTCCTCGATACCGGCCAGTTCTTTGCGGAGGTCCTGGAGTTGCTCGCGGAGGACCACGATGCGGTTGAGGCGCGTGAGGAAATCCCGGGCGCCGGCTATTTTGGAGCCTGAATGTTTGTTTATCAGTTCGTCGCAGGCCCAGATTCCTTGCTCGGCCATATCTTCGTTGTAGTATTCCCGGGCAAGAAGGAGCGAGTTCAGCGCCAGCGTGTACAGGATGCGCGGAGCCAGTTTCTCGTCGTCGATGTTTTCCTGTGCGAAGGCACGGAACCGGTCGATGTAGGATTCGGCCTTTGCGACATTCTCCTCGGCACTGGCGGGTAACTCTTTGTAGCCCAGCGCCGTATAGAGTTCTTCCTCCTCGAACCGGTGCAATTTCACAAACCTTGCGGCTTCGGCCTCTTGTGCGCTGGTGACGAGTCTGGAGATGACGACGATGCCCACCACGACCGCCACCACCACGAGCGCTATCCATACGATGTGAGTTCGCGTGAACGAAAGCGCTCGCTCGCCGATTTCAACCAGTCTGTCCGGTTTTTCCGTAGCGCGGCTTATATGATGTTTTTTCTGTTTCTTTGCCATAGTTGTCTCAATGAAGTAACAAAGCAGTAGAGTAGCAAAGCAGGAAAGACCGTGCCCTCTACCCGAAAACACACTGTTTCAGGTTACAGGTTACAGGTTTCAGGCAAACCGTCATTTGCCTCCTGAAACTTGAAACCTGAGACTTGAAACGGTGCTGCGGTACGGTCTCCCTCGACCCTGACCCGTACGGGAAAGGGCGAGATAAATTTTCACCCTTCCTGATGTCTTCCAAGAAATACCCCGGACAGGGCTCGAACCTGTGGCCTTCGGTTTCAGTTATCCCGCGCTTTCGCACGGGGCTGGACCATGTCATCACCCGCCGACGAGCCGAGGGACTGTCTCCGACAAACGAGCCGGTCCCCCTGGCATTCTCAGACGGGTGTCGGGCGCTCGAGGGGCGGTTATCGGCCCGGCGACCTCACGCCCTGGTCTCTACACCTTCCGGCCTACTTCCGGAAGACAGGACACGGCGTTGCCGCCTTGTCCCGACTTCCGTGCCCTTACGGGCCCGGTCGACCGGCTTGGCTCGGCGTTGCCTTTCCTGCCCGTATACGGAGGGGCGGGGGAGGGTTTCGCCGAATTCACCCGATTTGCACCGGCCCGTTACCGGGCCGGGTCCCTCTTTCGAAGGAAACCGACGCTCTGTCCTGCTGAGCTACCGGGGCACGGTATAACCGCCGTCAATCAAGGCCTCGACAGTCATCTTCAATTATGAAAGCCGGGGCACAGACTGGCGGCTGTCATCCGTTCGCCCGTTAGTTTATTCGAAAGCGCCGTAAAATGCAAGCCCCTGAAAGAATTGGTTTCAAGTTTCAGGTTTCAAGTTTTCCTGGCGTTCCGCCACAAACCGTCGGCGGACAAGTCTTGGCTTGCTTGGCGGTTCAAAAAAGGTCAAAGGTGAAAGCGGCCATTCAAGGCCGCCTGTAGGGGGTGAATGGTCAAAGTAAGGCAGCCCCGACAAAAGGCGTTCCCGACGGGTCGGGACTTCGCTCCGCGGGCAACAGGAACGGTTCTAATTACAACGCAAAAGGTGACTGTCACCAATTACGGAGCAAAAGGTGACTGTCACCAATTACGGAATCGAGTGAGCCTGGCGAGTGAGATTCGTAGATTGGTGACTGTCATCCTTTTGCAATGCGAAAGTCGGGGCGTAGAATAGAACCGTTTCTCACTCCGTCCCGATGGGGTTGATCGGGGTCTGCTTCTTAACACATTTCAATTCCCGCGTTTCACGCACCGGCAAGTTTGCATAGTTCGATGACCTCAATGGGACAGTCGGGCCAGTTGTGCTCCCAGCAGATTATGACGTCGGCGGGCAGCCCGCGCGGCAGGAGTGGATGTCCGTGAGTGATGTAATTACGGGAGCAGACCTCGAACTCGACGCGGACCTGCTGCCAGTGCTCGGTCTGCGGCAGGCGCCGCCACGCAATCATATCCGGGAAACCCTTGTCCACCTTGATTACGCGGAAGCACAACTTCTCCGCAAGCGCGCCGAACAACAGCACCACGCCGGACTCGGAGCGCGGCTCGAACGGCATCACGGCACTCCCCGACGCACGCCCGAGCAACACAGGAGTTTTCGCTCTTGAATTTTTGATTTTCCCTTTTGAATTCGCCTTTGCCCTGTGCCTGCATTTCAGATACAGTCTGCCGAGCGGGTCATCGCGGACTCTTTTGTAGGGCGGGGTGGGACGGAGGCCGGCCCTTGCGACGGCCTTGTTCCAGGTGCCGAAGCGTTTCTTGATGACGCTGGGCTGTATGCCGGTCGCGCGATGGAATTCCTTGATAGAGAGCGCCCGCCCGCCCAGGCCGCGGGCGGTCTTTTTCAGCAGGTTAAGCAGTTCCCCGTCGGAGCGCATTTTCATTTTCTCCTCCTAACCGCAAACCACACACACGTTTCAGCAAACCGTGAACTAAAGGGGTCAGACCCCTTTAGTTCACGGTTCGGGCGGGGTCCCTCCATATAAGAAGACGAATATGCGCAAAAAACGGGGCGCGGGCTTCAGGTTTTTGGGCATTTGTCTAATTTTTTCGATTCTCTCTGCCGATAGGTTTAGATGATTATTCACGCCAAGCGCGTACACTCGTTTCTTGAGCATTTCGCGTATCGACAATCCGTGCTTATTACCACTCTTCGGACGCCTTTGAAGGCGTGTTGTCTTTTCTGACCCCTTTTTGCGGAGGAGTAACATGGGGAACCTCAAATCTATTCTGCTTTATCTTGTCATCGTGCTCTTTTTGGGCGGCATTGTCGGCTGTGCCTCGTGGACGCAGGAACGTCACTGGGCCGCCGACACGGATGGCTATACGCCGTGGTGGAAAGAACTGCCGCAGGGCTACAGCCCGTATGAAACCGCCGGAAAGGACACGAATACCGGTCTGTGGAAGGAAATCATGCACGAGAAGACCGGCGTTGCAATGGTGCTTGTGCCCGCAGGGAAGTACCGGATGTACAGGGACAAGCACACGGCCACGTGGAAGAAGGAAAAGGAAAATCGCTACTGGGTGGAGATTAAGCGGCCCTACTATATCGGCAAGTACGAGGTGACAAACAAACAGTACTGCGTCTTCCTGAACGAGGAAGGGAACAAGGAAGAATGGGGCTCGAAGTGGGTCGTCTACAATGAGGACTGGTGCGGCATCCGATACGATAACGGCAAGTACTATCCCGCGAAGGACTGGGAGGACAGGCCGGTCGTCGGCGTGACCTGGCACGGCGCGCGCGCGTTCTCAAAGTGGCTCGGCGCGGACCTGCCGACCGAGGCGCGGTGGGAGTACGCCTGTCGCACGGGCGGTTCCTACTGGTTCTGGTATCAGAAGAAGGACGAGTCATACGAGCAGGCATACAAAAGACTGGGCGATTACGCCTGGTTCGCGGCCAATTCCAGCGGCGCGGCCCACAAAGTCGGCACGAAAAAGCCGAACTCGTGGAACCTGTATGATATGCGCGGCAACGTGTGGGAGTGGTGTCTGAACTACTGGCGCGAAGATTACGAAACCGAAGACCACACGCTATACGACCGCGATTCCGAAGATGAGTGGAACTGGCGGCTGTTCCTGGCGGCCGGCGGCTCGTGGAGCAACACGATGTGGACTCCGCGCGGCGCAAACCGCGCCTGGACGCTGCCCGACTGGCGCGACGCGAACTACGGTTTCCGCGTGTGCGAACCATACGGCTGGACCGAAGAATAGGTAAAGTCACTCCGCCGCAGCGGACAAAAAAGAAACGTCATACGAAGGGGCGTACCCCTTTGTATGACGTTTTGTTTTATACGCAGGGGACTGTCCCTCTGCGCCGTGATTACAGCGCAAAAGGTGACTACGCAAAAGGTGACTGTCACCAATTACGGAGTCGAGGGAGCGTTGCGACCAAGACTCGTAGATTGGTGACTGTCACCTTTTGCAACGCGAGCGCGATTCGTAGATTGGTGACTGTCATCCTTTTGCGCTCCTTAGTCCGCCTGAGGCGGACCCGTACGGGCGGCACTTCGGCTCCTGCTCCCCGCCTCGCGGTTTTCCGCCTTGCGAGTTTTCCGGCGGTTGATATAATCCTTTTCAGATGTTGGACCAGACTGCGATGCTGTGAAAATTATTGCATTTCGCCATCTGAGAAAAAATTTCGCATTTCCCGGAGAGTTTATGGCTAAGAGATATCTCGTGACGAGCGCGCTGCCTTATGCGAACGGCGTTGTGCACCTGGGGCACATCGCGGGCGCGTATCTGCCGGCGGACGTTTACGCGCGCTGGCGCAGACTGCGCGGCGACGACGTAATCTATGTCTGCGGCAACGACGACCACGGCGTGCCCACAACCATCGCGGCGGAGAAGGAAGGACTGACGCCGCGCGAGTTGACAGACAAGTATTACAACAAAAACATCGAGGCCTTCCGCGGACTCGACTTCAGTTTCGACATCTACTC
Source organism: Planctomycetota bacterium (assembly GCA_043816375.1). GTDB lineage: Bacteria > Planctomycetota > B129-G9 > B129-G9 > B129-G9 > JBDRIB01. The sequence goes on along the minus strand of JBDRIB010000177.1, from coordinate 1,952 downwards.
CCGCACCTCCGTACCCGAACACGCGAAGAACTCGCAGCAGTTCTTCCTCAATCTCCACAAGGCGGGCTATATCGTCGAGAAGGAGGGCGACCAGTTCTACTGCGAACAGTGCAAGCGCTACCTGCCCGACCGCTACGTCCTGGGCACCTGCCCGTCGTGCGGAACGGGCGGCGCGCGCGGCGACCAGTGCGAAAACTGCGGCAAGTGGTACGAAACCCTCGCACTGAAGGACCCGTACTGCCGCGACTGCAAGAGCCCGCCCGTCGTCAGGAAAACAAGGCACTGGTACTTTGAACTGGAGAAATTCCAGGAGCCGCTGAAGGAGTGGCTCGCAGGAAGAAAGGGCTGGCGCGACAACGTCGTCAACTTCGCAAAGGGCTGGCTCGGCGAAGGCCTGCGCTCGCGCGCAATCACGCGCGACATCGCCTGGGGCGTGCCCGTGCCGCTTGAAGAGGCGAAGGGCAAGGTGCTCTACGTCTGGTTCGACGCGCCCATCGGGTACCTCACGTTCACGCAGCAATACTTCCGCGAGAAGGGCGAGCCTGAAAAATGGCGCGACTACTGGCAGAGCGACGACTGTGATTTGATACACTTCATCGGCAAGGACAACATCGTCTTCCACGCGCTCGTCTGGCCTGCGATGCTGATGGGACAGGAAAACTTCATCCTGCCGTCGAACATCCCGGCGAACGAATTCCTGACATTCGGCGGAGAAAAGGGCAGCAAGACCAGGGGCAACGCCATCACCGTGCCGGAATACCTGGAGAAATTCCCGGCCGACCCGCTTCGCTACTACCTGACCATCAACGCGCCCGAAGCGAAAGACGCGAACTTCACGTGGGAGGACTTCGCCGCGAAGAACAACGACGACCTGGCCGACGTCTTCGGCAATCTCTACCACCGCATACAGACCTTCGCACACAGGTATTTCAAGGGCAGGATGCCCGCGGGCGTTTCCGCCGACGCGCCGGTTATGAAGCGGATTGCGGAGACGAGGGAGAAGGTTGACGCGCACTTGGAGGCGTTTCGCATAAGGGATTCGCTGCGCGAGGTGCTGAACCTCGGGCGCTGGGGCAACAAATTCTTCGACGACGAAAAACCGTGGGTCCTGCGCAAAGAGGACAAGGAGCGCTGCGCCGGCGCGATTGCGCAGTGCCTCGAATTATGCGCGGCGCTGGCGATATTTACACATCCGTATATGCCGCATACGGCCGCAAGATTGTGGAATATGCTCGGCCTGGCCGGGGAGACGGCTCCGACCCCTGATGCCTGGAACCGGCTGGGCAGTCCCCTTCTGGCCGAAGGACACGAACTGAACAAACCCGACATACTCTTCAAGAAAATCGAAACGGTGCCCTTGTGAAACGCGAAAGGTGACTGTCACCGAGATAGACGCAAAAGGTGACTGTCACTAATTACGGAATCGACCCCGACTTTGTCGGGGGAGATTCGTAGATTAGTGACTGTCATCCTTTTGCAATGCGAAAGTCGGGGCGTAGATTGGTGACTGTCATCCTTTTGCATTCGTAGAATAGAACCGGTCCTTGATTAGTGTGCATCCGTGGTTCCGGATTTCCGCAAAGAAATGACATACAAACTCCTCGCAATAGACATCGACGGCACGCTTCACACCAGCAGCCGCGAGATACCCCGCCTGATTCCCCCGTTTCTGAAAGAACTCGAAGAGCGCGGCGTGACGGTGATGCTCTGCACGGGCCGCCGGTACCGAACGGCGCTGCCGATATATGAGTCGCTCTCGCTCCGGGGTCCGATAGGACTCCACAGCGGCGCGCTCGTTATCAATCCGTCGACTGGGGAGAGGCTGTTTGCGCAGTATCTGGAAGCGGACGCCGCCCGCCGGGCCTGCGCGATTATGCGCGATTCCGGGCTTCAGCCGCTTGTCTGGGAAGACAACTATCCCGACCCGCCCGACATCATTGCCTCGGCCGAAT
>JBDRIB010000176.1:0-6791 GCA_043816375.1 Planctomycetota bacterium | reverse complement strand
AGCGGATGCGCATTGTTCGGTTTGGACCTGAACTCCGGGTGGAACTGCGAGGCGATGAACCAGGGATGGTCCTTCAGTTCAATCAACTCGACAAGTTTCTTGTCCGGAGAAAGCCCCGCGAGCAATATTCCCTTTTCTTCGAAGACTTCGCGGTACTTGTTGTTGACCTCGTAGCGGTGGCGGTGCCGTTCGTGAATGACGTCGGCGCCGTAGATTTTCCGCGCGCGGGAGTCCTTCGCCAGATGACAGGGGTATGCGCCCAGGCGCATCGTGCCGCCCTTGTCCACGACGTTTCCCTGCGAATCCATCAGCGATATTACCGGGTGCGGCGTATCCGGGTCGAACTCCGTGCTGTTCGCGCCCTTGAGACCGCACACGTTACGCGCGAACTCTATCGTGGCCACCTGCAGTCCCAGGCATAGCCCGAGGAAAGGCATCTTTTTTTCACGCGCATATTGTATTGCCTCTATCTTTCCCTCGATGCCGCGCTCGCCGAAGCCGCCGGGCACGACGAGGCCCTTCACGCCGGCGAGCACTTTTTCCGCGGGCTCCTTTTCGAGGACGCCGGACGGGATTTTTCGCATTGTCACTTTGCATTCATTCGCGATGCCCGCGTGAGTTATCGCCTCGTAGACCGACTTGTAGGAGTCGTACAGTTCCACGTACTTTCCTACAAGGGCAATTTCCACCGTGTGCTTCGGGTCGGCCAGGACATCGACTATGCCGTTCCAGCCCTTCAAATCGGGCTTTTTGGCCTTGATGTCGAGGTGTTCCAGAATCAGGTCGTCTATTTTCTGCTCGCGCAGCATCTGCGGTATCTCGTAGATGCTCACCCTCGCGTCCATTTCTTCGATGACGCATTCCTGGCTGACATTGCAGAAAAGCGATATCTTGTCCCTTACCTCCTTTGTAAGCGGCTTCTCGGTGCGGCAGACGAGTATGTCGGGCTGGATGCCGATTTCGCGCAATTTGCCGACGCTGTGCTGCGTCGGTTTCGTCTTTATCTCGCCGGTCGTGCGGAGGTGCGGGATGAGCGTGAGGTGTATGAAGATGACGTTTTTCTTGCCGACGTCAAGCGCGAACTGCCGGATGGCCTCGACGAACGGCAGCCCCTCGATGTCGCCTATCGTGCCGCCGAATTCCGAGATAATCACGTCGATGTCCGGCCCGGCCAGTTTGTGTATGCGGCTCTTTATCTCGTCGGTGATATGGGGGATGACTTGGACGGTCTTGCCCAGGTAGTCGCCGTGTCTCTCCTTTTTGATTACCGCGCCGTAAATCTGGCCGGTGGTCACGCTGCAGTCGCGCGTCAGTTTCGCGTTGGTGAATCTTTCGTAGTGGCCCAGGTCCAAATCCGTCTCGCTGCCGTCGTCGAGCACGTAAACCTCCCCGTGCTGGTATGGGCTCATCGTGCCGGGGTCCACGTTAATATACGGGTCGAATTTCTGAATCGCGATTTTCAGTCCCCTGCTTTCCAGAAGCATACCGATGCTCGCGCTGGTAAGCCCCTTGCCCAGCGAGGAGACCACGCCGCCGGTTATGAATACAAACTTGCTCATTTGTCACTCCCCCCAGGATCGTCAACTAAGGGGTCTGACCCCTTTACTTGACGATCTTTGAATTGCTCGTAATCATCCTGAGTGTCTATGCTGATGCAGTCGCGGTTCACAATTGCGACCTTGATTCGCGTGCCTCTCTCGAGTGCGCGCAGTTGTTCCAGGCGTTCGTTTTTTTCGCGCTCCGAAGGCGGCCACGTCACGAATTCAAGCAGGAAATCCTTCCGGTAGCCGTATATGCCCAGATGCTTCAGATATCCCGGTTTCGGTTCGCCCGGCCGGATTGAGCGCGAAAACTCCCGCGCGTATCCGTCGGGACCGACCGTCACCTTAACATTGTTCGGGTCGTCGAGCCACGTGTTGTCGCTCTTGCTGACGGCGAGGGTGGCCATCTTGAGTTCGGGGTCCGCTTCGAACAGGCCAATCAGCGTGTCGATATGCGACGGCGGCATCTCCGGCTCGTCGCCCTGAAGGTTTACCACCACGGCCGCTTCGATATCAGCCGCAGCCTCGGCGACGCGGTCCGTGCCGGATGCGTGTCCGGGGGAGGTCATAACGACTTCTCCTCCGAATTCCCGCACGGCATCTGCAATGCGTTCGTCGTCGGTTGCCACGATAACCCCGGAGGCCTTCCTGCTCTTTTTCGCCGTCTCGAAGGTATGCTGAATGAGGTACTTGCCGGTTCCCCTCAAAAGAGGCTTTCCCGGAAGCCTTGTCGATGAGTAACGTGCAGGAATGATGATGAATTTCATCTTCGGATGCGGAAAAAATAAATAATACACCGGAATTTCCGGATGTCAATAAATTATTGGTCAGAATGTATAAGGCAATTGCAGGCCGCCTCAGGCGGGGCCGCTTCTACCTCTTTGCCCCTTCACTCCTGACCTTGATTGTGTGCTGACCCGGTAAACGTGAATGTGTGCTCGAAAAGATGTGATTTCGGCTGGCAATCGCGGGAGTTTTGCGTATAATGCGAGGATGTATGGATGAGCCCACAAGCAATATTCACTTGAAGACAGGGGGTTTGTGATGAAACTATCACCAAGGGTATTCGGAATTCTTGCGATTTGTGCGGTGTTATCCGTTCTGGCGGGACGGGTTGACGGACGCAGGGCGGTCGCGGTCGAAAGGCCTGTTTTGTCCGTATATGACGGAGGGGCATTCCTCTACGTTGATGATGTGGAAGAGGAAGATCCAAACGTGATTAAGATGGCTCCGGAAGTCAAAGCCGCGGTCAAGAGGGGGCTTGACTGGCTTGAGCAGAACCAGCGCGACGACGGCACCTGGGACGCGGGCGCTTACTCCCTGCCGGTATCCTGTATGGCCGGACTGGCCCTTGCAAGTTGGGCGGGACCCGGCAGAGGCCCGAAGAGATACCAGGAGGCCATCGAGAAACTGACCAACTTCATAATCGATAACACCGACAACTTCGGCTACATTTCCTACGGCAACTCCTCCACCGCCCTGTACGGCGACGACCGTCCGGCATACGGACACGCCTTCTCTCTGCTGTTCTTGACGCAGATTTATGGTATGGGCTTTACGTCCAAGGAACAGAAAGGCATACGCGAAGTGATTATCGGCGCCGTCAAGTTCATCGAACAACATCAGGACCCCTCCGGCTGCTGGTACCAGAACTACCGCAACGGACACAATGTGATTGTAACCGTCTCGCACATCCAGGCGCTTCGCGCCGCAAACTTCGCCGGCTTCCGCGTGAGCAAGGCCGTGGTCAGGAGGGCGCTGAAATATAACGAGACGCACGTCGAGGGCGATTCTTCTCAGTCACGCAATGCTTCATACACTGCGGTGCTTCTGGCCGCGGGCGAGTACAAAGGCAGACTGCTGAAGAAAGGTGTTGAGCGGGTGCTCGATGACTGCAAGAAAGACTCAACTTACCAGCTCGATAAGATTTCGTTCGCCAATTTCAACCATCTGTATGCCAGCCAGGTATGCTATTTTATGGGCGGCACTTCCTGGCAAAACTATTACAAGAAACTGAGCAAGTGGTACCTTGCGAACCAGATGCCCGACGGCGCCTGGCCGGCACTGGGAATGGTGCACGCGGTGATGCCCTCCAGACCGTACACCACTGCCGTTGCCTGCCTCATCCTGCAGATGCCGAACAGGTATCTGCCTATGTACCAGTCGGTCGAACCCGGCGAAATCGGCAAAAGACTCCTGGAATAGGGACAGGCCCTGTTTTATTACTTGCACGTGCACGGGAAGTGAGTCATCCACAACTTGCCGTGCTTCACTCCACGCGTGCTTGTCAGGCGGTCTGCAAGAGCCTGTATGCGCCCCGCCCTGCCCTTCAGCACGATAATCTCCAGGCATGAATGACGGTCGAGGTGCACGTGCGTTGATGCCACGACCAAATCGTGATACTCGTGCTGGCTTTCGTTGAGTTTGGTCGAGAGGTTGTGCATATGATGGTCGAACACTATCATCAGCGTCGCCACGACATTGCTCGACTTGTCCGCGGTTTCCAGTTCAGCCAGCCAGTTCCGCGCCAGGTCACGCACCGCCTCCGAGCGGTTGGTGTACGAGCGTTTCTTTATCTCCGCGTCGAAACGCTTCATTAATCCCGGCTCGACCGACACCCCGAAGCGAACCACCCTGCTCATAACAGATACTCCGTCAAAATCCGCCTGAAAAGGTGACAACAATTACCTGCCGGGTCTGAATTTCAGGCGGAAAAACTGTGCGACAACCCGGAAGATGAATATCGGGTTCCCGATGATGTAGCGCCGCCACAGCCTCCTGGGTTCACTGATGAATCTGAAAAACCATTCAAGGCCGGTTTTCTGCATAAAGCGCGGGGCCCTCTTGACGTTTCCGGCAACAAAATCAAACGACCCGCCGACCTGTATGCTTACCGGTACACCCATCTCCTCAAAGTGCCTGCATATCCATGTCTCCCCTTTAGGCGGAGTAACCCCCAGGAACAGGATGTCCGGTTTGGCCTCTTTGACCAGTCGTACCATTTTCTCGCTTTCTTCTATGTTATCAAGATAGCCGAAGGCGGGTGAATATGTGCCCGCAACCCTGAGCGAAGGCGACTTCAGTTTTAAATTTTTGGCACATTCTTCCGCAACTCCGGGCAAGGCCCCCATCAGATAGATTGAAAGCCCCTCTCGCGCGCAGGCTTCGGCAAGCGACTTGAATAAGTCGGTGCCGTTTACGCGGCCTTTGAGCGGCGTGCCGAAAAGTCTCGCCGCCCAGACGATCGGCATCCCGTCAGCCACGACAAGCGCGGCCTTTTTGACAACCTGGCGGTATTCGCTGTTGATACGATGGTGATTGGTGTGATCGACGTTGGGGGTTATTACAAATGAAGGCACGCCCCGGCGCACCATCCCGATTATCTGATCGACGGTTTCGTCAAGAGAAACCTTGTCGAACTCTATGCCCACCACGTCAACGCGTTCACTTTTTCTATTGTTATTTTCCATAATCGCGGCATTATACCTCCCGCCATCCCGCGAGGCAAGAACCAATAATCGCCGACAAAGGAGGCCCCGACCGGAAAAACAGGGGCAGCCCTGTTTTACTCGACGAATCGCGCGAGGAGCCTGCGCAGGTTTTCGCGCGCGCGGGCCATCAGCGACTTCACCGCCTTCTCGCTTATCTCCAGCACCTCCCCTATCTCGCGGTACGGCAGACCCCGGTACCGGTCGAGAATCACTGCCATCCGCTGATTCTCCGGCAGCGCGTTCACCGCGGCAAGCACCGCGGCCTGCAACTCGTCGCGTTCAAGTTGCTCAGCCGGGCCGGACGATTTGCCGTTCTCCAGAGGCGCGGCCCTCCGGGTGCCGGTCGGGTCATCGCGGTCGAGCGAAAACTTTTTTACGCGGCTCTCGTCACGCCGCCAGTTCAGGCAGTGGTTTGCAACGATGCGATAGAGCCAGGTGGAAAACTTCGCGGTCGGTTTGTATGTTTCCTTCGAGCCATAGACCTTTACGAAAACGTCCTGCGCAAGGTCTTCCGCGTCGTTGATGCGCCCGAGGAAACGATAGATGATGTTGATTACCTGCGGGTGGAACTTTTCGACCAGATAGTTGAACGCGCCGTCGTCCCCTCTCTGGAACCGCACCATCATTTGCGCGTCGCTATCGGTCATCAAAGACTCCCGGATGAAAACTCATTCCCGTTGCGTTCATTCGTCCATTTTATTATCGCCCTTCCGAAAGTCAATGATGCAGGTCAAAGGCAAAGCGAAAACAGGGACAAAGGGGCAAAGGGGCAAAGGGACAGAGGGACAGAGGGACAGATTCTTTGACCATACACCTATACTTAAAACTTCTTTCCCCGAAATCCGTCATCCGAAATCCGATACTTTGTGCATCTTGACTTCATCCTCCGGCGTTGTATTATATGGCAGAATGTCGGGGTTTCAGATGTTATGCGGAGCAGAGCAAGAAATCATTATTAGACGCTATAGGTATTACACATGGTAAACGTGAGTTGCGATCTACGGTCGTTCCACGCGAGGCGCGACTATCTTTGCGCCGAATGTGGAAGGATAATCAAGGCGAAAACGCTATACTTCCGGGGCGAACCACACCCAATGGCGCGTCGACATCAGGGTGCCAAAACCAAGCACTTATGTATCGAATGTGCCATTGGAATGACACCAACACAACTAGCGTGTCGAGACTACTTGGACAAGGGACAGTTATCGTTGCCATTCAAAAAAGCGGTTGGACGTTTGCCGAGACTACTATTCCAAGCGGCAGTTGTGAAATTAGGAGACGAGATTGACGAGGGCCAAATTGTCAAAGCTGTGGCGATACCGTGGCTTGAACTAACTCATAAAATGCTAAAGGACCCTGATTTTTCGTATAAGATACCTTGGCGCAAACTTGAAGAATTAATTGCAGGCGCATATGTGAGAGAGGGCTGGGACGAAGTGATCTTAACACCGCGCAGTGGTGATTCTGGTCGCGATATAATAGCAGTAAAGCACGGTATCTGTAAGATTCGCATCATTGACCAAGTAAAGGCATATGGGCCAGGGCAACGCGTTACTGCCAATGATGTACGAGCATTACTTGGTGTGTTATCGAGTGACTTGAATGTTTCAAAGGGCTTTGTAACTACAACGGCGGACTTTGCGCCGAGGATTTACGAAGATCCAAGCATAAAGCCGTTTCTGCCATACCGTCTGGATCTGCGGGATGGTGTCCAATTGCGAGAGTGGCTTCTAGGACTAGCGGGGATAATAGAAAAAAG
>JBDRIB010000175.1:0-4940 GCA_043816375.1 Planctomycetota bacterium | reverse complement strand
GAACAAGAAAAAGACCGTCTAGAGAGAATAATATATAGCGGCATAGGACCAAAGATTCCGGGAATAGCCTTTGCGACGATTAGTCTTCAAAACGGCAAAAGCGCAATTGTTATCCGTATCCCTCGCAGTTGGGCTGCTCCTCACATGGTTACGTATGAGACACGCCCAAGTTTCTACAAGAGAATCTCGTCAGGAAAAGATCCTATGGATATCATAGAAATAAGAGATGCTTTTCTCTTATCCGAAACGGCCATCGACCGAATAAGGGCCTTCAGAGAAGAAAGGATAGAGAAGATAAGGGATGGTAATAGCGAGATAGCGCACATAGACGGCCCGGTGTTCGTAGCACATCTTGTTCCTCTGGATGCTCTTAGGACCGGCGTTTTGTACGATGTGTCAATAGCAAAGCAAGCCCCCGATGCTATCAAACCAGCACCCCATCACAATTACTTCAAATCGCAATATAATTTCGACGGCGTTGTTGTGTTTGGAAATTCGATTAGCAACGCTTCTTGTTATAATCAGATTTACCGGAACGGAATAATTGAATGGGCAACCACGGACATATTTGACCAACACGCGACAAGGAAGTATTTCTTTAGAGGTTTTGAAGACATAATAACGAAGGGTATTACGATTGCACTAGATTTCCAGAAGCGGTTAGGTGTTTCGGTCCCGATTTTTCTCCTTATGTCATTCTTAAACATTCGCGGTTACACAATGCAGATAAGAGCCGATCATCTTACCGACACAAGTATAGACAATAGAGAGCAGTTGCATTTTCCCGAAAGGGTAATCGAGAGTTACGAGATGGATGTGGAGGAAATGCTCAAAGAAAACTACCATCAAGTTTGGCAGGCGGCGCACAAGGATTGTTCCTATTATTTGCGAGACAAGAACAGGGAGCAAAAGAAGACGAAAACAGAAGGTTCTTAGAAATGCGCTCTGTGTCTTGGCGGCTTCTAAATAGGTCAAAGGTGAAAGGTCAATGGTCAAAGCATCTGCGGTTATCTGCGTTCATCCGACACACATCTCGCCGGACAAGTCTGCGGCCGAAAATCCTGTCTATCCTGCCTGCCCGTATGGGTGTATCCCTGTTAAGCAAGGTCAAAGGTGAAAGGTCAATGGTGAAAGCATCTGTGTTATCTGTGTGTACCTGTGGTTCCAGTCTTCTCCGCGCCTCTGCGGCCAGTCTACGCGACCTGTGACTCGAGTTCCTCCATTCGGACGGCCATCTTTTTGCTGACGCCGGTCTGCTGCATCGTGATGCCGTACAGGATGTTCGCCGCGGCCATCGTCTGCTTGTTGTGCGAGATGATGACGAACTGCGACCTCTCCGCGAACTGCCGCAACAGCATCAGGAACCGCCCGATGTTCGTGTCGTCCAGCGCGGCATCGACCTCGTCCAGTATCGCAAACGGACTCGGCCGCGCCTTGAACAGCGCGAACAGCACGGCTATCGCGGTCAGAACCTTTTCTCCGCCGGAGAGCAGCGTTATCGTGCGCATCTCCTTTCCGGGCGGTCGCGCGGTTATCTCGATGCCAGCCTCGAGGATGTCCTGCCCCTCTTCCAGCGTGATGTCGGCCTTGCCGCCGCCGAACAGTTGCCGGAATGTCGTTTTGAAGTAGTCGCGAATCACGCCGAACGTCTGCTCGAAGCGAGTCCGGCTCTCGCGGTTGACGGTTCGGATGACGTCCTGCAGTTTCGTCTTCGCGCCGAGCAAGTCCCCTTCCTGCACGCCGAGGAACGACGAGCGCTGCTCCAGTTCCTCCAGTTCGTCCAGCGCGGAGAGGTTCACGTTGCCCATCCGCTGCACCTTTTCCTTCAACTCCTCGATGGACGCGGGGAGCATTTCGCAGTCGATATCGGCGTCCTCGAATTCGGGCAGTTTTTCGATGAGGTCGATTTCGTAGTCGTCGCGGATTTTTTCGACGATGGCCGAAGCGCCGCTCTGCGCCTGGTTGAGCGCCAGCCGCGCTTCCTCGTGCTCCTCGCGCAGGGAGTTGAGGCGCGTCCTGATTTCGGCCGTCTGTGCGCGGAGCGTTTCGAGCGATTTGGAGACGCCGTCGCGTTCGCCCTCTTTTTCGCCGACGAGGACATCCTGCTTCTCGCACTGCGATTTCAGGCCGGTCAATTTTTCCCTTGCCTGCGCGAGCGCCGTTTCGGTTTCCCCGATGCGCCTCGTGCAGGTCTCGGACTGCGCCGATGTGGATGCTTCTTCCTTTTCCGCTTCGGCCTGTTCTCTTTCGAGCCGCTCCGCGTCGCGCCGGGCCGAGTCGCGTTTTTCGGCGAGTTGCGCCAGCCTTACGCGCGCGGCGGTCAGCGCCTCGGCGTTTTCGGCCAGTTGCGCGGCGCTTTGTCCGAGTTCGCGTTCGAGCCGCGCGATCTCCTCCGACGTGCTTTCCCTGTCGGCGCCGATTTGTTCGAGCGACGCGCGCAACTCGCCGCGCCTCGATTCCTTCGCCGCCAGTTCGGACTCGATTTCCGCCAGTTCCGAGCGGTTCAGGCGAATCTCTTCCAGAATCTCGTCGAGTCTCCTGTCGTTGCGTTTCTGCTCGGCGAGCAGTTCGCTGCGCGTCATATTGCAGGAATCGATTTGCGCCCGGGCCGATTCCCTGCGCAGTTCGAGGTCTTCGACGACGAATTCTTCGTGGCGGATGTCGTCGTTTATCGAATCGAGCGAGGCCTGGAGCGCGACGATTCTTTCGTGCAGGGCGCGCAGTTCGCTTCGTCTCGAAATTATGCCCTCGGTCTTTGCGCCGCCGGTGACGACGCCGTGCGGCTCGACGAGTTCGCCCCCGGGCGTGACCACCCGCGAGTCGCGGCCTCCGTTCATCGAGAGCGCCATCGCGGAGTCGAGGTCGCGCGCGACCAGGACGTCGCCGAGGAGCATATCGACGACCGAACGGTATCGCTCGTCGCAGCGCACCAGGTCCGAAGCGCGCCCCGTCACGTTGTCGGACTCGACCGGCGCGCGGCCCTGCACGGGCCTTTGCGCCAGCGCTTCGAGCGAGATGAGCGTCGCGCGGCCTGTGCCGCGCTGTTTCAGCCAGGCAACGGCCTCGAGCGTCGCGGCGGAGGTCTGCGTAAGCAGCCATTGCGCGCGTTCGCCCAGGGCGCTTTCGATTGCGGCGGTGTGCTGCACGTCCACCTCAATCAGGTCGGCGACCGGGCCGACAATCCCGGCAACCGCGCCTTCGCGCGCGGCCGAGACAAGATTCTTCACGCCCTCGCGCACGCCTTCCATCGCGGCTTCCTGCTGTTCGAGGAGTTCCGCCTGCGAACGCTTCGCGGTGAGCGCGGCGGAGACTCGCGCCGCCTGTGCGCGCCTGTTCTGCAAAGACGATGCGACTGCGGCGAGTTGCTGTCCGGTTTCCCTGAGCCGGGTGGAATGGTCTTCGAGGACGGAGTTGTTCCGGTTAATCTGGTTTTCGATGTGCCCGGCGCGCCCGGCGAGTTGCCGGTGTTCGTGCGTGAGCGTCTGCTGCGTGGTGCGCATTCTGTCGGCCCGCGTCGAGAGCAGGCGGCTCTCGGTGTCGAGGGACGAGAGTTCGTTGGCGACCTTTGATTCGCGCTGGAGCAAATCGACGACGTCGGCCTTCCTGTCAGCGAGGCGGCCTTCGTTTTCCCTGTGGCCTGCGTCGAGTGTCCGGCGCGTTTCCCGAAGCGAATCGAGTTGCGCGGACGCCTCGTCGTGTTCGCGCGAGGCGTCGGCCAGCGCGCGGCGCGAGTCTTCGAGTTGCCGTTTGAGTTCGCCGATGCGGTTTCTGCAGGCGTCGCGGCGGGCGACGAGTTGTTCTTCGCTCGCGCGGAGTTCGCGTATGAATTCGGTGTTGTGGCGGATTTCCTCTTCGGTCGTGGTCGTCCGGCCTTTCAGTTCGGCCAGTTGCGAGCGCGCGTCGGAGATTGCGTGCTCCAGGTCGAGCAGTTTCGTTTCCGTCTGCGTCGTCGAGGCCGATAGTTCCTCGGCCTTTGCGTTTTCGGCGGAGATGCGCGAGTCAAGTTCGTCGCAGCGGCGTTTCGCTTCGGTTTCCCTTTCCTTTATTTTATTGTATTGATATGCGGAGAGCGCGACGCGCATATCGCGGATTCGGACGGTGTATTCGCGGTAGCGGCGCGCGATTGCCGCCTGTCGTTTCGTGGAGCGGAGTTGGCGGCTGACTTCCTCCACGATGTCGTGGAGGCGGACGAGGTTCGCCTCGACGCGTTCGAGTTTGCGGATTGCCTCGGCGCGGCGGACCTTGTATTTGCTGATTCCTGCGGCTTCTTCGAAGACCGTGCGGCGGTCGACGGCATTTGCGCTGAGGAGCGAGTCGATGCGGCCCTGTTCCACGATAGAGTAAGCCTGCACGCCGACGCCCGTGTCGAGGAAGAGGTCGCGGACGTCTTTGAGGCGGCAGGGTGTTCTGTTTATGAGGTATTCGCTTTCACCGGCGCGGTTCAGGCGGCGGGTGATGAGTATTTCGGGGTATTCGGAGTGGAGGAGTCTGGATTCGTTGTCGAAGACCAGCGAGACCTCGGCGTAGTTGTGCGGGGAGCGGCCTTCGGCGCCGTTAAAGATAACGTCGGCCATCTGGTCACCGCGCAGCGACTTCGCGCTCTGTTCGCCGAGGGACCATTTGATTGCGTCAACGATGTTGCTTTTGCCGCAGCCGTTCGGCCCGACGATGCAGGTAATTCCTGGCTCGAAGACGAATTCCGCCTTGTCTGCGAAGGACTTGAATCCGAAGATTTCCAGTTTCTTCAGAAGCATTTGCGTTTAACCCTCAAAAGAAAGTTGTCGAGTTATCGAGTTGTCTGCCCGCCAATGTGTGTGGCCCCTACAGGCCACCCGTAGGGGTGGCGGAGTCACCATCTACGCATCCTGGCGCTGTGGGCTGTCCCCGGAGCATCCCAGGACCTGTTCTATTCTACGAGTGCAAAAGGATGACAGTCACCA
>JBDRIB010000174.1:0-2604 GCA_043816375.1 Planctomycetota bacterium | reverse complement strand
CCAGTTGGTATCTGTCGAATCATCGGCTCACGGCTGAGAGAGTAGATGATCCACATCCTCAGGCACAAGATATTCCTTGACGGCAAAGCGCCAAATCTGGTATAAATGAGGGTGTTCAGGGCTGCGAATTCTCAGCCTCCCTGCAGTGGAATCTGGTTGCTCGGGTACAGATTCCGGCCATCTTTGCGGCGGTTAATACCGAGCTTCGGACAAAAGGAGGTCGAGTCACGTCGTGATAGTATCCCTGGCCAGAACAGTCACACTCCAGGGAAAGTGAAAACCTTAAGAAGGTTGCTTTGGCGTGTGGCCGGAGCATGACCATTCTAAGTTCAAGTTTGTTGAAGGAGGACGATCATGTCTAAGAAATTGGTTTATCTGGTTTCTCTTTTATTGGTGCTGCGTTTGGCTGGCGGTGCCGTTGCTGATCCGCTTCAGCAGGATCCCGGTCCGGACGGCATCGTCTCGGTTGAGGCCGAGGACTACGACGAAAACACTCCAAAACCTCCCCATACGTGGGAGTACATAACCGAAGCCGCGGGCGGTTTCACACCACCGGGAGGATGGAGCGGCGGCGCTGCAATGCAGTCAACCCCGACGACCCCGGCGGCCGGTGCCGGCTTCAATGATCCTGCCGATTTCCTAGCGAATAGTCCGAGATTGGACTATGAGGTCAATTTTGTAAAAACAGGTACCCACTATGTCTGGGTGCTCGCCTGGGGTCTGGACGGCAACTCCGACTCGCTCCACTCCGGTCTGGACGGAGAGCACGTTCCCACGGCCGATCGCATCGGAGGTATCAACAACAACCTTACGTGGACCAACTCCGCATACCAGGACCCTGAGCGCATAATGTTTGACGTACCCACCACCGGGATCCACATATTGAACATCTGGATGCGCGAGGATGGTTCCGTCGTCGATAAGATCGTCCTGACAACAGACCCGGCTTACAGACCCACCGGCCAGGGACCTCCCGAAAGCCACCGCGGGCCTCTCTTGCAGGCCTACAATCCGTCCCCTGCTGACGGCGCGCTGTACCTTGATACGTGGGCGACGCTCACATGGTCGTCGGGAGAGACGGCGGTTTCGCATGACGTCTATTTCGGCGAGAGTCTTACCGATGTTAACGAAGGCGTCGCCGAAACATTCCGAGGAAACCAGCCCTCGACATATTTCATTGTCGGCTTCCCCGGATTCCCATATCCGGACGGCCTGGTTCCGGGCACTACGTACTACTGGCGCATAGATGAGGTTGAGGCCGACGGCACCACCAAACACAAAGGCCTCGTCTGGAACTTCACGGTTCCGCCGCAGAAGGCCTATAATCCCACCCCGACTGACGGAGCACAATTGGTAGATACGGATGTGACCCTTAGTTGGGCAGGCGGACTGAATGTAAAACTGCACCACGTGTACTTCGGCGACGATCCTGACGTCGTCGCCAACGCATCCGGCGCCCTGCCTCAGACAAACACAACCTATACCCCGCCAAGCGCCCTTGAGTTGGACAAGGTCTATTACTGGCGAGTCGATCAATTCGATGGCGCTACGATGCACAAGGGCGACGTATGGAGTTTCAAGACACTACCCGCCATACCAGTCACCGACCCGAATCTCGTCGGCTGGTGGAAATTCGAGGCGGGATCGGGCACTGTGACTGTCGACTTCTCCGGCCATGGCAACAACGGAACCATAGTTGACAACGTCCTGTGGGTTCCTGGTATGTTCAACCTGGCGCTGGAGTTCATGGGCGACGACGAAGGCCACGTGGAACTGCCGCCTGGCATTGTCAACACGGCCAGCGGCTCCGTCATGATGTGGGTCAACACGGACCTGACCGACGACGAAGGCATGTTCTGGTATGGAACCGAGACAGGCGGTGACGGTTTCGGCGATGAGAATGAGATCCATATTAATGTAGATGATCCCGGCGTGCTGGGTTTCTGGATCGTAGGGACCGGATTGGGCGGACCTCAGCTCGCCGGCGCCGGCTGGACACATGTGACGGCAACATGGGACCTTACTGATGGCTGCAGACTGTACGCAAACGCTGTTGAAGTGGACTTTGAGGCACATAACAACACAGTGGTCGATCTGGCAGTAATGAGATTAGGCAAGCCGGTTGGTACCGGCAACGGCAATCGCTATTACCAGGGCCTGATGGATGATGTCAGGCTGTTCGACCATGCCATCAGCGCCGCGCAGGTTAATGAGATAATGAGTAAAGGCGAGGACCCGCTAAAGGCCGGCGCTCCCAAGCCGCGCAACGGTGCCCTGGTGAGCATCGACGATGCGACACCGCTTACATGGTCGCCCGGAGAGAACGTGTCGCAGCACGATGTTTACTTCGGCACCGATAAAGACGCCGTGGCGAATGCTGATGCCTCCGATTTGGCCGGCGTCTATCGAGGCCGTCAGAGCGGAACCACATACACACCTTCGGAAGGCGTCGAATGGGGCGGCGGGCCTTACTACTGGAGGATAGACGAGTACAATAACGACGGAACGATCAGCAAAGGCGGTATCTGGAGCTTTACGGTATCCGACTTCATCCTGGTCGAGGATTTCGAGAGCTACACCGACAATGACGCGGCCAACGAAGCC
>JBDRIB010000173.1:0-2355 GCA_043816375.1 Planctomycetota bacterium | reverse complement strand
CTCTCCGGAGCGCCACGAGCCTTTTATGAACTGCAGGACGAGCGTGCGCATTCCGTGTCCGGCCGCACGCAGCGCCATACCCAGCGCGGCGGTTGTCTTGCCTTTTCCCTCGCCCGTGAACACGATGACGAGGCCCTTCTTTTCCGCCATAACTTTCTCCGCAAGTTTGCGCGAGTATAGCAAAACACCTGCGCGCGCGAAAGAATAATTCAGCGCATAAACATCGGTGACTGTCACCGTAAGATACTGAAGAACCGCGGAGCCGCAGAGAGCGCAGAGGAGAAAACAATTCAATATTTATTGTTTGCGGCGACAGGCGTTTTTCGGCCGGAACAACAGGCTTCTGTGAATCCGCGTTTGTCCGCGCTAATCGGCGGAAATCCGCGGTTGATTTTTGCTGTCTGCAAAGGGGCTTTTGAATGCGGTTGAAAGGATTTGCAGGTTCTGTTAGTATCAGTTTGATATGGCAAAGAAGGCGACAAAGGCGCAGCGCAGATTCATTGCGCGCAATTACCGCAAGATGACGGAGGCGGAACTGGGGAAGCGGCTCGGTCTTGATGTCCCGGCGGTTCGGGCTGTTATTGCCGAAATAGAGAAGCGTCCCGCGTCCCGCCCGAAAGTCAGACCGGAACCCTCGCCGCGAACGGCCGCCGCCCGCCGGTCGCCGCGTGCGGCGGCGCTTTGCATTCTCGCCATCGCCGTGGTCTCGCTGCTGTCATATCTGAACTCCTTCAAGGCCGAACTCACTTATGATAACTACTTCATAATCAGCAGGAACAATTATGTAACGAATCCCGATTACGCGCCGGAAATCTGGACCACCCACTACTGGGCAGGCAGGGGCAACGCGAGCAATCTGTACAGGCCGCTGACGATTTTTTCGTATTACGTGAACTACGTCGTTCTGGGCGGCGAAAGTGAACCGGCGGGCTATCACGTTGTCAATCTTCTCCTGCATGTCGCGTGCGGCGTGCTGGTTTACTTTTTTGTCTTTAAACTCGCGCGTAACGCAGGCGTTCCTCCTTCGCCGGGACAGGTTCAGGCCTCCGCCTCGGGATCGCTGCGTTACAGGCTTATTGCCCTTTTCGCCGCGCTTCTTTTCGTGGCGCATCCGGTACAGACGGAGGCCGTGACCAATATCGTCGGCAGGGCGGACCTCCTGGCGATGATGTTTACGCTGGCGGCGCTTCTTCTGCATATGAAGGGTTCGGAGGCGGGACGGGAGAAGCGGATGAGATACTTCGTTTCCGCGGCGTTCTTCCTGCTTCTCGGCCTTTTGAGCAAGGAAAACGCGATTGTGATGATTGCTCTCGCGTTTGCGCTTGACGTGATGTTCGTCCGGCCCCTGCACCGGCGTGAAAAGGCGGGGCGGGCCGGATTCCTTGAGTGGTTCCGGCCGCACGCGGTCAGGTGTTATTCATTATATATCGCGGTCATTGCGGGATGGTTCGTTGTTCGCGCGCTTGTCCTGCCGGAGGGAGTCCTCGGAGTGGAGTTTGACGAGGACAATCCGCTCAGGGCCGCGGCTTTCCTCCCTCGCGAGTTCACCGCCGTCGCGGTGCTCGGGTTGTATCTGCGGCGGCTGGTCTTTCCGCTTACGCTGTCCGCGGACTACTCCTTCAATCAGATACCCCTGGTGAACTCTGCGCTGGACGGCGGTTTTCTGGGCGCGCTCGGCGCGATTATCGCCCTCGGCGTAATTGCGGTCCTGTTCTGGAAGAAGTCCCGCTTCGTGACTTACTTGATACTCTTTTTCTTTATCGCCATAGCGCCGGTGTGCAATATCTTTGTTCTTTCCGGCACGATACTCGCGGAGCGTCTGCTTTATACGCCGTCGCTGGCGTGGTGCGCGCTGATTTCGATGGGGGGCTTTGCGCTTTTCGGCAGGGTGTTCAGGGGGCGGAAAATCCCGCAGGTCGTGCTGCCCTGCGTTCTGCTCGGCCTCGTTGCCGGATTGTACGGCGTGCGAACGTATGTGCGAAACGAGGACTGGCGGGACAATCCGTCGTTTTGGGGGGCGACGTTTGAGACCAGCCCGGAAAGCGTGAAGACGCTGTGCAATTACGGGACGATGCTCTTTAGAGAGAAAAAGGACCTCGACGGAGCAATTGAGGCGTTCAAGAAGAGTATCGCTATTGCGCCGGAGCATCTCAAGGCCTACGGGCCTCTGGGCGACGCGCTGATGCAAAAAGGCAAGAAGGCCGACAATGACGCCCGAATTGCGAAGGAGCGAAACGACCGGGCGGAGTACGACGGGCTTGTCGGGGAGAGAAACGGATATTATCGCGAGGCTCACGAATATATGACTCTCGGCCTGAAGGCCGTGGATGAGGAACGCCGTCGGGCGCGGGAGTT
>JBDRIB010000172.1:0-8444 GCA_043816375.1 Planctomycetota bacterium | reverse complement strand
GTCATCTCCATCATCCAGTACAACCGAAAACTTTCCATTTTCAGCATCTACGGGGAAGTCAATCTCCATAACTGGAGTAGTCGTCTTAAAAAGCGCGCAATGCGCCATACGGAATGCGCCGTCGACTTCCGGGTCTTTAATGTTTGCGATTCCCCCCAGAAAAGCGTTATCTGAATACTCTCCGCTGTCAACTTCAGCAACTACTTCTCCGAAATAGGGGGGCCGGAAGTAAAACAACCTTACGGTCTCGCCGCCGATTGTGAGGGTTTCAGGGGGAGGAAGCGGATTGCCCGGGTTGTGGAAGGCCTTTATTACTATGTAGTCCGTGCAATGGGTGTCCGGTTTAACTGTCAGGTCGCCGGCCAGTTGTACTCCACTGACCGCAAGCGTAACATTCCGTCCTTCCAATCCTTCACCTCTTACACGAAACAGCCGGGTGTCGCTCAGGCTGGTAACATTTTCATTGTCCTCCAGGTAGTCCAATATATACGCCCCGGTCGCCGGAGGCCCGCTGTTGACCGCTTCCAGAAAAAAGACACATTCGGACGGACGGCCCGGCAGCAGGTATATGCAGTTCAGAGCATGGCACACGACGACTATGAAGACAAGACCGGGTATCCCGATGTGTTTGATGAGTTGCATAATTCCTTCCCTCTATGTTCGAGATTATACCACAAATGCTCGCCAATATGCCTGCCTGCCGCAGCGGAGCCACACTGCCGGGAAACTTCTTTGCACCATTTTATGTGTAAGACATATCTTGCATTATATCATATCCGCCGTTCTTTTTTTACCTTCTCTTCTTTCTGAGCGCCGGGTTCCTCGGACTTCGCTTCTGTTCATTCTTTTTACGCGGCTTTTTTTCTCAATCCGGTTGTGTCCTCCCTGAGTCAATAGTCCACGCGCAACATTGTTTCTACTCTTCTCTCTCATTTCAAGGAATCATTCGCCATTGTCAGGGCGGTCTTTCAGACCAAATGTAATGGTCACAGGTTTGGAGACGCAGGCGCCTTCCCAGTATCTGCCGGATTCATACCTGGCGGCGTCTCTTTTGCGGCCATGCCCAAAACTGCAGTCCCGATAGACCAGGTACATTTTGTAACGCCGGTCGAAAATACACCAGCCGGTATCTAAATGCTCGTCGTAAAATGTTTTTGGCAGAAGAGACGGAAAGTCCTGCGTGTAACTCTCGCCCGGTTTTAGTGTGATGAGTATCACTTTCTTCCCATAGTGGTCAGTCCAGGTACCGCAAGTACCATTACCGGGCTTGTGGATTGGGATTGTTCCGAATTGGTCTCCCACAAGCAAAGCGTCGATAAACAGGTTTCTGTCCTGCGTTTCACAAATGGGAAGCCGCAGTATTTCATCAGAACAGTTCGTGAAAATCGCCTTTGCATCCACGGCCTCGCCTCTTTTGTAATTCTCCTTGTCGATGGTGAGGGTTATCAGCAATCCGTCGACACTAAAGTCGGAGCGCGGCACCGCCGCCTGTCCGCCGTCCTTTACCGTTGCGGCACAGCCGAGCGCAACAGCAGCCATCGCAGCAAGCAGCGCAAGAATCGTGATTCGTTTCATAGCCTGACACTCCAATTGAAGTCAATAGTCCACGCACAAAAAAACCCACATACTCGCGCAGCATAGACTGAAGATATGCGACGGACATCACTCCAGACCTGCTTATGCTTTCTTTCTTATCAGCAATACAGCGGCTACGATCACAGTAAGCGCGATAACGCCGATGACTATCCAGTGGCCGTTCGAAACCAGCCAACCGGGGCGGGAAGGCGGTACAGGCGATTCTTCTTTCGGCGGTGTTTCCCCGGCAGGTGAAATCATGGCAAATGCGATCTTGGAATTCGTGGTTTCTGCTGCAATCACCAACTTCCCTTTGTGAAAACATGCCTGGAGGTTTGACTTTACATCCACTTTCTCAAACTGGCTTAAAGATATCTCTTCCCATCCTTCTTCGATGTTTTCGGTCTTGTAGAGTTTCGGGGTCTTCTCAAATTGCATCTCAGAGTCTTCTTCGCCATCAGGTTTGTCACGAACAGCACATGCGAAGAGATAGATTGCGCCATCCGGAGAGACAGTGACGTCGTAATCACCACATCTAATTTCCGGTATCTTCCCCTTAAGGTGTTCCCACTTCTTGCCGTCCTTTGAGAAATATACTGAGAGTGTGCCTATCTTTTCTTTGTTGGAACCTTTCTCCAGCATCTTGGCAACACAGAAGATACCCTCTTTTGTAATGGCAATCCTGGGTTGTGCGCCGGGGCAGACAAAATAGCCCTTCAGTTTCTTCCAAGGTGTGATTGTAGCGTCTCCTTCGGTATCCTTTGTCTTTGCCACGCATACCGCCCTTCTCCCAGGTGCCCTCGTTGCCTCAACCGTCAAACATATCCATGACTTACCACCAAAGAGGAATAAATTCGGCTCAAAAAGGTCGTAGTATTCTCTATTTACATTGGACCATTCTTCGGGTAAGTCCATCTTTACATAATCCAAAGATAACGGCTTAGTATATGTACCGTTCTTTTTAACCTCCGCCAGTTCCACATAACGAGTGCCACCCCCATGGACGTCACCTGCGTAAATGATAGCATCGGATGAGAAAGCAATGCTTATCCTGGGGATGTGCGGGACTAATATATCAGAAGTGGGGATGACGCCGGACCACTCCAGTTCGTCTGGTATCTTGTCCCACTCTTCGACGGAGGCATTGATTTCAGACTTTACTACAATCGCGCCTCTCTTGCCTCGAAACTTTCGAAGTTCCTTAAGATCCTTGCCTTTAAGTCCCTTAATTTCCCTGATCTTTCTCAGCGTAAACTTTCGGGCCTCCTTCGGATCGTTGCCATAATAGAACTCGCTCCGTGGTGTTTCGCGTTCCCCAAAGGAGGGCCTGATGTAGCCGGTGGAAAAGAGAAGTACCTTTTCTCCATCAGATGTCATCACCCAGGGATGCCCGGGAGATTCGGATTCTTTAATATCTGTTAAGGAAGAAGTTTCCTCGTCCTGCTCCGTATCAGCCAGACTTTCAAGATCACTTATCACTTCTTCAAGGACACGGAATGGGATAGATTGCTCCCACCGCGTGCCTTCCATATCTTCAAGAATTTCCCGCAAGTCGGGAAGGACAGTCGGGTCCTTGTAGGCGGCAAGAGATCTCAAGGCATACGTACGAACGTCCGAGTCGGGATCAGACCTGATAGTCTCGAGCAAGAGTTCTACAGCCTCATCGCTTGGCTGTCGCTCCTTAAAATTTACCCACTTCAGGTTCCTCATCCATTTTGCCGCGCTCTTGCGGATATCAACTTCCAGGTCATCCAATTTCTTTAAACCTTCCCTGACTACCGGAAGTACCCATCCCTCGCCGCCAAAGCAGTACAATATATCCAAGGCTGCCATATTTACCGGAATGCTGCTCTTGGTAAGCGCCAGTTCTTCCATTGGTTTCTTCAGAAACGCTTCATCTCTATACTCATCATACTCGTTAATCTTATCTTGATTATTTCTTGCAATACGAGGAAGGCCATTTTCTCCGAAATACTCAAGGTGTCCAGGTTTATTGTTTTTGTAGAGAGACTCGACAGCCAGAGGTATCCACTTGGAATCTTCAACTTCACAAAAAGGCAGACTTGCCGCCGGATTGCGAAGCAGTGAATGCCGGATTGCGTCCTCGATTTTATTGGTTATTTCAATATATTCCTTGCCGTGTTCGAAATATGCCAGGATGACGTATGCCGTGAACCTTTCCTCCCATTCATTATCCTCGCTTCTCTTTTCCTCAAGGAGAGGAATTACGTCCCTACCCATTTCCAATATCTTGTCCCTTGCCGCGACATATTTATCTCCTTTCTCCCTGACCGCGACATCAAACTGCTCCTCGAAGTCAATCACTATATGCTCGGGAACACTTTCTTCATCGGTGGGTGTTTCTTCCGAAACGAACTCACTGCAGCCCACGCCACACGATAGAGCAATTAGAACTGTCGCGAGAAAAAGACATAGTGCCTTCATAAGATTCTCCTTATATATGCAGCATACGCCGGTCGTGTCTCCACATATATTGACGACCAAATCAGCAGAAGGTTTCGGGGGAAATTCTACTTCAGGCTTAAGCCGTTGTCTATTCCACAGGACAGCGAGGGTGCTCAACCCCCAAACCGTGAACTAAAGGGGTCTGACCCCTTTAGTTCACGGTTTGAGGGTGGGGTGTCAATATGGCAGTCGGGGCGGGCCTGGAGTGCCATATTGGCGGTGCGACACGGGCAGGAAAATGCTGCCAATTGACGGAAATTATTCCCAATACCCGTTAGCGACGCGACTTGTATTCCACCTTCCTCCCGCTGGTATGCGCTTTGCTCTTTTCCCTTGCGCTTGAGAAGGAAGATATGTATACTTCCCGATTCACTGAATGCTTGAATTTCATTCTGAGCGGTAATCCGCTTCTGTGCGAAAAAGGAGTCCAGCATGCCGAAGCAACTTGCCTTTGAACAGGAAGCACGTCAGTCACTGCGCGCCGGAGTCGAAAAACTCGCCCGCGCGGTAAAATCCACCCTCGGCCCCAAAGGCCGCAACGCCGTGCTCGACAAGGGCTGGGGCGGCCCGACGGTCACCAAGGACGGCGTAACCGTCGCCGAGGAAATTGACCTGAAGGATCCCTACGAGAACCTCGGCGCGAAGATGGTCAAGGAAGTCGCCAGCAAAACCAGCGACGTCGCCGGCGACGGCACGACCACGGCGACCATCCTGGCCGAGGCCATCTTTGCCGAAGGCCTGAAAAACGTCACCGCCGGCGCCGACCCGATGGGCATAGGCCGCGGCATCGCAAAGGCCGTCCAGGCCGTCGTCGGGCAACTCAAGAAACTCAGCGTGCCGGTTAAAGGCTCCGAGGAGATACGGAACATCGCCTCCATCGCCGCAAACAACGACAGGGCCGCCGGCAAGATGATTGCGGACGCGATGGAGAAGGTCGGCAAGGACGGCGTAATCACCGTCGAAGAAGGCAAGACTATGGAGACGACGGTCGAGTTGGTCGAGGGAATGCAGTTCGACCGCGGCTACCTCTCGCCGTACTTCATTACGAATCCCGACGCGATGCGCGTTGAACTTGAAAACGCGCGCGTCCTGATATACGAGGATAAAATAAGCACGGTGGCGAAACTCGTTCCGCTGCTCGAAAAAATCTCAAAGACCAAGGTGCCCCTGCTTATCATCGCCGAGGACGTGGATGGCGACGCGCTGGCGACGCTGGTTGTAAACAAACTTCGCGGCATCGTTAACTGCGTAGCGGTCAAGGCGCCCGGCTACGGCGACAGGCGCAAGGCTATGCTCGAAGACATCGCGATACTAACCGGAGGCAAGGCCGTCTTCAAGGACCTCGGCGTGGAACTGGACAACATCGCGCTGAGCGACCTTGGCTTCGCAAAAAAAGTGGTCATATCTTCCGAAAACACCATAATCGTCGAGGGCGCAGGAAAGAAAGCCGAGGTGCAGGCACGCATTGAACGAATCCGCAAGGAAATCGCGGAGACCGACAGCGACTACGACCGCGAGAAACTGCAGGAGCGCCTCGCGAAACTCGCCGGAGGGGTGGCCGAGATAAACGTCGGCGCCGCGACCGAAACCGAGATGAAGGCGAAGAAGGCGCGCATCGAGGACGCGCTGCACGCAACGCGCGCCGCTATCGAGGAAGGACTCCTCCCGGGAGGAGGCGTGGCGCTTATCCGCGCACAGAAGGCGCTCGACGCGCTGAAACTCGCCGGTGACGAGGCAATCGGCGCGAACATCATCCGCCGCGCCATCGAAGCGCCCATCAAACAAATCGCCGATAACGCCGGCGAAGAGGGCGCCGTTGTGCTGAAAAAAGTCCGCGAGGGAAAAGGCTTCTTCGGCTTCGACGCGGAGAAACTGGTATACTGTGACCTGATGGAAGCGGGCATAATCGACCCGACCAAGGTGGTACGCAGCGCGCTCGAAAACGCGTCGGGCGTCGCTTCGTTGCTGCTTATGACCGAGTGTCTCATAACCGAGGCCCCGAAGGAAGAGGGCGAGGGAATGTCGCCCGGCGGATATCCCCCGATGTAAACTCGGTGACTGTCACCGAAGAAAATTGCACCTTTGCACCTTTGCACCTTTGAACCTTTGATGAACCTCTTTTGAACTTTCGGAGGAAAGTATGGCAAAGACCAGGACAATGAAAGTCAAACCGCTGGATGACCGCGTCGTCATCAAGCCGATGGAAGCCGAGGAACGCACCGCCGGCGGCATCGTGCTGCCGGATACCGCGAAAGAAAAGCCGCAGAGAGGCACAATCCTCGCAACCGGGCCGGGCAAACTTCTCGAAGACGGCTCACGCGGCGAGATGAGCGTCAAAGTCGGCGACGTGGTTCTCTTCGGGAAATACGCCGGCACGGAAATTACAATCGAAGGCAAGGAACACCAGATAATGCGAGAGCAGGACATCCTCGCGATTATAGAGTGATTCAGGACTCCAAATGCCGGACGCCGGATTTTCGAAGTCATACGACAGCCTGTAGTCCAGAATCCGCAGTCCGGAGTTCGGCTTGAGAAGACAGGAGAACTTTCTATGGCAAAGCAACTGATGTACGATGACGAGGCCCGCCGGAAGATTCGCGCAGGCATTAAAAAACTCGCCGACACGGTCAAGGTCACAATGGGCCCGACCGGCCGCAACGTGATTCTACAGAAATCCTTCGGCGGACCGGTTGTAACCAAGGACGGCGTGACCGTCTCCAAGGAAATCGAACTCGAAGACCCCTACGAGAATATGGGCGCCAAACTCGTCAACGTCGTGGCAACCAAGACCAGCGACGTCGTCGGCGACGGCACCACAACCGCGACGGTCCTGGCCGAGGCCATCTACGAGGAGGGCCTCAAGGCCCTGACCTCCGGCATCAACCCGGTGGCGTTGCAGCGAGGCATCGACAAGGCGGTCGAGGCCGTCGTCGCAGGACTGAAGGAGTTGAGCAAGGAGGTCAAAGAGAAATCTGAAATCGCCTCCGTCGGCACAATCTCCTCGAACGGCGACAGGGTCATCGGCGACCTCCTGGCGGACGCGATGGATAAAGTCGGCAAGGACGGCGTGATTACCATCGAGGAAGGCAAGACAACCGACACCACGATGAAGTTCGTCGAAGGAATGCAGTTCGACAACGGCTATATCTCCGCCTACTTCCTTACGAACGCCCAGAACCTCGCGTGCGAACTTGAAAAGCCGTACATCCTGCTCTACGAGAAAAAGATATCATCCCTGCGCGACCTCATTCCCGTGCTGGAGCGCGTCACGACCGTGGGGCGGCCGGTTCTGATAATCGCCGAGGACGTGGAGAGCGAGGCGCTGGCCGGGATGGTTGTCAACAAACTGCGCGGGGTGCTGGCCTGCTGCGCCGTCAAGGCTCCCGGTTTCGGCGAGAGGCGCAAGGCGATGCTCCAGGACATCGCGGTGCTCACGAAGGGCAAACTGATAAGCGAGGACCTCGGCATCAAACTGGAGTCGATAAGCATCGACGATTTGGGCCAGGCCGAGAGAGTCGTAATTACAAAGGAAGACACGACGATAGTCAAAGGCGCGGGCCTGAAAAAGGACATCGACGCGCGCATCGCCCAGATAAAGAAGCAGATTGAGGAAAGCACCTCCGACTACGACAAGGAAAAACTGAACGAGCGCCTTGCGAAACTGAGCGGCGGCGTGGCGGTCATCGAGGTGGGCGCCGCCACCGAGACCGAGATGAAAGAGAAGAAGGCGCGGGTGGAGGACGCTCTGCACGCCACAAGGGCCGCGGTCGAAGAAGGGATAGTGCCCGGCGGGGGCGTGGCGTTTATGCGCGTCATTCCCAAGGTCGAGGCGCTTAAATTGAAGGGCGACGAAAAGGTCGGCCGCGACATTATCGCCCGCGCGCTCAGGATGCCCATCCGCACCATCGCGAAAAACAGCGGCGCCGACGGCGGCGTGGTGGCCGCCGAGGTGATGGAGATGGGCGGCAACAAGGGCTTCGACGCGCGCACCGGGGAATACGTGGATATGCTCAAGGCCGGCATCATCGACCCGACCAAGGTCGCCCGCGTCGCGCTGCAGAATGCGGCCTCCGTGGCGGGACTGATGCTTACAACGAACGTGGTCGTGACAGACCTGAAGGAAAAAGACAAGGAAGCCGCGCCCGTTGAAGGGGCGATTGCGTAGCGGCTCGCCGGGGCGGCAATCATACCACCTTAAGTTCAAAACAAAAACAAGCCGGGCGGTTCAAAGAACCGCCCGGCTTTTCTTGCTTCTCCGGATTCCCGAAGGAATCCCTGACCTGACTCAAGCCTTAGCGCATTTTTCTGCGCATAAAGCCTGCAACTACGGCCAGCCCGCTTGCGCTCCCTATCATCAGGAAGATGGTGGAAGGCTCGGGCAGGATGCCGATGTCAAGGGCGTC
>JBDRIB010000171.1:0-12329 GCA_043816375.1 Planctomycetota bacterium | reverse complement strand
CAATCTACGAATCACGCTCGCATGCTCGCGTGATTCCGTAATTGGTGACAGTCACCGTTTTGTGGAGAAAGAATGGTGACAGTCACCATTCAGTGGCCGGGCGATTAGCTCAGTTGGTTAGAGCGCCAGCTCGACAAGCTGGAAGTCGCTGGTTCGAGCCCAGCATCGCCCAGTATGAAAAGAGACAGGCGGCCCGCACGGGCCGCCTGGTTGGTTTGTCAGGAAAAGTATCCTGTCTATGGTTTGATGATTTTGATTTCGAAGTTGTGGTAAACCTCCTGGCCTGCCGCGTCGCTGATGTTGACTATGATGAAGGTCTTTTCCTCTTCGACGTCCTGCGGAATGGTCCAGGTGACAAGCCCGTCGCTGCTTACAGCCATTCCCTCGGGAGCGCCTTCGAGTTTGAATTTCACGCCGCCTTTTTTCGATTTGACATTAATCTGGTAGGAGAAGATTTCTCCCGCTGCGGCGGTGCCGGGGGGCTGGGACTGGACAAACAGATAGTCGATGCCGGATTTTTCGAGCGCTTCCTCGGGGTCGAACTTGTGTATGACGAGCCTGTCATTGGTATTCGGTATCGTGACAAGAATTTTGGCCCTGGGCAGGCACCATATCCTCTTGTCCAGAGTGAAGTCGTTAACGGTTCTGAAATATTCGGATGTGATATCGAGCCCTGCCAGCGTAACCAGTTGCCTGTCACCCGGGGCGATATAAAGGCGCACCTGTCCCGTTTTGTCTCTCTGAGTAATGCCCAGATAATATTCACCGTGCCTGGCCGGGATGAACCATTCGTTTTGGGATTGACGCAACTGCTTCATTTCTCTGGTGTAAACATACCCGGCAGTATAGACGTATCTGCCCTTGGGACCGGGTATGCCGCTGTTTCCGTTAGCACGGTAATTGCGCGCGGTGCCGCCCTCTATAACGAGCGAACCGGCCGAACCGTAGTAGCCGAAAACGGTGCCGTCGGCCGATGCCCGCACCTGTCTTCGCCCGCTTACAGGTATTCTCATTTTTATCAATTTCATCTTCGCGATGTCCATCAGGGCCCAGCCGCTCTGCGATTCGGGTATGTTGCCCTCGGTGCACACCAGCAGGGGGCCGTCGCTGTTGGAGCCCATACATATCGCCGTCAGTCTTGACGCAAACGGAATTGCCACTGTCACGTCTTTCTCGAAGGTCTTCAGGTCCCAGCGCTGGATCACTCCGCTTGTCGGCAGGGCCACTATCAGTTTGTCGCGCCCGGCGGCAAACTTGGCGTCCGCGTCATTCACGGACAGGTACTTCACAAACTCCAGTTTCTCCACGTCGAATATGCCCAGTTTGCGGAGTTTGGGGAAGTGGCATATCAGAAACCTCCCGCCCCCGGCGTCTATGACGTCCGACATCGCTTCGGGGCATTTTTTCTCCAGTGTGTCGCCCTCGAACTCGACAGGGCCTATTGATACGGGTTCGCCGTTGACTGTCGATGCCGGGGACCCGCCTTTGATGCTGATAGTGCCTTCGCTGCGGCCGACCTCTTCCTCGCCGCGCCTGGCGATTATTACGTAGGAGATATGCGCCGGCGGCCCTGTCGGCGGGAATATTGAAATGCTTTCCACGTCAGCGAGGTCGAGTTTTATCTTGTGCGGCCCTGCGTTCAGCACCATCTTTGTTTTGGGGTCTATCTCGTGGCTCGCCTTGTCCTTGTGCAGGATTATTTGCGGCTTTTCCCCTCCCTTTATCTCCGCTACTTCGGCAAGCGCGATTTCTATGGTTTTTTCTTTGTCTTTGTCTTTCTCTTCCCCTTCTTTCTCCTCGTCTTTCACCTTTACCTTGAACGTCGTCGTCTCCAGAAAGCCTCTCAGTTCGCCGTCTTTGTAAACGACCTTCGCCTTCAGGCGCTCCGGGTCCTCCTGCTGCGGGACGAGCGGCACCTCGGCGCAGAATGTTTTTCCGTCGCCTTTCATCTTGTGGCTCGTCTTCGGCTGCCCGTAAGGCTCCAGCGTCAACTCGACGGTGATCTTTTCCTCGCTCTTCTTCAGGAAATCGACCGCCGTCACCTCCATTTTGACCGGCTTTGCGGCGTCTTCAATCGATACCTGCGGCGCTTCAAAAAGAATGAGAACCTGCGAAAGGAACTTCCGCGCCTTGTCAACGGGTATGGCGAAGTTGACGCCCGTTCCCAGCAGGCCGCTTTGGACTATGCCGATGACCTGTCCCGACTCGTTGAGAAGAGGCCCGCCGGAGTTGCCGGGATTCAGTTCCGCGTCAATCTGCACCAGTTCGAGTTCTCCATCCTTTTTTCTGAGAGACGTTATCCGCCCGCTGTTCACGCTGATGGCGGGGAACTTGCTCTCCTCAAAGGACAGAATCCTGCCGAACGGAAAACCGAATGCATAAATCGGCATCGTCTCGAACAGTTCGCTCGAGACGCCCAGTTCAAGGGCGGGAATCTCCGCCTTTTCCCTGATTTTAAGAAGCGCCAGGTCGCTCTCCTCGTTCCGCATCACGACCTCTGCGGTCAGAATTTGCTGCGCCTTCTCGCCGGGTTCGACGACGAGCCTGACCGTTTTTCCTTTTCCGACGTCCTTGACGACGTGGGCGTTGGTGAGAAAAAGCCCCGTCTCGTCCACGCAGAAAGCGCTCCCGCTGCTTCTTTTCATTTCTCCCACTTCGACAAGGGCGGTTGAGCCTTTGCCGAGTTCGGAGATTTGTTTCGGGGAGAGTTTTTCGGAAATGCCTGTATCGGCAAACAGAAGGACGAGCAGAAGCGCGGGAACCAGCCATCTTATTCTGGCCATCACAAATCCTCCTCTGTAGAGTGAATTATCCTGAAGACGCCTTTTTGCGGCGTAATATTGCTTTACCGGGTGCGAGTTCCTCCACTGGTTTTGCGAACGGCGATGGTTGCCGTTTGCCGTTATTTCTTCACGGTCTCTTTGGCGGCCGTGTCGAGAATCATTTCGATGGCCTGGACCTTTTTGGGACACTCGTGGGCGCATACGCCGCAGCCCTTGCAGTAAGTCAGGTCGATGCCCTGTACCTTGGCGTCTTCAACGATGATGGCCGAATCGGGGCACAGGTAGAAGCAGCGCAGGCAGTGGATGCACTTGTCCGCGTCCCAGACCGGACGGAAAGTCCGCCAGGAGCCGGTATGGTAAAATTTGCTGTTGCCCGCGTCGAAGATGATGCCGGCGACTGTCTGTTCCTTCCAGTCGAGGAGTTCCTCATAATCTTTTTCTTTTTCGGCCATACTTGTTCTCCGGAGAATGCTTGTTGTTGTGTATTCTTGCGGTGACATTTATCCGCCTCCGGCGGAGTCACCAATCGCCATAATAACGAACGATTTGTAAGCGCAACTCTCACAGCGGAAACAGCCTGTTTCAAGTTACAGGTTACAGGTTTCAGGTGGCGGAAAACGGTTTACCTGAAACCTGCAACTTGAAACCTGAAACTTTTCTTGCGGTGACAGTCACCGAACAGTCACCAGTGTTCCGGTTGCCTTGCGTGTCAGGCCACTTCTTCGTAGGCGCGTTTGATTGCGCGGAGGTTGCCTTCAACTATTTTGGGGCCGAATTTTTTGCCGAATTTCTTTTCGGTGCTCTTCAGGATGCTTTCGAGCGCGACCACCCCGCTTACTTTTGAAAGCGCTCCCATCATCGGGGCGTTGGGGATGGTGCGGCCGATTTCTTCCAGGGCGATTTTGTTTGCATCAATCAGGTGGAGTTTGATGTTCTTGCTGGAAAGTTGCCCGCGGATTTCATCGGGACTGCGCGTTGTATTGACGATTACCGTGCCCCCGTCTCCGAGTCCCTCGCACACGTCCACCGTCTCCAGGAGCGACTCGTCCAGGACTATGACGATATCCGGATTGTAGATTGAACAGTGGACGGTGATGGGCTTCTCGCCGATGCGGGTGTAGCCGCGAATCGGGGCGCCCATACGTTCGGGCCCGTACTCCGGGAAGCCCTGGCTGTATTTGCCTTCGGTAATCGCCATTTCGGCGACGAGGGTTGCGGCGGTCTTTGCGCCCTGGCCGCCGCGCGCGTGCCAGCGAATTTCGGTATAGGGTTTTTCCATCGGGTGCTTTCCTCACTTATCGGTGACAGTTATTCCAGTGTCAGGTCGAGAGTAATTACGGCACAAATATACATCGGGGCGTTGTCGTGTCAAGCGATTTTCCCGTCCGCGGTGCGGTACGGTACGCCTGAGACGCATAAAAAAGGAAGGCCGTTGCGGGCCTTCCTTTTTATTTTGCCGTGCGCGGCAGTCGTTTTCGTTACGGGACGAATGCCACGTTGTTCAGGGACACGCCCAGGATCTTACTCTTGCTGCTTTCGTTGCGCACGGTGATTGTTATTGTGAGGGCATTGATTTGGGTTTCGTCGGACGCCTTGTTCATAACGGCGCCGCTTGCCTGGAACTCGACAAAGCTAAAAGCCGTATCCCCGCTGCTGCTGGTTTTTACTGCGCTGTACGATGTGCCCGACCCGCCGGTCATATTGACCCTGACTTTGGTGCCATTTGGACCGGATATGCTGAGTTGCAGCGCGCCGTGTCCCTTGATATTTCGCGGCCCATGGAGGTTAAAGTTCAGAGGCAGGGAATAGGTCTGCCTGGCGTTGAGTTTGAAATTAATCTGTATGCTCCCGGCGCCCGGGGGATAGGATATGGAGTATGCGCCGTAATCCATGAAGATTCTGCCGATATTGTAACTGACTATTTGCCGGGCCTCTTCAAGGGTCGCGCCGCTTTCTATGACAAACACCTTGCCGCGCTCTTTCACTTCGGCGTCGTACAATTCTTTTTCGACATACCCGATGTGCTTTTCCGCCCAGTTGAAAGCCTCTTTTCTGTATCTCTGTTTCATCAGGTTGATATGAGCCGTGCCCCCGGGAAACTCCTTTTTGGCGATTTTGTCACGCACAATTCCCTTGTCTCCCTCCATCGCGGTCAGGGCGGTCTGCTCCAAATCCGTTAGTGTATCATCATAGGCCTGCTTCATATCCGGCAATTTGTCCAGCACCGTCTTGTCGAATTTGTTGAGTTCGATGACGGCGTCGGAGAACAGTTTCGCGTCTTTTTTCTTTTTCACCTCGGCCAGGGTTGTCTGCCATGCCGGCCAGGGGTCGACCCACTCGCCGTCGGCTCCCTGGATGTGTTTGGCTTCAATGCGGTAAGCCACGTACATTTCTTCGAATTTCTCGCGTGTGTAGCCCAGTTTCTTGAGGGCGTCGTTGATTAGTTTTGTGTTTGCGTCCTTGCGAATCTTGTCAAGCGCCGTGAAGGCGCTTGCCCAGTTTTTCGCCGTGCCCAGTGACAGGGCGACCGTTATCTCGTCGGCCTTTGCGCCGACGGTCGTTTCATAGTGTTTTTGTACGAACGCCTCGCGGGTAAGGTTTATTTTCTTGAGGGCGTCGTCAATCAGTTTCTTGTCTGTGTCCTTGAGAATCTTGTCGAATGCCGGTGTGGCCTCTGACCATTTTCTCGTATTGGCCAGTTCCAGGGCGGCCTTGATGTCGGTGACCTCTGCGTCAACACGCGCCTCATACTGGCGTATGTCATAGTCAATCACAAAATCCTTGTCTCCCTGGGTTCCGTAGTTGACGAGGAAATCGCGTGCCGCCTTCTTGCGGTTCGGGTCTGTGTCGCCGGTCATTATCTTCCGGAGAATTTTGCCGGAGTTCTCGCTGCGGATAATCTTGCAGGCCTCCAGGACGGCGTTCCTGAATTCGGCGTTTTCGGGCAGGGCGAACAGGGCCTTGTCGAAAGGCGTGAAGATAACGCCGTCCGCCGCCGGGCCGAACGCCTCGAGCGCTTTCACCGAGGCGATCTTTATGCCGACGTCTGCGTGTGTCTGGACCAGCCGGGCGTATATCTCCTGGTACTTGTCCACTTTCTTGTCGGTGAGAAAGTTGACGACCCTGCTGAGGACCACCGCGTCTTCCGGGCTTTCAAGAAGGTTCCTGAAGATGTCGGCCGTCGGAAATTTCTCGCGCTTCTCCCACAGATAATCGAGGGCCGTCTTAACGATACCGGGGTCCTCGTCGGAGAGCGCCATTGCCGCGACGCGCAGCGCCTCGAGCGACTCTTTCGTCACCAGGTGCGTCACAGCCTCGGTGCGAACACCGGGGTCCTTGTCCTTTACGGCCTTTGAAAGCACCTCTTCCACAATCCGGTCGTAATTCAGGCTGTCGAGCAACTGTATGTAAACAATTTTCAGTTCCGGTGTGGCGGTATTCAGCAAGTACGCTTTAAGCAGACTGACGTTGGCGGAATTGACCAGTCCCGAGTTTTCAGGTTTTCTGGCCAGTTCAATCAGGCCCAGGCGCGCTGCTTCGCGAACCATTGCGTCCTGGTCGGAAAGCCCGGCGAAAATCAATGGCTCTATGGCGCGGTTTTCCTGCTCGTCCCTTGCTCTCCGCGCAAGTTCGTCAATGGCCTGTTTGCGGACAAAGGGACTGTTGTTGCCGAGCCGGTCGACAACTTCTATCAGGGGTTTGCCGGACAAAGTCTCGAACTTCTCGGGGGGGCCCGGGCGATTAAGATAATATATGAGTGCGAACATCCCCATCCCGAACATAATAACGAGCACCCCGACGGCCAGCATCGTCAGAAGCGTGTTCTTCTGCATTGCGGCCATAATCGTGTGCTGGCCGGTCATAAGGTGCTGCACCGGCGCGGGCATTTGTGCGGCGGGGGTCGGCAGGGTTATTCTCTCGCCCTTGATGAGCGCGAGCAGTTGCGACTCGGTCAACTCGCCGCGGTGAAGCGTCATCGCCGACGAGTCGAGGGTTGCGGGCAGGTTCTTCCCCTTGTCGCCGAACTGCTGGACGTTGATGTTATAGACGGCGCTGTCGCTTTTCGTTATCCCGGCGGGGAGGTTCAGGCCTTCAAGTTCCCGGCGCTGTTCTTCGGTCAGGTTTTCGTAGAAGGTATCCTTGCCGATAATCTTCGGGGGGAGCGCGGTATCGGTATCGCCGTCCTTGATGATGTCGGGGTGAACGGTGTCTCCGGCCTCGGCCGGGGTCAGTTGATAGGCGGTTTCCGAATCGAGCAGTTCGTAGGTATATTCCTCGGGGGATTTTTCTCTTTCAGCGGTGGGTTTCGGTTTTTGCTTTTCGATGCGTTTTTTTATCCGCTCTTCGGCGCGGAAGATGGCGTCGGCCATCTTGTTCGAGATGTAGCCCTTTTCGACGAATATCTGGACGAGGCTTTTCTTCTCGCTCTCTTCGGTCCTTATCCGTTCGCATTCTTTGCACTGCTCAACGGTAAGGAGTTTGTTTTTGACCGCGATCTTGCAGAAGATCGCCTCTTCCTTGCTGGCCATAGTGATTCTCCAGTACCACCGTGAGCCGCCGTCGGGCGGCGAAAGCGAAAATAAGGAAATATATCTACACCGCCCCCTTCGCTTTCTCTACAACCATAACCTGATTTCGTCCCTTTGCAGGGATAATATTTAGGCATTTATTCAGATGCAGGTAATTATACCCCAAAAAAAGCCGTTTGTCAAATAAGAAGGCTGTCCGGACCGGAAAAACCCCGGTTTGCAGCGGAAACCGGTTATCCGGCGCCGGCTTTCCTCAGCGAGGTTACGTATGCGTGGGCGGCGCGGGTCGCCTCGGGCAGCCGATAGATGGAGACGTTGTCCAGGATGATTTCGCACGCCTTCGAAAGGCTTATCTTGTGTCCGACCGAAACGTAAACCGGTTTTACTCCGTCTCGCGTTCGGAGCACCCGGCCCGTTACCTCGTCACCGTCCGTGAGGTCCGCGAAATCCCCGGCACGGGGCCCCACGCTGTGGTGCCGCCCGCAGAGCCTGCTCTTCGCGCAGCCTATAGTCGGCATATCGAGCACAAGGCCGAGGTGCGACGCTATTCCCAGGCGTCGCGGATGCGCCACGCCCTGTCCGTCGACGACAACGACGTCCGGGACCGTCCCGAGTTTCCTGAACGCGCCGAGCATTGCGGGCGCTTCACGAAACGAGAGCAGCCCGGGCACGTATGGAAACGTTACTCTCCGCACGTCATGCGCCGTTTCGGTTATTCTCCATTCGCGCACGTCGATGACCACGACTCCCGCGAACATAGTATCGTCTTTCGGCGAATATGACACATCGACGCCGGCGATTCTCTCCGCCTTCTTCACCTCGTTTTTCGACGAGACCATTCTTGCCAGGCCGCGCTGGAGTTTGACCGCCCTCCTGGCGGAGATATCCCATCGATGCAGGTTCTTCACGCGCATATTCTCCCCTCCGGGAAAACGTCGATTCTCGCCGTAAGAAATGTTTCAGGTTTCAGGTTTTCCCGACAAAAGACGTCGGGACTCCGCTTCGCTCCGCAAGTTACAGGTCCGCCACAAACATTGGCGGATGAATCTTCGGTCTTATCCTGTTGCCTGTTGCCTCTCTTCTGCCTTGCTTTGACCTTTCACCTTTCACCTTTCACCTTGAGTAACAGGGACTCGAATCGGAGTAACTTCTACACTTCTACACTTCTATACTTCTATACTTCGACACTTCTATACTCTACCTGAGGCGGAGTCGCCGTCCGGTCAGACCTTGATGCGCCGCCACCGGCCGCGGCTGATTAGTATCATAACGACTATCGAACGTATGGTCCAGTCGGCGGTGCTCGCCCACCAGATTCCCTGCAGGCCCATTCCCCATTTCAGCGCCAGAAGATAGCCGAGCGGCACGCGGACGGCTATCACGCCGGCAAAGGCGACAATCATCGTGCTGAGCGTGTCGCCCGCTCCCCTCAGACCGCCGGAAAGAATCAGGCACAATGCAAGCGGGACCTGGCTTACCGCCCCGATTAGAAGACAACTGGCTGCCAGGTTAAGCACCTCGGGCTCGGGGTTAAAGACAACGGCCACCTGATATCGAAATATGAACATCAGCACACCCACCAGCCCCATCAGGAGACAGCCGTAGAACGCGCATTTTTTCATGCTTCTGGCGGCGAAGACAGGCTTGCGCGCGCCCAGGCCCTGCCCGACCAGCGTCGCAGCCGCCACGCCGAAACCCAGGCCCGGCAGGAATGAAAAAGCCTCGATGCGAACGCCGATGAAATGCGCCGCAAGCGCTTCCCTGCCGAGTTCGCTCACTATGCGCAGATACGCAACGAAGCCCAGTTGGAGAAGCGCCTGCTCCCCCATACTCGGCGAAGCGATTCTCACGAGCGTCCGGAACATTTTCCACGACCAGCCCTTCAGGTGCCTCCACCGCATATGAACCACGGAATAATCCGTGAACAGCATAACGCACATAACGAGGCTGCCGAGCGCCAGGCTAACCGCGGTTGCAATCGCGGCGCCTTCAATGCCCAGTTCCGGCAGGCCGAACTTCCCGAATATCAGGCCGTAGTCCAGAATTATGTTCAGCAGGTTTGCGGCCCCTCCCACAATCATCGGGGTTCTTGTGTTGCCTGCCCCCTTCATCACCGCCCCGGCGTTCAAAAGCAAAAACCTGAAAACGAACGAAGCGTATATCCATTTCAAATACAAGACGGCGAATCTGTAAACGTCCCCGCCCAGACCCATCGCCCATAAAATGTCCTGCGTCAATACCGTCAGCGTCACGCTCATTGCCGCTCCCAGTACAACGGCCACCAGCATCGCCTGTCCGCAGGCGCGCCGGGCCCTTTCCATCTGCCTGGCCCCGATGTGACGCGCTATGATTGCGTTTGTCGCTATCGGCAGGGGGAGCGTCAAAATCATCACCACAAACGACATCGCCGCGCCGAATCCGACCGATGACAGCCCGACGCTGCCCATATAGTGCCCCACCATTATCAAATCAGCCAGCATCAGCATCGCCAGCAGAAGGTTCTCTCCGGCGGCGGGCAGGGCAAGCCGGAAGATGTCGCCGGTGAGCCTTTTCTCCGAAAGGCTCAGCGCCGCGCGTCTTCTCTGCGGGACAATGGGTTCTTCAATCGTTTCACTCATCGCTTATGCAATACTCTCACAATACGTTTGACCAAACCTGGCCGCGCATTTTACCAGCATCGTTCTTCGGGAGCAAAAGCAATCCGTTACTGCCTGTCTTACTTCAAATTTACGAACAACACGAGAAAGGCAGAAGGCAGAAGAAGGCAACAGGCAACGGGCAACGGAAAGTGCAATTTGCGACCGGACCGGTTCTATTTACGGAGCGCAGGCCCGATTTATTGGGCCCAGCTCGTAGAATAGAACCGGTCCTCAGATGAGCAAATTGCATATTATACGGAACGCAAAAGGTGACGCAAAAGGTGACTGTCACTAATTACGGAATCGCGAGAGCAGCGCGAGCGCGATTCGTAGATTAGTGACTGTCATCCTTTTGCATTGCGATAAAACCGGTCCTGAAATGCTCCGGGGACAGTCCACGGCGCCCCGATTTCGGTCTTCGCCTAATCGGGGCTTGGGACAGTCCCCTGCGACCGAGACTCGTAGATTGGTGACTGTCATCCTTTTGCAATGCGAAAGTCGGGGCGTAGAATAGAACCGGTCCCGGGATGCTCCGGGGGCCGCCCCCTCCGCCGCCGCCCCGCCCGATTGTTCTTCAATTTTTCGCGCGCTATTTCCGATAAATCATTTGCGATTTCTTCGCTTGCGAAATTGATTGTCATACCGGGCGACCGGAGTACACTCAAGGGGCAGCCATAATGGCTAAAGAATACACACCGGAGCAGATGCAGCGGAATTTTTTCGATGCCGTCAGGGCGGGTCACCGCACGGCGGCGTGGGAAATGATACAGGAAGTTATGTCGCGCGGGCTGAACTACGAGCAGATACAACTGGATTTCGTCCTGCCCGCGCTGCAAGGCATTGTCTCCCTCGACAAAGATGCCGAAGAGGCGGAATTCCTCCAGGTGCAGGCCGTGCTCTCCTTCGTGATGGAGCGCCTGCGCGACAGCGCCCCGCGTGAATCATCGCACACGCCCGTGGCGATTATCGCAGGCACGGCCGACGACGGCCGGGACAGGCAGGTGGAAAAGACGGCCGGGGAATTGCTGTGCGATATGCTTTCGCTCAAGGGCTGGACCGCGTCATTCATCGAGCAGCCGTGCGGCGCCGACGAAATTGCGGCGCGCGCCGCGGCGACCGGCGCCGAAGTGGTTATGCCGCTCGGCTTCGGGCCTGATGCGGCGGACCGGACCGCCGAGATAGTTGACGGCGTCTCCGAGGCGGAACTCGGCTGCCGCATAGTCCTGTGCGGCCCCTGCTTCGACGGCAGGCAGGATGAATTCGGCGACGAGAAGACAATCATACTGCCGGACATCCGCGCCGCCTATCTGCTGCTTTCGGCCGCCGGACCGTACGGGCAGGACATTCTCGACGACCCGGCCGGCAAGTCGGCGGGCCGGGCGGGCGGCACGCCGCAGGAATTCCTCGCAGATGCGCTTGAGGCGTCCGACGTTATCTTCTGCACGTTTTCGCCCGACCTGACCGTGCTTTCGGTGAACCGCCGGTGCCGCGACGATTTCGGAATGTGCCAGGGCGAAAACCTCCGGCAATATTTTGAAAAGAGCAGCGCCGAGATATTTGCGGCAATGATGAAAGGCGGCGTTCTGTCCAGCGAGATAGTCGAGGTGAGTCTGATGATGCACGGCGAGGCCTATCTCGTCGATGCGCTGCTCATCCCGCACGGCGAGAGCGTCTCGCTGCTGGCGTATGCCAGGCAGGAAGAGATGGAAAAACTCACCGCGATACTGACCAATTACAACAGGGAAATCAATACGCTCAACTGCAAACTGCACAGGGCCGAAGCCACCGTCGCCTCGCAGCAGCATACAATCGAGGCCGCGCATGCGGAACTCAAGCAGGCCTACGACACGCTAAAATCGCTCGAATGGCACGACCCGCTCACCGGCGCTCACAACAAGCACTACTACGAACTCGTTCTCATAAAAGAAGTCAACCGCGCAAAGCGCTACGGCCGCCACCTTTCATTCCTTGTGATAGACGTGGACAACTTCGGCGAGATAAACGGGGACCTGGGCCATCCCGCCGGAGACGCGGTTCTCAGGCACGTCGTCAACACGATATCCGAAAACACCCGCGTCGATATCGACTGGCTGGCGCGCATAGGCGCGGACAGTTTCGTCCTGGTCCTTCCGGAGACCGATATGCAGGGCTGTATGGCCGTCGGCGAGAAACTGCGCAACGAGATTGCGGCCAGTCCCCTCGCGTTCGACGACGGCCTCATACCCGTCACGGTCAGCGCCGGCGGGGCCTGCTACGACCCGTCGCAAACGATACACCTGTCATACAGGGAACTGCCGCGCCAGGCCGACGCGGCGCTTGCCAGCGCCCGGAAAAAGGGCCCGAACACCGTCTTCGTCAGCCGGCTCGATTGAACGGCG
>JBDRIB010000170.1:0-6031 GCA_043816375.1 Planctomycetota bacterium | reverse complement strand
GCGTGAAAAGGATATCCTGATGCCGCGCGCCGACATTGCGTCGCCGGACCTGGCGGAGCGACTGCGTGCTTTGGGCGCGTGTGTTACTGATGTCGTTGCGTATCGTACGCTGCCCGCGGAGTTCGACGCGGATGGTCTTTTTGCCCGACTCAGGGCGGGCGAAATCGACGCGGTGACTCTTGCCAGTGCTTCAACGGCGCGCAGCCTCGCAGCGGGTCTTGGATGGAAGCGCGTTAAGGACATTGCCGACAAAACCATCTTCGCCGCAATCGGCCCTGTTACCGCCCGGGCGGCGCGCGAGGCCGGCATCCCCGTCACAATCGAGGCTGCGGAGCATACCCTGCCCGGCCTCGCTCAGGCGCTTGTCGAGCATTTTGGAAGCGAGAAAAAAGAAACGAAATGACCCCGCGCATTCAGAAAATTCTCCCGCTTTTGCTTCTCTTTGCCGCGACTGCCGCCGCCGAGGAGAATCGGATTTATTCAGAACATTTTGGGGACGGCATAGTACACTACACCGCGCAGGACAGGGGACTGGCAGGGAAGGTGATGGAAACGTATCCGAAATGCCTTGAAGAGGTGAACCGCCTGCTGGAGGGGAACTACAAGAGAGTCATCGGCATTTATCTCTACCGGCCCGATTGCGGTTTTGAGCAACTGGGGGTGGAAGACGCCGGCAGAACCACCCGGGCGTATGCGCTGTGCAGGACCGTTTTCCATGACTGTATTGTCCTCCTTATGCACCATTATGAAGGCGGCGCGGCTTACCTGTATCCGGTATTGATGCACGAGACGGTGCACCTTGTAGTCGGCGAGATGGAGTTCAAAGGCGGGCAGACATTGCCCAAATGGTTTGACGAAGGGCTGGCCGAGTGGGCGGCACATCATAAAGAGGGGTGGTCGCTTGATGAACGCCGCGAATTGCGAGAAGGAGTGAAGCCCTGGTCGGAACTGGCCGAAAAATTCCCCGAAGCGCAGGGAGGTGAAATATATCTCGCATATTTGCAGTCAAAGCACATTGTAATGTATCTTGTGGAAGAATATGGCCTGAAGGCGATACGTGAATTGCTTGTGCTTGTGCGAGACGGCAGTAAATTTGAAGAAGCATTCCGCACAGCGACCGGCGTTACGGTTGCCGAGGCGGAAGAAGAATGGAAAGAGTTCTTGTATAGCGCCACGGCGGACGATGTCCTTATGCAGATAATCGGTCCTCTTGTGGGCTATGGAACCGGGGTGCTGATTATCGCCGTTGCTGTCATAGGCTTCGTGTGTCTGCGTCGAAGGCGCCGCGCAATAATCAGACAGTTTGAAGAAGAGGAATCCCGCGGGATGTTCTACCCGCCTCCGCCTCCGCCAGTCAGCGACCGCACCTGACCGGCTCACGGTCCGTTTTGTAGTAAAACGAACGTTACGAAAATCCGATAATAGAAGGAGGGGCAACAAGCCATTTTTCTTTTTAAGAGGGTGATATGAACAGGCAGAATCGAGCGGGCGGTATTTTGGGGTTATGCGTGGTTTTTGCCGCGCTTTCGGCGGTTTGCGTCGGCTGTGCCGACCGTCCCGCCCAGAACCGGCAGGCCGGAGAGCCGGAAATCAGCGCGATAGACATTTCCAAGCCCTTCAGCGACAAAAATATTTACACCGTGTGCGAGGGCGACACCCTGTACTCGATAGCCCGTGGCGTTTACGGTCAAACCGAGAGGTGGCAGTTGCTGTTCTATGCCAACAGGGACCTCATTGACACACCCGAGGACCTGGCTCCGGGAATGAAGATATACGTTCCATCCAAAGACACGACATTGACTTATGAGCATACGGTGGCCGAGGGCGATACGCTGAGCAAACTCGCTCTCAAATTCTACAGTGACAGGTCAAAGGCCGGTATCATAGCCGATTACAATAGTCTTAAGGACCCCGACTACATCATCCCCGGACAAAGGCTGACAATCCCCATTTTGAGGTGAAACTACCCCGCCGGGGAAATCCGCCAAAAATTCACTTGACCCCGGGGCGCAGATAAGTAAAATACGAATCAACGTGGTCCCAGGAGAGGTCCACTTTAACATAGACGGAGGTTTTAGAAGCAATTTTGAAGATAGCCGCCGGCCGGCTTGCGGCCTGTCACGGGCTATTCATTCAAAATAAATCTCATACGCTCCTGCTGGCGCTTTTTGTTCGCGCAGAGAAGAGTGTAGGGGCCGAATTGACGCAGGCTTTACGTTCTTAGCGAAGGTTTGGGATTGGGGAAACGACTATCTGTGGAATCCCGCGTTAACTATATTGCTATTGTTGCCTGTCCGTCGTGAGACGGATGCTCGGAATGTCTCCGTCT
Organism: Planctomycetota bacterium; assembly: GCA_043816375.1. Classification (GTDB taxonomy): domain Bacteria; phylum Planctomycetota; class B129-G9; order B129-G9; family B129-G9; genus JBDRIB01. The sequence continues at coordinate 3,702 of JBDRIB010000170.1, read as the reverse complement.
GCGCGCGATTCGGTTCACACGAAGTTCTAACATCTCTACGGAAGCATATCTCTCCTGACAGGATCACCCCCGGAATGTTCCATTTTCACTGACCCGCATAAGCGGTGACAAGCCGTCTTGGGCGTGTCGGCATTAAATAGAAAGGGGTGATGAACCCGTGGCACCAGAGATTATCTACTACATAATAATTGCAGCGGTTGCCGCTGTCACAGGAGGCTTGCTCGGCGTGCTTGTCTATAAGATGCTCGCCGGAAAGGGCCTGTCCGCCGCAAAACAGCGCGCAAAAGACGTCCTCGAAGAAGCGGAAAAACAGGCCGGCCGCGTTCGTAAAGAAGCCGAAATTGCTGCCAAAGAGCAGGCTTACAAGATGAAGGAAGAGTTCGAGGCCGAAGCAGAAAGCCGGCGCCGGGAACTGAGGACCCTCGAAAAACGTCTTTCAAAACGCGAGGACGTCCTCGACCAGAAGATTGACATTTTTAACAAAAAGGAAAAGGAAATCGAGAAAACCCGTCAGGAAGTTGAACAAAAAGAGCGCGGACTGACCGCCAAAGAGCAGGAAATCAACCAGTTGTACGAACAGGAAAAGGAAGAACTCTCCCGCATAGGGGGGCTCAGCCGCCAGGAAGCGCGGGATATGCTCCTGGGAAAAATCGCAAGCGAAGTCGAAGAGGATGCCGGACGCCTTATCGCAAGGCGAATTGAAGCCGCCCGTGAGGAGGCCGACCGCAAGGCGCGCAATATCATCGGTCTTGCAATCCAGCGCTGCGCCGCCGACCATACGATAGAAACCGCCGTAGCCAGCATCGACATCCCCAGCGACGACATGAAAGGCCGTATTATCGGCCGTGAAGGCCGCAACATACGCGCGTTTGAAAAGGCCACCGGTGTTGATGTCATTGTAGACGACACCCCCGGGGTGATAGTAATCTCCGTCTTCGACAGCGTCCGCCGCGAGATTGCCCGCCGTTCAATGGAGAAACTTATCCTCGACGGCAGAATCCATCCCGCGCGCATCGAAGAAGTCGTGGCCGAGAGCAAAAAAGAAGTCGATGAACTCATAAAGGAAACCGGCCGCGAAGCCTGCTACGAGTTCGGGCTGCATAACGTGCATCCCAAAGAAGTGCTGCTGCTGGGCAGGCTGCGGTTCCGCACTTCCTACGGACAGAATGTTCTTCAACATTCCAAAGAGGTTGCCTACATCAACGCGGGCCTTGCGGGCGAATTGAACCTTAGCGTGGATATGGCCAAACGCTGCGGATTGCTCCACGATATCGGCAAGGCGGTGGACCACGAGGTCGAAGGCACCCACCCCGCAATCGGGGCCGATATAGCGCGCCGCTGCAAGGAAAAACCCGAAATTGTGGACGCCATCGCCGCGCATCACGGTGATGTCGAGCCCAAAACCCTTTACGCCGTTATCACTCAGGCGTCCGACGCAATCAGCGCCGCAAGGCCGGGAGCGCGCCGCGAGACTCTGGACAGATACATCAAACGCCTGGAACGCCTTGAGGAAGTTGCAAACGGCTTCCCCGGTATTCAGGCCTCCTTCGCAATCCAGGCCGGACGTGAAATAAGGGTGATCGTCAACGCGGACAAAGTAGCCGATGTGCAGGCCACCAAACTGTGTTACGACATCGCCAAACAGATAGAACAGGAACTCTCCTATCCCGGCGAGATAAAAGTTACCCTCATTCGTGAAACCCGCGTCATTGAATACGCCCGATAATAAGGGCATTTGAAAAAACGCGAAAGGTGACTGTCACCAATTACGGTGGACCGGTTCTATTTACAACGCAAAAGGTGACTGTCATCCTTTTGCATTGCGAAAGTTGGAGCGTAGAATAAAACCGGTCCTGGTATGCTCCGGGGACAGTCCACGGCGCCCCGATTTTGGCTTTCGCCTCATCGGGGCTTGGGGCAGTTCCCTGCGTCGCGATTCGCAGATTGGCGACTGTCGCTCTAATATGCCAGAACAGTTCCCGAGATGCTTTGGAATATCAAATGAACATACTCTTCTTAGGTGACATAGTCGGCAAACCCGGCCGCCTTGCCATCCATGACCTGCTTCCGGATGTTATTGAGCAGGAAGACATCCACTTCGTCATCGCAAACGCGGAGAACATCGCCGGCGGGTCCGGCGTCACGGGGAACATCTTCAAGAAACTCCTCTCTTACGGCGTTGACTTCGTTACCACGGGCGACCACGTCTGGCGAAGAAGAGACGAGATAACGCCCGTTCTTCAAGAGAACTCTCGAATTATCAGGCCCGCAAACTACCCGGTCTCGGCCGCCGGTCGGGGCTGGTCCGTCGTTGAAGCGAAGAACGGTGTCAGCGTCGGGGTGGTGCAACTCGTCGGGCGGGTATTTATGCAGCCCGCGCGGTGTCCCTTCGTTGTCGGACAGGAAATCGTCGAGGAAATCCGCTCTGAAACGCCTGTCATAATTGTCGATATGCATGCAGAGGCCACCAGCGAAAAGATCGCAATGGGGTGGCATCTCGACGGAAAAGCAAGCGCCGTCCTGGGTACCCATACGCACATCCCCACCGCCGACGAGAGGATTCTGCCCGGCGGCACGGCGTACATCACCGATGTCGGTATGACGGGGCCATACGATTCCGTCATAGGCCGCGAAAAAGAGCCCGTGCTCAAAAAATTCATCACCGGTATGCCGTATCCTTTCGATGTCGCAAAAAACGACGTGAACTTCTGCGGCGCCGTTGTCGCCGTCGATGCCGGCACCGGCAGGGCCACCGCCATCAAACGCATCCATATCCCCCATTCCCCCTGACCTTCGCAGCAAGTGGAGTTCCGCCGGTTTATGTCGGGCTTGCCCGGCCCGGTACGGGTCTGTATGGACGAGGTTTGTGTCGGGATACCTTTGACCTTTCCCGCCCCTCGCAATAGAATGATACCTGCCGAATACCAGCAAACAGGCGATTTCTTATGGCCGACGAAAAACCATCACTGCTCGGCAGACTGAGCGAGGAAAGCAAAAAGATACTCACCGTCAGCGAACTGACCGCGAACATCAAAACACTGCTCGAAGGCGGATTCAAAAGCATCTGGGTCAGCGGCGAGACATCGAACCTGCGCATGCCCTCCAGCGGCCACTGCTATTTCACTCTCAAGGACGAAGGCGCCCAGATTGCGGCGGTCATCTGGCGCAGCACCTTGGCGCGCGTGAAATTCGAACTGAAGGACGGGTTGAAACTGATGGTGCGCGGCTCCGTCACCGTCTATGAGCCCAGAGGCAACTACCAGATAATCGTGGATAAACTTGAACCCCTCGGCGTCGGTGCGCTCGAACTCGCCTTCCGGCAACTGAGAGACAAACTGGAAAAAGAAGGCCTGTTCGACCCCGCGAAGAAGAAGCCCGTCCCATTTTTGCCGTATCGCATCGGTATCGTCACCTCCCTGACCGGCGCGGCGATACGCGATATGCTTAAAGTCATCCGCCGCCGTTTCCCCAACGTTGAAATCATTCTTGCCCCCGTGCGCGTGCAGGGCGAGAGCGCGCGCGAAGAAATAGCCGCGGCGATAAACTATTTCAATTTCCTCGACAGGGGTCACCTGCCGGGAATCGAGCGCAGGCCCGTTGACGTGCTCATCGTCGGACGCGGCGGCGGAAGCCTGGAGGACCTGTGGCCGTTCAACGAGGAAATCGTTGCGCGCGCGATTTTCGCCTCCGACATTCCCGTAA
>JBDRIB010000169.1:0-5681 GCA_043816375.1 Planctomycetota bacterium | reverse complement strand
AGGCCGGAGTCAAGGAAGTCGTTATGCTTAACCTGGACGGTTACGTCTGCGAGTGCTCGGCCGACAACATACTGATGGTCAAGAACGGCGTGCTTAAGACGCCGCCCGCAAGCGCGGGCATACTGAAGGGCATCACGCGCGACACGATAATGGAAGTCGCCCGCTCCACCGGACGCGAAGCGTTCGAGGAAAACATCACCCGTTACGACCTTTACACCGCCGACGAGGTGTTCCTGTGCGGGACCGGCGCGGAACTCATCGCGGCCATCAGGATAGACGGCAGGGTAATCGGCACCGGCAAACCCGGACCTGTCTTCAAAGACCTCCTGGAACGCTTCCGCGCTATGGTTGCATCGTGAGGCTTCGTCAGGCGGCATCGCCAAAGGAGACCGCCATGAAAATCAGAACGGCAATCATAATGCTCGTTCTGTTTGCGGCGTTTTTAACTGCGCCCGATTCTGTCCGGCCTGAAGGGACGGAAGAAGACAGGGAAGCGGCCGGGGACGCCGAAGTCGACGCGGATTCCGAAGAGCGGGAACTGGAGAATCTGCTCGAGGAGTTCAAGGGCGACGACGCCGCAAAAGCAGAAATTGCCGCGGAGCAACTTGTCGAGAAAGGCGAGAAGGCCATAAGGCCCCTTATGGAACTGCTCGACGCCGAAGACAAGGCGCTTGCTGCGCGCGCCGAGGCGACGCTGAAGAAAATCGGCGTGGTCGACGGGCTTTACGCCGGGACGGCGCTTTTTCGCAAGGAATTCCTGCCGTACGAACTCATCGGCATCCGCTTCATATTCCGGAACTACGGCGCGAAGAACATCACCGTATTCAATCCCGCCCGCCTGGACGAACCAGGCTTCGGCTTCTCACTCTCGCTCCTGGATGAAAAAAACGGAAAGGAGACGGCGAAAATCGAGATGAACGCCGCACTGCAGCCCGCAGGCCTCGGCCGCGACAATTTCGCGGTGCTCAAACCGGGGGAGTCGTTTGAGGAAATCGTCACGCTGCGCAGGCTGTTCAACCTGAAGGATGTCGGCGTGGCGGACTACGTGATTAAGGGGAAATACTGCGGCAAGACCGTGCACAACAAGGCGATTGCAGCCGATAAGCGGCTGGGCGTGGACAACCTTTTCGCGGGCGAGATTGAAACGCGCCCGCTCTCCTTCAAGGTGAGGGACGTCGAAGTGCCCGTCCCCGACAAGGAGAAAAAGGCACAGATAGAGAAATGGATAAGAGAACTGGGCGACGAGGAATACGGGGTAAGACTGGCCGCGGAGAAGAATCTCGAAAAAGAAGGACTCGTTACCCTCCCCTTCCTGAGAAAGGCCCTCGATAATCCCGATATCCAGGTGCGGGCGACCGCACAGAGCCTCGTAGAAAAACTGACCCAAGACAGGGAGGAAATGGTCACGTTTCTCGGCATCCATATGAGCCCCTCACCCGACGGCGGGGGCGTGAGCGTGGTCGGCACCCTCCCCGACGGCCCGGCCGGAAAATTCGGCCTCGAGGCCGGGGACATAATCGTCAGGGTGGAAGAGGCAAGAGTGTCCGGCGAAGATCCCAACATTCCGTTAACCTTTCTCAGAAAACAGGTGCAGTGTCGCAGAAAAGGTGATAAAATCAGGCTCACCATCAGGAGAGGCGACACCGAAAAGGTCCTTGAAATACCTCTGGGCGAGACATTGAGAACGTCGCTCGAGAGATAAGTGAGGGGCTGCATCTCCGCCTTCCGGGACGGAAAATCTGCGATGACAGAAATCCTTATCATCTCCGCCATCAATGTGGGCGTGTGCCTGACCGCGATAGTCTTTCTGGTCTGGATGTTCTCGCGCTGGGAGCGCCGCTACGAAAGGCGAATCGTCGAGACCGCGCGCGAAACCCGCTCCCGGATGCTCGCCGAGAAAGACCGTCTTCACGCGGAAGCCGAGGAGACGGCACGCGGACTCTCCAACGAAGTGATGCGCTCGGCGGGCGACCGCGAACGCACAATCTCCGAGCACACGGGAAGGCTGGAGGAATTCTCCCGAAGGCTGGAGGACCTGCGCAAATACCAGGATTCGGTGCGCCTGTCTCTCGAAAACGCGCTTCGCGACGCGGAAACGCGCTGGCGGAGAATCTTCTCCGGCGCAGACGAGACCGACGAGAGCAAACTGGCGCAACTCAAGGAAAAACTCCCCGCATTCGAAGAGAATCTTGCGGATTTCGCCGAGCGCTGCTGCGAACTCTCCAACGATTTCCGCGGACTCATCGACCAGCATAAAACCCTGAACGAAAAGAGCGGCGGCGCAAAATCGCCCGAAGAGGCCGCGGACATCATTCGCCGGGCCGGGGCGATGCTCCTTGATACAGGCAAATCGATGGACACCGCGGGCGAGGCATTCGAGGAAGTGGAGACGGCCGTCAAGGATTTCCTGGAGTTTATATCCTCGATGTACAACGTCTGCGACCTGTGCGGAAAAACGGGGATGGACCTCTCGGTCTGCCTGAACTGCAACAAAAAGTACTGCGTGGAATGCAAGGGCCTTCAGATAGGCCACTGCAAGGAGTGCGCGCCTTCCTACAGGCCCCTTCACATCGACATCAGCGAGACGTAGCCGCAGTCCCGCTCAAATCCGCATCCTTATCGAATCCGCTCAGCCGGGTCCGTCGTTTGGACGGCGGGTTTCTTCGCGCCATTTTTCCAGGCTGTCGGGGCCGCCCGGGAGGCCTTTTTCGTCAATCCATTTCCTGTAGGGAATGTATGAGTCATGCCTCCATTTCTTCAGACTCTCGGGGCCCGGCGCGGCGCCGTTTTCCTCAAGCCAGTCCCTGTAGTATTCGAAAGCGAACCTCATATGGTACCCCGCCCCGATGCCGGCGTGAGCGTGCCATATCGAAAACTCTTCTTCCGCCTCCTCGACGGACCCGCCGTGCACGATCTTCGCAAACGCCGCCCCCAGGCCGGTACGGTCGGCCCCTGCCAGGCAGTGAATCAGCACCGGCTCGTTGTCGGCGTCGCACAGCGCCTCGATGAGCCTTCTCAGGGCCGAGACCGGCGGGGCCGTTTTGGTGGAAAGCCGGATGTTCAGCAGGCGCACGCCCTCTTCATCACAGACCTTTTTTTCGTCCCGGTACCAGGATGACGTGCTGTCTTCGTCCTTGCCCCCTCTCAGGTTGATGACCGTCTTCAGGCGGAGGCGTCTTATTGTCTCCCGCAGTTTGTGCGGCGTCATCTGGGCGGAGCGGTACACTTTTCCGGGGACGACTTCATCAATGTTGCTGTTGAAAATGAGATTGCGGAATGCATAGATGCCGACGACGACAAGGACGACGAGCGCAGTCCAGACGACGTATTCGACGGGGCTTTCGGGTTTGATGGTTTTCTTCATTGCAGTTTAACAACAAAAGGGGTCATACCTCTTTTGTTGTTACAATTTAATTTTTTGCCGGGCCTTCGGCGTTATTCAAAAAATCCTGGTAGGCATTGTTAATCCAGTTCCGCAGGCTTTCCTCTCCCGGCTCTTCGCCCTTCTGCTCCGCCCAGGCCAGGTAAGACTCAATTACAGACCTCATCTTCCGGTTGAATCCGGTGCCGAAACTTCCGTGCCGCAGGCTGAATTCTTCAAGCACTTTATCGGGGGGATGGCCGCGTATAATCTTCACAAAGGCCGACGCCAGCCCCGACCTGTCCGTTCCCTGCCGACAGTGAATAAGCACAGGTTCATTGTCGTTTTTAGACAGGGCCGCGAGCAATTCTGTCAGTTGCGATGCCTTTGGATATTTTCTGCCGGAGAATCCGACATCCTCCAACAGTACGCCTTCTTCCTCGCAGACCTTTTTTTCTTCCCGATACCACGGTTCATCTTTTTGGCCGCGAAGATTGATTACGGTCTTTATTCCCAGCCGCCTTGTCGTTTCGCGCAGTTTGTGTGATGTCATCTGGGCGGAGCGATATACTTTCCCGGGAACGACTTCATCAATATTGTTGTTGAAAATGAGGTTGCGGAACGCATAGACGCCGACGACGACGAGGACGACGAGCGCGGTCCAGACGATGTATTCGACGGGGCTTTCGGTTTTGATTGTTTTCTTCATCGCACTTTAACAACAAAAGGGGTCAGACCCCTTTTGTTGTTACCGGTTGGAAAAAAGGACGAGGTTCTTGCCCCCTATGCTGCCGGAGTAGATTCTGAACATCCGGTTTTTCTCAAGGAAATCCTTGCCCTGCATTTCGAGAAATTTCACCCGTCTCTCGGACATCAGGCAGAAGCGTTCCGAATCATCGTTCATAAACGCCATTAGTTCCTTCGCTTCGCGTACTTCTTTCCACCTTTGTCTTCCGTAATACAATATTCCCTCGTGAGGGTCTCCGTAATAAGCCACCCCGGCATTACCGGTTCTCTTCAAAATCTGTGCGGCATCCTCGCGGGCGGACTTGTACGGGTCCGCGATTTCAGGCAGGATATAGAACTCCGCCCCGGCAATTATGACAAGTGTCGAGAGACACATACCCGCAAACGCGGCGCGAAACCGCCGCCTCAGCGCATTCACCGCAATAAAGGCCCCCGCAAGCGCCAGCACCAGAAATGCCGCGACAAGCAAGGGAATGTGTATCTTCATTGTCTCCGCTATCTCCCGGGCGGATTCGCCTGACACATTTTCCAGAATATAGGGTGATAACGGCAACGCAATCGCGAGCAGAACCAGAGAAAAGCCGTAGATGACCTGAATGAGCCTGTACGACCGCGGGATGAGGAGAGTATCGCGCTTCCGGGACAAAAACCCTTCGAGATATCTCGCCGTCAATATCGCCAGGCCGGGCAGAGCAGGCAGCAAATACAACTGCCGCTTCGAAGAAGAGATTGAAAAGAAAACGAAAGTCGCAACGACCCACGCAAAAAGGAAAAGCCTCTTTTGCGCCTCGTCTTTATCGAGTTGTCCCTTCCTGAAAATCTTGGCGACCGCCTGGGGCAGAAAGGCTATCCAGGGAATGAACAGCAGCGGGAGATAATAGAAAAGGTAGTAGAAGGGCCTCTCGTGCGAGAACGCCTCCGTGTAACGAGTAAGGTTCTGCACAACAAGAATCTCACCGGTGAACTCCGCTCCGCCGCCGATACAGGCCGGCACCAGCCACGCGGCCAGGATAACCGCGAATATTATCGCTCCGAAGCCGAGCCACCTGTTAAGAGCCCTCCCCGTGCCGCCGGTAGCGAACACCAGTACAACCGCCGGAGCCAGGCACACGGCCATACCCGTTACTCCCCCCACTATCATCCCCAGAACGGCGCTCACGGCCAGTTGGGCCGCCCATACCTTCGGCCTTTCGATTCGCCCGACGCGCCGGAAGACCAGAAACGCGAATCCGGCGAACAGAGGCACCAGCAATCCCACCGGCCCCTTGATAAGCACGCCGACCGCCCCCAGTGCGAAGAACGGAATCCACAATTTCGGATTTGCCGGGGATTTGCCGAACGCCGCTTTGTACATAATGAAAAACATTCCGAGCATCGCCAGCGTCAGCGGCATATCCACATGCACGTAGCGCGACTGCATTACAATTGTGTATGACGTGCCGAGTATGAGACCGGCCAGAAGCGCGGCGTTTTTGCCGAACATCCTTGCCGCAAGAATCATAGTTGCCGCCACCACGGCGATACCGCTTATCGCCGCGGGAAATCGCGCGGTAAACTCGTCCACCCCGCCGGT
>JBDRIB010000168.1:0-9636 GCA_043816375.1 Planctomycetota bacterium | reverse complement strand
TTGTGGTTTTTGATAATACCGAATACGGTTGCCAGGCCGAGGCCGCGTCCTCCGGTCTTTGTGGAAAAATAGGGCTCGAACATCCTGGCGACTGTGTCCCTGTCCATTCCGCAACCGGTATCGGATACCGTAAGATGGACGCACCTGCCGGGCCGCCACTCTTCGAAGGTGCTTGCCGCCGGTTTCGTTATAGCGCCGCTTTCAGTTTTCACAGTGAGGGTTCCGCCGGCTTTCATTGCTTCGACGGCGTTGACGCAGATGTTGGTAACGAGTTGCTGCATCTGGCCCGGGTCGCCTTCGACGTTGCATTTTTTTCTGGAGAGGTCGGTTTTTATCGTTATTTCTTTTCCGACGGTTTCCCTTAGCATAGAAAGCGTTTCCCGGACAGTTTTGTTCATATCGAGGACGCTTGGCACCCACTTTCCGCCGCGCCCGAAGGCGAGGAGTTGACGCGTGAGGTTCGCCATACGCTTTGCCGCCTTCTCGACATTTCGGGCCCAGGAGCGCACTTTGTCCGAAATTTCGGGTTCCCCGGCGATTAAAGAGGCGAAGCCCAGCACGCCGACAAGGAGGTTGTTATAGTCGTGTGCCACGCCGCCGGCCATTGTGCCGAGAGTCTGCATTTTTTGCGCCCGGAGCAGCCGCTCTTCTGCCTGCCTGCGCTCGGTGATGTCCGTCATAATGGCGGCCAGTCCGGTCGGCTTGCCTTCGTTATCCTTCATCAGGGTGGTCGTCATCTCTGTGGGGAAGGCCGTTCCGTCTTTTCGGATGTGCCTGATGTAACCCGTGTTGTGTCCGTTGCTTTTCACCTTCCTGTTGAACGGAATCACGTCGTTTTCCATCTGCTCGCTGGTGTGGAGTATGCTCAGGTGCTTACCGACCAGTTCGTCACAGCTCTCGTATCCGTGCATCCTCGCCCAGGCCGTGTTGACGTACTGAAGATTTCCATCAAGGTCGGCCCAGGCAACCCCCTCGGTCGCCTGTTCGATGATTGTTGCCAGGCGCTCTTTCTCCTCCTCGGCCTGTTTGCGCTCGGTGATGTCGTTGTATATCGCCACAACTTCACCGGTAGGCAGCCTGTAAACCCGGTTTTCTCTCCAGCCGCCGGGTATGCGTTCGTCTTTGTAAAGGGCCGCAGGGAGGTATTCCGGTTTTCCGGTTCTCCAGACTCTCTGGAGCACTTCAAACAGTCCGAATTCCTTCACACCGGGAAATGCCTCGGTTATGCGCTTCCCGATTACATACTTCCTGTCCAGGCGGGCTATTTTTTCTCCGGCCGAGTTAAATTCCTTTAATACGAAGTCTTTCCCGTTATCTACCGCTTCGTAAACAGCAACGCCACTGGTCATATTTTCGACCAGTTCTCTGTACCTCTTTTCGCTTTCCCTCAGCGCCTTTTCCCCCTGCCTTCGCTCTATTGCTTCTCCCATTTCCAGGGCAAGAACGTCTATCAGTTGCCTCTCTTCTGCAAGAAACGGCCCTTCGCCTGTTTCCGGTCGTTCTTCCGCGTAATATACTTCCAATGTCCCGACTTTTTTGCCCGACATCGTGATATCGGAAGACTGTTTCCATTCGGTTTCCTTGAAATTTTGCGTCTTGAACTCCTTTCCTTCGTAAATGATTCTGGCACATGTTATCTCCGGATACTGCCAGGCCTGCGGCATCAAATTAACTGTTTTCTGGAATATGTCGTCCAGCGTATTGCCAGGTTCCCGGAGAATCTTGGTAACGGAGTAGAGGCAACGGAGTTCCTTGACGCGCTCGGCCAGTTCATGCAGGAGTCTGGCGCGCGACTCTTCAGTCTTCTTGCGCTCGGTGATGTCGCGGGCGAAGACGAAGAAAAAACCATCCTCGCCGGTGTCTGCAAAATGTGTGCTGATTTCTATTGTTACAATACGGCCGTCTTTGCAGCGGTACTTTGTCTCAAAGCGGTCACGTCCCTTCTTCCTGATAACTTCCATATGCTTCGCAATTTCTTCGGCGCTTTCCCCGGCTTCAATGTCTTTGAGAGGCATTCCGTTGAGTTCTTCCTGCGAGTAGCCTGTCATATCGGAGAAGGCCCTGTTGGCTTCGCGTATTATCCCGTCACCTCCCACTATAAAAAATCCATCCATCGAGGTTTTAAGGACGAGCGTGTTGCGCCGTGATTGCTCCCGCAATGCATCCTCTGCCCTCAGGCGCTCGATGGCACTGCCGATAATCTCTGAAGCCACTTGCAGAAGCGCCAAGTCCTCGTTCGCCCATCTTCCGGTTGTGATGACATTGTCAAACCCGATGAATCCTGCAAGATTTCCCCTGACCCTTAAAGGAAACACGAGAAGCGACTTGATTCCCTGGCTTTCCAGCAATTTTCTCTCAGCCTCTGCGTCTTCGGGAAGGGCTGAGACACCTTCGATGTGAATTGTCTCCCCGTTTCGGAGTTTCTTCATCCACCACGGGAAACTTTCGCAAGGAAGGTTTTGCAGGTTGTCAATTTGCGGGCTTACACCGTCGGCGCACCATTCGTGCGTATTATCCATTGCGGCGTCGCCTTCGCGGAAGAGAAACAGGTAGGCGCGGCTTGCGCCACTTAACGCACCTATGTCGCGCAGGGATTCCTTTACGGCATTGTTAATGTCTCCTTTACCAACGAAACGGGAGGAAACCCTGTATAGCACATTAGTGAATTGCAGAGTGCGCTCGACATGTTCCCTGGAGTGAGCGTTCTCCGAGACGTGAGGTTTGCTCATTGTCCATACCCCGGTGGAAATGTTTGGGCTGCGATGACGAGAGATGCTAGCACTTTCGGGTGGTGAAGTCAATTCTGGCCGGGGCTGTCCGAGGCGGCGAGTGCCTTTTGTGAAATATTACCGCGTATTATTGCTTTTTGACTGGATAAAGAACCACTTGGCAAAGTGACATTTATCCTCCGATGTGTTTGGCGGACTTGTCCGCCTCCCTGGCCGTAAAGACCGAGCCTTTACGGCTCGGGCGGGCAGGCGGAGTCACCATCTACGAATCTCGGCACAGGGGACTGTCCCTTGCGCATTCCACAAAAGGATGACAGTCACTAATCTACGAATCTCCCCCGACAAAGTCGGGGTCGATTCCGCCCGTTCCCCGTACGGGTCAGGGTCCGAATGGGTAATTAGTGACAGTCACCTTTTGCTCAGTAATTTGTGACACTTGTCCGCCGACGGTTTGTGGCGGAGTCACCTTTCGCGTTTATAAAAAAACTCGAATGCCGAATTGAATCGGCATTCGAGCGGAGACAATTTGTGCTTGGTCACCCGTATAGTCTTGTTTGGCCACCAGAGTCGATATGGGGGCCGCCTGTGACGACTCCGAAGGTCATTCCCTGCAACTTTATCGGGCGACAGTCGCTTTCAGGTCGCCCGTGTGCCTCGCCAGTAGAGACTTTACTGTTTCCGCGTCGAACGGCTTGGGCAGAAAATCGTCGAACCCGGACCTTTCCAGTTCCTTCACATCCAGCGAGGAGGCGTAGCCGGAAATGCCCACTATCGCCATCCGTCGTCCTCCGGCGCCCTGGCGAATCAATTCGCACACGCGCCGTCCGTCTATGTCGGGCAGCATTATATCCAGGAAAACGACGTCCGGCTGCCAGTCGCGTACAATTCCCGCGTCAAACCCGCGTGTTACGACACGCAGCGCGACGCTTTTTTCGTCCTGGAAAAGCGCTTCGAAGAACTTCCCGACGGTCTCTTCGTCATCCACAACGAGAACGCGGGTTTTGAGTTTATCATCCAAGACCTCGGTCGGGATGCTGTGTTTCTTCATAAACTTGAGAAGCGCGGTCTCGGTAACCCGTCTGTCTCTGGAGTTTGGCAGGCGAAAGCCCCTCAGCAGCCCACTGTCAACCCACTTGATTACGGTCTGCTGGGTTACCCCGCAGAATTTGCCAACCTTGGTTGTGGTAAAGACTTTCTTCACTACGCACTACCCCGACTGCAAGTGTGTATGTTATACATTCTGTTAATAATGTTAATCTGACTTATACATCGTCGAAAACCGGGATAACCTTTAGAGGCCGTTTATTTTTTCTGCCTCTGAAAATCTTTTGCCGGTCTTTTCAGGATTGAAACCGGATTAAAGTTTCCACTTGCATTAAGCATAGCAGACCGGAAGAGATATGTCAAACCTTTCCGCTCCGCCTGCCGACCCACATCCAGGATCGTCAACTAAGGGGTCAGACCCTATAGTTGACTATCTTGTAGTCCGGTTTTTCCTTGACTGGAGGTCCGGTGCTGATAAACTTCGTAAGGAGAAGGGCGACCGTTACCATACCATACTTTCCTGGGCGAGGCACTCGAAATGCGGAAGGGAAAATCGCTATGAAAAATATCAAAGGCCCGGTATGGATTGCACTTGTTCTCGCGGGGCTTTTCGCGCTTGTAGTCAGTTGCAGGAAAATACCGAACGACACCACCGACCCGGACTGGCAGTATGCGCACAGGTATAAAAGCATGAATTCGCTGATGGGGAAAATGCAGCGCCACTGGAGGCCTCTCAGAAAGGCCGGGAATGACCTGGACTATATGGCAAAGCACGCCGAAGACCTGGTGTGGGACGCCGAGGTAATCGCCGCTCTCGCCCCGCAGATAAAGGACCTTGCAGGAGAGCCCCGCGTCTCGAACGTGAACTATCTGGCTTATGCCAGAAGTGTGGAGGAAAACGCAGCGCAGGCCCGTATGGCGCTGCAGGCAGGCAACTGGCGGCGGGTGAGTTTCCTTATCGACGAGATGGACAACCTCGGCTGCAGGTCGTGTCACGCTGATTACCGCGACAAATAGATTAGCCGGCAAGTGCAACGCGCCCCCGGGCTCATACAAGAGGCGGGGGCATTTTTAATTAGGACAAAGGTGAAAGGTGAAAGGTCAAAGTGGTCGGCGGTGTTTCTTGACAACTCGACAACTTCTTTTAGGTTTTTCGATTGAGCCGGAGTAAAAGCATATCGGTCGTCGTGGCTGTCGTCATTGTCGCCGTGGCCGCGCCGATTCTGGTGCGGATTGCCTCGCAGCCCTGCATTGACAGGGTTTCCACGCGCGAGATGTCCGAGCGCTACTCAAGGGCCGGGCTGAGTGAGCAGGCGCGAGACGGTTTTCTCCGCGCGATAGAGGAAGACCCCGCCGATGTCCGCGCGCACGCCGGGCGTATTATGCACATCTACAGGTGTAGAACTCATCTCCGAAATGAAGTCGGGGAAATGTGGGCGTACTACATACGGCGTTACGAGGATGACAAAAAAAGCGCGCTGAACAGTTTTTGCCTGGGTCTTGAGCAGGCACATTTCGGGAGCGTTGTGGATATGCGGCTGTTTGACGCTGCAATTAAGTCCGAGCCGCAAATGCCGCTGGTCCACTACTGGGACGGACATATACTGCTTCATTTCAAAGAGGAAGAACACAGGGAACGCGGCGTCGCACAACTCAGAAAAGAGATTGAAATAAACCCGTCTTTCGCGGCTTCATACGAGGACCTGTTTGAATACCTCGTTTCGCGCGGCAGGGAGAGTGAGGCGCTCGATACGGCCCTGGAGGGCAGGCGGAACACCGGCGATTCGACCCTGCTGGCCGCGGAGATGGCGGAGTTGCGCCTTTCGCGGGGAGAGATTTTCGACGCCGTGCGCGAGAGCATCAGGGCCAAACTCGGCGGCAGGTGGGCGATAGCCGTGCTGGCGGTCGCGCTTGCGGCGGGCGCGGCGTGGGTGTGGGCGATACGCCGGCAGGACATTTACGAGCCTGTGATGCGCCGGATGATACTGCCGGCGTTTATGCTGGGGATATTGAGCGTGCCGGTCGCGCAGGCGGGTTATTTCGTCGCCGAGGTGTATTTGCTCCCGCCGGTGGAAAACGTCGTCAATGATTACTGGAATATCTTTGCAGAGGCGCTGAGGGCCGGGTTTGTTGAGGAGATTGCAAAGTTCCTGCTGCTCGGGCTGGTCGTCTGGAAAAGCAGGAGGTTGAATGAGATAGTAGACGGGATAATGTTTTGCGCGGTGGCTGCGGTCGGTTTTGCGGCCGTGGAGAACGCGATATACGTGCGTCATCTCGGCGTGAGCGTTCTGGCGGGGCGGTTCTTCGTTACGACGGCGATGCAGGTCTTCGGCGCGGGAATAATCGGGTATTTTCTTGCGCGGGAGAAACTTTATCCTTCCGAAAGACCGATTATGGCCTTTGCGGGCCTGGTTATTGCGATTATCTTTCACGGCGCATACGAGGCGGCGGTGAACGTGGGGGGCGTGGTTGCCGACCTTGCGTTCCTTGTCGTCGCGGGGGAGATGGTTTTATTTCAGTATTTCTTCACGAAGGCGCTGGCTTCCAGCCCCTCGCGCGCCGCGGCTGCAAAGGGCGTGCACTCGAAAGCGGCGAATGAGATTCTGGTCGTGCTCGCCTGCGTTTTTGCGGCGGTCTTCGGGGCGGTATGGGCGGTTCTTCTGGCGGAGTACCGTAGCATTGACGCGATAGTGCGCCTGTCGCTGCTGGATATGCTTCGCGCGCTGTTTCTGGTAGTCTTTTACTACGCGCTGGTACAGGCCGCGTGGAGGCTGTGGCGTCGGGCCGTGCCTCGCCTCTTCATTCGCTAACTCGAAAATAAGAACAGTTCTCGTTTTTTTGTTTTTGGAGGGAACCAGCCATTAGCGGAGACAAGAATATCCGGGTCGCAAGATGGGTTGTTCTGGCGTTTGCGGCGGCCCTTTTTGCCGCGGCGGCATATATCCTGCTTACCCCGCCCGATGCCGGCTCGCTGCCGGAGTGGAACAGGCCGGTTCTGGGCTACGAGGTCGTGAATCTTTTTCTGGCGTTTGTCGCTGTTGTCATAGCAGCGATTTTTCTGCAGATAGGGTTTCACAAGAGACGAGATAGCCTGGTGAGGGGCCTGAGGCGCTTCATTGTCAGTTTCGTTTCCTGCGTCATATGTCTCGTGGTTTTCGATGTTATCCTGGAAGCCAATCCGAGCCTCCAGGTCTCTTTTGTGAGCCGTTTTGCACTCTGGCCCAACGGCAATCCCGGACTGCTTGAGGACAGAACATTCGGATATTTGGGCAGACCGGATTTTGTTGCGGAAGGTTTCTTTGACCCGGAAAAGGATGGCGATCTCGTCCTCTGGATGCGGCCGGAAAGGATAGAGAAAACAGGAGAGGATGTATTCCCCACGCAAATCGAGTTAGACAGCAACGGCTTTCTAAACGCGGCTGTTCCTGAAAAGGTGGATATGCTGATAGTCGGCGATTCGTTTTCCGTCGGGTCGTACGTCCCTGAAGGAAAGCACTGGGTTCCCATAATAAGAGACCGGCAGAAAAAGACTGTCTACAACATCGCGATGCCCGGGTGGGGGACGTGGCGGGAATACCTGGCATTTGAGCAATTCGGCCTGCCGAAGAAGCCGAATCTCGTGCTGTGGGCATTCTTCGAAGGAAACGACATCGGAGATGTCCGGGATTTCGAAGAGTTCAAAAAGTTTCAGAAAGAAAGGGGCCTGGCCTATATCGACTATATTATCCACAAACGCCCCTATATTCCTCCGCGGCGCTTCCCTTATGGCAGGCCCGTGGTCAGGCTGTTGCTGCATTTCGGCGAACTGTGCAATCCCAGCCCCATTCCCTTTGATGAAGACGTTAAGGCGTTCAACCCTGTTTTTCTCTCCGCCGGAGGCGGGAAAAAGCCGCATGCAATTCTCCCCGGCGATTTTTCCCAGATGTCAATGCCTCAAGATATTCTCAGCGGTTGGTCCTGCTGGCAGAAAACGGAAACCCTGTTGATGAAGGCAATCGACCAGACTCTTCGCAACGGCGGACGGTTTGTCCTTATACTATTTCCTTCAAAGGACCGCGTTTATTTTCCGCTGATTGATGAGCAGGTTGACAAGGAAAAGTTCTATCGTTTTGTCCTTCCAAGTCTTCTGGAAGGCCAGGCAAGCAGTCCGGATGAATTATTCCGAAAGATACGCAGAAACAAGTCAAATGTATCCAATCTGCTGGAGGAAATATGCAGGCGGAAGTCAGTGCCGTTCATCGACACTACCGACGTTCTCGCAGAGGCAACAATGCGAGGCGAATTTCCCTATCATTGTTATGACAACCACTTTAACCAGAAGGGCAACGAGTTGGTTGCAAAACTCATACTGGACCGAATGCGCGAAGAGGGTTTTATCTCCCCCGAAGAGTAAGAACTGTTCCTGTTTTTTCGTTTTTGGAGGGAATCAGCAATTAGCGGAGACGAGAATATCCGAGTCGCAAGATGGGTTGTTCTGGCGTTTGCGGCGGCTCTTTTTGCCGCGGCGGCATATGTTCTGCTGACCCCGCCCGATGCCGGCTCGCTGCCGGAGTGGAACAGGCCGGTTCTGGGCTACGAGGTCGTGAATCTCTTTCTGGCGTTTGTCGCCGTCGTGGTGGCGCTGGTTCTGTTGCGCATAGCGCTTCACAAAACCCGCAAGGCTCTTTTCACGGGTTTGCGGCGTTTCGCCATCTGTCTCGTATCCGCACTGATATCCGTTGCAGCCCTCGACCTTGTACTTTCGTCATATCCGCGCCTCCAACAACCCTTTGTGGACAAATGTGTGCTGTGGCCCAACGGGCTTCCCTCTATGATAGAGGACCCGAAATTTGGATACACAGGCAGGCCGAATTTCGAGGAGGACTACGTCCTTGACCCGATGAGAGACGGCATTCTGATCAGGATGGTTGATCCGTCAAGGATAGTGGATTCAGGAGAGGAGCCGTTCCCCTTGCACGCCAGACACGACAAGGATGGCTTTCTGAACCTTGAAATCCCCGCGAAGGCGGACATAGTCGTCGTCGGCGATTCGTTTGCCTACGAGTCGTACGTTCCTGAGGGAAAGCACTGGGTTTCCATAATAAAAAACCGGCAGAAAAAGACCGTCTACAACATCGCGATGCCCGGGTGGGGACCATCGCAGGAATACCTGGCATTTGTGCAATTCGGGCTGCCGAAGAAGCCAAATCCCGTGCTGTGGGCATTCTTCGAAGGAAACGACATCGAGGATGTCCGGGATTTCGATGAGTTCAAAAAGTTGCAGAAAGAAAAGGGCCTGGCCTATATCGACTATATTATCCACAAACGCCCCTATGTTCCTCCGCGGCGCTTCCCTTATGGCAGGCCTGTGGTCAGGCTGTTGCTGCATTTCGGCAAACTGTGCAATCCCGGCCCCATTCCCTTTAATGAAGACATCAAGGCGTTCAACCCTGTTTTTCTCTCCGCCGGAGGCAGGAAAAAACCGCATGCATTTTTATCTAACAGTTTCTGCCAGATGTCAATGCCTTACGACATCCTCAGTGATTGGCCATTGTGGCAAAGAACGGAAACCCTGCTGAAGCAGGCAATCGACCTCACTCATAGCAACGGCGGACGGTTTGTCCTCATATTGTTTCCTTCAAAGGACCGCGTTTATTTTCCGCTGATTGAGGAGCAGGTTGACAAGGACAGGTTCTATCGTTTTGTCCTTCCAAGTCTTCTGGAAGGCAGGGCAAGCAGTCCGGATGACCTGCTCCGGAAAATACGCAGAAACAAGTCAAATGTGTCCAGTCTGCTGGAGAAAATATGCAGGCAGAAATCAGTGACGTTCATTAACACTACCGACGTTCTCGCAGAGGCAACAATGCGAGGCGAATTTCCCTAT
>JBDRIB010000167.1:0-3234 GCA_043816375.1 Planctomycetota bacterium | reverse complement strand
TCAACACGGAAGCGGAAATTGACTACGTGATAGACGTCGTGCCCCGCGCCGTGAAGCAATTGCGCGCCATCGCGGCAAGAGCGTAACAAAAAACATTCCAATGAAACCACAGATACACACCGATGAACGCAGATAAAGCCTGTCTTCTTCTTGCCTCCGCAACAAGCAATTTGCGACCGGCACACAGGAACGGTTCTATTTACGGAGCGCAGGCCCGATTTATCGGGCTCAGCTCGTAGAATAGAACCGTTTCTCAGGCTGCCCCGCCGGGGGCGCGGTGTTAAATTGGTGACTCCGCCCGAGGCGGACAAGTGTCACCTTTTCAGAAACACAAAGAACAATAGCCGATTTCGGAGGACGAGCAATGAAGACTATTTCTTTCTGCGTCGCTTTTATCCTGCTGCTGTCGGTGTGCGCCGCGCAGGAGCCAAATGACCAGCCCGTCGAGAAGAGCAAGGAACCCACGGCTTTCGAGAAGACAAAGGCGTTTCACGAAAGCGAACTGTGGGTCACGCGCGAGGCGCCCAAACCGCCAGAACCCGCGCCCTTCATCGGCATCGGGCTGGAGCCGGTTAAGCCGGAAGACGTGGAAAAGACCGGGGGGCCGAAAGACTGCGCCGGCATAAAAATTACCAACGTCGTTCCCGATTCCGGCGCGGAAAAGGCAAAACTGAAGGAAGGCGACATCATCTTCGCCACGCAGAAAGACGGCGAGCAGACGCTTTTCACGCCTACAGGCGAAGACTACAGCCCCCTCTCGGAACTCGCGCCGCTGCTCAAGGACAAGAAGCCCGGCGACAAAATCGCCTTCTGCATCCTGCGCGACGGCAAGATGGAAACAAAAACCGTGACGCTCGGCGCGCGACCGGTCTTCAATATGACGGAGGCGAAACATCCCGAACTCGCACCCGAATCGAAAACGCCATCGCGGCTGGCGAAATTCCTCGCCGACAACAAACTGCTCGAGAAATACGTCGAGACCGCCGAAATGCTCTACGCCGCATCGAATATCATCCAGGGCCCCGTCCGCGTCGTCGAGGATAAACCGGACTTCTTCCGCCTCGAGCAGGTAACCTATCTCCTGCGCCACCCGGAAAACACATCGACGGTCTCCGAGCAAATCGCCGACAGCATCGAGGAGACATTCAACGCGAAACAACACGACCTCCGCTCGCTCATACAGAACGCCTCGCGGTGGATTGACGTGGAATACGCCGTGAAGGAGAAGACCGTCGAACTGAAGGGCGATGGCGAAGACATCGACCGCATCGTGAAGCACGTTGAAGAAGCGATTGCCGCACGCGAAAAGAGCCTGGGCGCGCTGTCGGACTCCGACCGCAAGGCCCTGATGAACCTGCCCGGAACCCTTTCAATGGAAAACCAGGAAGAAGTGCTGGCCTCCCTGAAGGCCGCCGCGAAAGTAGATTATCCTCAACTGCTCCGCGCCTGCGCCGCCTTCGCCGGAATCGCCGACCGCCTGGACGAAATCAAAAAGTGCGCGGAATCGCTCGGGGACAAGAGCGTCGAGAACGTCGAGGGCGTCACCGGCTGGGTGCTCTTTGCCGCAGAAACGAAGGCGGGAAAAATAATCATCGGCGGCAAGGGCCCCAACGTTTACACGGCGGACGCGGCGGTCATCATCGACCTGGGCGGCGACGATGTTTACAAGAACAACGCCGGCGGCTCCACCCCGTCGCATCCGTTCTCCCTGTGCATCGATTTCGCGGGCAACGACATATACACAAGCGAAAACCCCTTTGCGCAGGGCGCGGGGTTCACAGGCGCGGGGATACTCATCGACGTTGAAGGCAACGACACGTATCGCGGGAGTGCGTTCAGCCAGGGCTGCGGAATGCTCGGCGTCGGGATACTCGCGGACTTCGCGGGCGACGACACATACCGCGCAAAAGAGGCTTCACAGGGCATAGGAAGTTTCGGCATCGGCGTAATCGCCGAAGGCGGCGGCGAAGATTCCTACCGCGCGGACAATTTCGCGCAGGGCCTCGGGCTTGCCAAAGGCTTCGGCGCGATTGTCGAGGTGTCCGGCAACGACTCGTACTACATCGGCGGAAAGAACCCGGACTTCCGCGACCCGAAGCGGAGCAACGTCTCCTTCGGCCAGGGCTTCGCCATCGGTTCGCGGCCGGGCGAAGAAAATCCGACAGGCACCAGCGGCGGTATCGGTCTTCTTGCGGATGCCGCCGGCCACGACCACTATGTCGGCGACTATTTCTGCCAGGGTTCAAGTTACTGGTTTGCGCTGGGCATACTGCGCGACCGCGAGGGCTCGGACCATTACTACTGCGGCCGGTATTCGCAGGGCGCGGGGATACACCTGTCGCTCGGCGCGCTCATCGACTGCAACGGCGACGATTCCTACATCGCCTATTTCGGCGTATCGCAGGGATGCGGACACGACTGGTCCTATGGAATACTCGAGGACAAGGCGGGCAACGATTACTACCAGGCCGGGTACCTGGCACAGGGCGCGGGCAACGACAGCGGCATCGGCGTGCTGGTTGACCACTCCGGCAACGACAGATACGTCGGAGAGGGCGAGACGCAGGGCATGGGCGTGAATCTCAGCAGGACACGCCAGGCCGGAAGCGTCGGCGTCTTTATGGACCTCGACGGGGACGACAAATACCTGTGTCCGAAAGCGTCGGAAAACAACACGCAGAAGAAAAGGGAGGAAACGAATATCGGTCTGTTCTTCGACACGAGCAAAAAGCAGCCGGAGTGAGTTGTCGAAAACACCGTGAAACCACTGATTCACACTGATAGACACAGATGCTTTTATCATTGACCCCCTACAGGCGGCCCTGAATGGCCGCTTTCACCTTTCACCTTAATTAACAGGGACTTGAATCGGACTGGTAGCGGACTTAACAGGGATGCACCCGTTCAGGCAGGCAGAATGGACAGGATTGTACTTCTTAACCACGGAACCACGGCTCTACGGAACTACGGCCCCTACCAATACAGGCCCGTACCGGGCGGGCCGTCCGTAGGGACGGAACTTCTACACTTTCCTCTCCTGCTTGCCTACTGTAATTTCCGCTTTGTGCCGATAGTATAGAAGCAAATTTTGGGCGAATTCCACGAGTGGAAATTATGAGATTATATGTAAGCGATCTCGACGGGACGCTATTCCCGAGCATCTACGGTCTGTCGCAGGAAGGCAAGACACGGCTGGCGCGCCTTATCGACGGAGGCCTGCCGTTCACGTTTGCC
>JBDRIB010000166.1:0-7610 GCA_043816375.1 Planctomycetota bacterium | reverse complement strand
GAGAGAAGATTATCCATGCACCATGCTGGAGATGGAACGGCGGTTCAACACATGGAACCAACCCCGTTTTCCTGTTTGATAAGACCACAATCCCTTGGGGGATGTGGAGTCAAGTAAATACCCCTATTCACCTTTGACCTTATGCTTATTCGGTGATTTCTATTTCGACGAGGAATATTTCGCCGTCCCGAAGCGCCAGTCCGTGGAGCCGGTTCGGCGAGTCAAAGACCAGACGGCTGCCTCGCAGGAACGTGTCATATTCCGCTGTCTCCTTCCCGTCAACGACTACAAGCCACTTCTCCCCGCGCTGGGCCATATAGGCGAGGCGCTTCGAGTCGGGACTGAAGATAGAGTTAGTGATGCCTTCATACTCTACTCCAGCCTTTTCGTTCACAGTCACAAGCCATTTTTCCCCGCGTTTTGCGTAATAAGCGAGACGGTTGGAGTTGAGACTGAAGGTTAGACCCCCGATACCGTCATACTCTGCTCCCTCCTTTTTGTCTTTAACGACCAGCCATTTTCCCCCCCGTTGGGCTGTATAGGTGAAGCACTTCGAATCGGGGCTAAAGAAAAGGCTATCTTTCCCGATATTGTCATACTCCTTTTCTTCCGTTATATCCACGACAACCAACCATTTTTCCCCGCGCTTGGCACTGTAAATTACGTGCTTGAAGTCGGGACTAAAGATAAGGCCGCCCTCCATAATGCCGTCATACTCATTTCCTTCTGTCCCATCTACGACAACCAGCCATTTCTCTCCGCGCCCGGCGCTATAAACAATGCGCTTCGAGTCGGGACTGAATATTAGGGTGTCCTTCCCGATTTTGTCATATTCCTTACCTTCCTCTTCGTCCAAGACAACCAGCCATTTCTCGCCGTGCAACGCAGCATAGGCGACGTGCTTGGAGTCGGGACTGAAGACAGGGCTGTCCTCCATAATGCCGTCATATTCCTTTTCTTCCTTTTCGTTCACTACGACCAGCATCTTCTCCCCGCGCCACGCCGTGTATGCCAAGTGTTTCGAGTCAGGACTGAAGATAGGGTAACCCTCCATAATGCCGTCATATTCTTTTCCTTCCTTTCCGTCCACGACTACAAGCCACTTTTTCCCGCGCCAGGCGGCATAGGCTACGCGCTTCGAATCGGGACTGAAGATTAGGCTCCCGATGTCGTCATATTCTTTTTCTTCCTTTCCGTTCACGACTACTACACATTTCTCTCCGCGCAATGCAATGTAGGCAAAGTGTTTTGAGTCGGGGCTGAAGATTAGGTTGCCGATGCTGTCATATTCCAATCCTTCCTTTTCGTCTACGACAGCCAGCACCTTTTCCGTCCGCCGGGCGAAATAGGCGACGCGCTTCGAGTCGGAACTGAAGGTGATGCCTGCGATGTCGTCGCACTCTTTCCCCTCCTTTCCATCTACGACAACCAGCGTCTTTTCCCCTTGCTTGGCAATATAGGCGACGTGCCTGGAGTCGGGACTTATCGTCAAAGATGAGGGGATAATTCCTTCGTGAGCCTTGCCGAGAGAGGTTTCCTTCACTTTGAGTGTAAGGCCTCCGGCCTTGGGCTTCTTATCCTCTGCATCGCCACCTTCCCCCGCAACAATACCGCGCCCCCAGCCCAAAGTCATCAGAAGAATCAGGACTGGAACCAGAATAAGTTTGTGCAGTAAATTCCAATTCATTGCTTTCTCCCTCTAAAATGTCCGACATCCGACATACAATTTGCTCATCTGAGAAACGGTTCTAATATGTTTGTGGCGCATAAGTCTCAAAACCTTGCCCCGTCGGGGCAGGGTGAGAAACGGTTCTATTCTACGAGCTGGGCCCGATAAATCGGGCCTGCGCTCCGTAAATAGAACCGTTCCTAACCGGTCCGGTCGCAAATTGCACTTTCCGCTGCCTGCGGAGCAAGGCGGAGTCACCTTTTGCGTCACCTTTTGCGTTGTCAAGCGTGCCTTATTTTATCTCGTGCAGTTTCTTGAGCAGTTCGAGGTCGGTCTGGACCATAATTCTTATCATCTCTTCGAATTTGACCTCGGGTGTCCAGCCGAGCGTCTTCTTTGCCTTTTCGGGGCTGCCCAGGAGCATATCGACTTCCGCGGGGCGGTAAAACTCGGGGGCCTGAACGACGTGGTCCTTCCAGTCGAGTCCCAGATGACTGAAGGCGATTTCGACAAGTTCGCGTACGGAGTGCGTTTCGCCGGAGGAGACGACGTAGTCGTCGGGTTTGTCCTCCTGCAGCATAAGCCACATCGCCTTGACGTAGTCTCCGGCGAAGCCCCAGTCGCGCTTCGAGTCGAGGTTGCCCAGGCGCAGTTCGTTGGTCAGGCCGAGTTTTATTTTCGCCGCGCCGTGCGTTACCTTGCGCGTTACGAATTCGAGCCCGCGTCGCGGCGATTCGTGGTTGAACAGTATTCCGTTGCAGGCGAAGAGGTCGTAACTCTCGCGGAAGTTCACGGTAATCCAGTAGCCGTAAACCTTGGCCACGCCGTAAGGGCTTCGCGGATGGAAGGGGGTTGTCTCGGTCTGGGGCACTTCCTTTACTTTGCCGAACATCTCGCTGCTGGATGCCTGGTAGAAGCGGATGTTCTTGTCCACCTGTCGTATCGCCTCGAGCATTCGCGTCACGCCGATGGCGGTGAACTCGCCCGTGAGCACGGGCTGGTCCCAGGATGTAGGCACGAAGGACATCGCGGCAAGGTTGTAAACTTCGTGCGGCTTGACCTTTTCTACCATCCTTATAATGGACAACTGGTCAAGCAGGTCGGCCTGGTGCAGCGTAACTTTGTCGAGGATGTGGTCGATTCTCTCGAATTTCTCCAAACTGCTCCGGCGCACCATTCCGTGCACCTCGTAGCCCTTATCCAGCAGGAATTCCGCGATATACGACCCGTCCTGCCCCGTTATTCCGGTAATTAACGCTCTTCTCATAAGAACCTCCTCGTAGAGTTTGTGACGTTTGTATGTTCTTTAATGTGCTCAAGTTGGCTGACCTTGTGCCAACATCGGTGACACTTGTCCGCCTCCGGCGGGGTCACCAATCTACGAATCTTGGCACAGGGGACTGTCCCCTGTGCATTCCACAAAAGGATGACAGTCACTAATCTACGCCACGAATTTCGCATTGCAAAAGGATGACAGTCACCAATCTACGAGCTGGCCCCCGACTTCGTCGGGGTCTGCGCTCCGTAATTGGTGACAGTCACCTTTTGCTCCGTAATTGGTGACAGTCACCTTTTGCTCCGTAATTGGTGACAGTCACCTTTTGCGCCGTAATTGGTGACTGTCGCCGTTCACACCCCTGCCCTACTTGTCGGGGAAAGTGCTCGAAATCCAGCCGCCGCCCAGCACTGCATCGTCGTGATAAAAGACCGCCGCCTGTCCGGGCGTTACCGCGCGGACGCTCTCCTTGAAGGAGAGCAGCCACCTTCTTCCCTGTTTCTCAATCCACGCGGGCTGCGGGTGATGGCCGTATCGTATCGAGGCGGATACCCTGGCCCGTCCCCGGGAATCGAAGCCGGGTTGCGCAAGCCAGTTCACCCGCTCGACAAGGAGCGTCTTGCGGTACAGACTCGCCGCCTGTCCGACGACCACCTCGTTGGTTCGCGGGCGTATTCCCACGACGTATATCGGCCTGCCCGCGGCCACCTTGACGCCGCGCCTCTGGCCGATGGTGTAGAACTGGTATCCTTCGTGTTCGCCGAGCACGGCGCCGGATTCATCGACAATCCTGCCCGGACGAATTGTCCCCGGTTGCCTCTCCCGAATCACCGCGTGATAGTCGCCGTCCGGGACGAAGCAGATGTCCTGGCTGTCCGGCTTGTCCGCGACGGGCAGACCGACTCTATCTGCGATTGCTCTTACTTTATCCTTCGTCATTCCGCCGACCGGGAAAAGCAGGCGCTTCAGGTCCTGCCGCCTGATGCAGAACAACACGTAGGACTGGTCCTTGTTCTTGTCGCGGCCTTTTTTCAGGAGGTACTCCCCCTTTGTGTTCTTGATGATGCGCGCGTGATGACCCGTAGCGATGTAATGCGCGCTGAACAGGTCCGCGTAGGTGACGAGTTTTCCGAACTTCAAATCGCGGTTGCAGACGATGCAGGGGTTCGGCGTTCGACCACGGTTGTATTCGCTTGTGAAGTAGTCGATTATCTTCTCGAATTCGCCGGAGAAATCCAGCGCATAGAAAGGTATCCCCAGTTTGTCCGCCACGCGCCGCGCGTCGCGCGCATCCGCCGCCGAACAGCAGGACGCATGCCGGGAGCGCTCTTGTATCTTAACGCCGGTGCGCATGAAAAATCCGACCACGTCGTAGCCCTTCTCCTTGAGAAGGTATGCGGCGACGCTGCTGTCAACTCCGCCGCTCATTGCCACCGCGACTCGTTTGTTCTCTTCTTTTTTCATTTGATTGCGTCAAATGCGGCCTTTACCGCCTCTTCGGGCGAGTCCGCTATAATGTAGTTTCCTGCCGGGGTTCTTACCGGGTCCAGTTTCCAGCTGTCCATCGAGACAACCGTGATTCCGTTTTTCAGCGCAAAGGCGATTTCGCTCAGCGTGCCGGTCTTGCCTCCGACGGCGATAACGGCGTCGGCGCTCGAGGCGACGATGACGTTGCGCGCGTGTCCGAGTCCCGTGGCGATGGCGTAGTCGACAAAGGGATTTGCGGCGTTCCTGGCATACATGGGAAGTATGCCGATGGTCGTGCCGCCGGCCTGCTTCGCGCCGCGACAGGCGGCTTCCATCACGCCGCCCAGTCCGCCGCAGACAAGCGCCGCGCCGCGCTCCGCGACAAGCCTGCCGACTTCTTCCGCCCGGGCGATTTCCCTCTGCGAGGCGTCACTTGCGCCGATAACGGCTATGGTCGTTTTTCTTTCGCTCACGACGGGCGTCTTCCGGCTCAACGACTGAGCGTTATCGGTGACAGTCACCAATCTACGAATCGCGTTCTCACGGCTCACGCGATTCCGCCCGTTCCGGGTCCTCGCCCTGAGGACCCGTCAGGGTCCGAATGGGTAATTGGTGACAGTCACCGCGTTAAAACACGAACTTCAACAGGATAAAACAGCCGACGAGAATCACCGTAAACACGATTGTCAGCAGATTGAAATACCTGTCAATGAACTTCTTTACCCGCGATCCGAAGAAGTATATCAGCGCGCCGACCGCGAAGAACCTGCCTGCGCGGCCGATTATCGAGGCGGCAAGAAACACGGGGAAATTGATTTTCGCCACGCCCGCGCCGATGGTGAACACCTTGTACGGTATAGGCGTAAACGCCGCCGCGAATGTGTATAGCGCGCCATAATCTTTGTAACTTGCCAGAACATTACTGTAAGCCTGAAAGTGTCCGAGACATCTGAACAACTCTTCGAACGGTTCCCTTAATAGAATGCCAAATACGTAGCCCAGGCACCCCCCTGCGACCGACCCGACCAGGCATATCGCGGCGAAGCGAAACGACTTCTTCGGTATCGCCAGCGCCAGCGCAATCAGCAATACGTCCGGCGGTATCGGAAAGAACGACGACTCGGCGAACGCGAGTACAAAAAGCGCCGGGATTCCGTAAGGCGTTTCGGCCCAGTGCAATACCCAGTCATACAAACGCCTGAGCAGGTTTCGGGACTTATTCACTTTAATCTTTTCTTTTTGATTTTCAACAGACGCGTTCATTCACTCCTCGTTTTATGACTCCGCTCGCGGCGGACAAGTGTCGCCGTTACCAATAATATCCTTTCGGGAGTGGTAAAATCAAGCAAAAACGCGGATGGGCGGGCCGGGCAAGCCAGGCCTGTAGGGGTGATTTCAGGTCTTCTCTGCGTTCTCCGTCCCTACAGACGGCCCGTAAGGGGCCGCGCCTCTGCGGCAGGAAATCCTGTGTATCACTGTCTTGTCGTCGGTCATCAGTCTCCGGTCTTATTATTGTGATTTCCGGAGCGTTGTGATAAAATCGCTTTTATGAACGCTGTCAGTATGAAAAACCTGAGCAAGTGCTACAAAATTTACAACTCGCCGCTGAAGCGCCTGGCGGAGTTGGCGCTGCCGGGCCGTGAGTTGCACAGGAAACTGTGGGCGCTGCGCGATATCGATTTGGAGGTGCCGGTCGGCCAGTCGCTCGGAATCATCGGCCGAAACGGCTCCGGCAAGACCACGCTCCTGAAGGTGCTGATGGGCATCTCGCGCCAGACGACCGGCGAGGCCGAGATAAACGGCAGGGTCGCCGCCCTGCTCGAACTGGGCGCGGGCTTCCACCCGGAATTCACGGGCCGCGAGAACGTGTTTATGAACTGCGCGATGATGGGAATGAGCCGCAGGGAGGCCGAAAGCAAACTCGACGAGGTGATTGAGTTCAGCGAACTGCGGGACTTCATCGATATGCCGGTAAAGATGTATTCGTCGGGTATGTATGTGAGGCTGGGGTTCTCGGTTGCGATGTGCCTGGAACCGGATATACTCATCGTTGACGAAGCGCTTTCGGTCGGCGACGAGGACTTTGTAAACAAGTGCCAGGTGCGCTTTCGGGAGCACCTGGAGAAGAAAAAGACGCTGCTGTTCGTTTCGCATAATCTGGGCATAGTGCGCGTGATGGCCGAGCGCGTGGTATTGCTGGACGAAGGCCGGATAATCGCCGACGACGAGCCGGACAAGGTGGCGGATTTGTATCTTGAGCGCATTCACGATGACGCCCGCCGCCGCACCGGCAAACAGCGGATGGAACTCTCTTCGCGGCGCGGCAACGGAAAAGTCCGGATAATGGATGTTACCCTCCACGCCGGCGACGGCCGCGAGGAGAATGTTTTCCGGACCGGCGAGCCGTTTGAAGTGCGGATGAGATACGAAATACTGGAGCCGACGTCCAGGCCGCATTTTGCGTTTGTTTTCTGCAGAAACGACGGCACTGTTTTGATGCAGCAGTTCCAGATTATGACGAAGTTGTTCACGCGCGAATGGAACTCCGTAAAAGAGTTACTCGACGAACATCCGGAACGACATCCCGGCGACAGCGGCAGCATAACGATGAGGATAGAGAAATTCCCCCTTATGCCCGGCAACTATTTCGTCAATGCGCGTGTTAACGAGGTGAAGGGCACGTGGAATCTTGTTGAAGAAGTTTATCGCGCGCGGGAGTTCAAGGTGACGAAATGCTTCGGCGATTTTTCCGGGCAGTTCTACGTGCCGGCGGCCTGGAAAGACGAGCCGGACGCGCCGAGGCACGGTTGAAGCCGGCATTCCTTTGTCACCGCAAGAATGCGGAGGTCGGGAACATTGAAGAGATTCAAATACATTCCGATTCTGATTTGCGCTGCGCTTCTCTGCGGCTGCGACCGCGGCGGGGATGCGGAAAAGGCGCCTGAAACCGGAAAAGCGGTCTTTCTCGAAATCCGGTGGCCCGCCGACGGCGTCTCCGTGAAATATGAACTGCTGCCGGACCAGGCCGTGCAGAACGCCACCGTCGAAGAACTGGAACGCCGCGTGGAAGAATTGCGCGCCGCGAATGACAGGGACGCCCTGCTTCAGGCCTTCGGGGAGGCCGCAGGCGTGTCCGATGCGGCGGAAAAGATTGATATGTACGAGAGCGAGACGGTTGCCGTCGAGTTGACCGCCGGG
>JBDRIB010000165.1:0-8780 GCA_043816375.1 Planctomycetota bacterium | reverse complement strand
CCAAGCGCCGTTCCTGTTGCCCGTCCTGTTTCTGTTCGTCTGCAGTCGTTTCTTTCTTCTGGCTTGGCGATGAAGCAGCAATAAACAGCACCAAAAAGATGAATGCGGCCAGTCCATAGACGATGATCACCTGGCCCTTGGACTTTTTGCTTCCCCACCTTATTACTGAGGACGGGTTCTGAAGGCCAAGGATAAGAGCCACAACCGAGCCGATGAATAATATGGCGAATATGAAGTCCATTTTGGCTGCCTTCCTACTATTGAGACAGGAAACGCGCTATGTAAGCAAATTCTTCTACCTCATATTATAACCTTGAAACAGACAAAATCACTGAAAAGTTTGAAAAATCCCAAAATCGCGTTAGACCTGAATATCAGACAACAGATGGCAGAAACAAAGCCTGTGAAATCCGCGGTCGACCGGATGTGAAAGTCTTTCGACTTCTCTGCGTTCCGCCACACACATCGGCGGACAAGCCCGCGCAATCTGTGGTGAATATGAGCGGTTTCTAGCGAGTTTTGCGCGCCTCGACCTTTATGCTGATGATGGAGTTGGCTATTTCCGTCATTTCTTCTTTAGGTTTGTTCATCGTGTCGATGAAGGCTTTCGCGGTCGGGTCGTTCTGTATGTAGTCAATAGGGAAAACCGTCTCGTTCAGTACCTTGATATTCTGAAAGCCGGCTGCTTCAATCGCCGCGAGGTATTCGTCATTCATCAGTGCACCCGAGATGCAGCCGACGTATGCCGCGGCAGACTTCCTGATGAAATCGGGCAGTTCCTTTAGCAGAACAATATCGGAAACCATCAGCCGCCCGCCGGGCTTCACAACCCTGAACGCCTCGCTGAAAACGCGCTTTTTGTCGGGCGAGAGATTGATGACGCAGTTCGAAATGACTACGTCAACTGAATTGTCTGCGGCGGGAATATTTTCAATCTCGCCGAGTCTAAACTCGACGTTTTCGCAGCCGCCTTTCCCGGCGTTCGCGCGCGCCTTCTCAAGCATCTCCGGAGTCATATCCACGCCGATTACCCTGCCGGTTTTGCCGACCTTTTGTGCCGCCAGGAAAGAATCAAAACCGGCACCGCAGCCGAGGTCGAGAACTGTTTCCCCCTCCTTCAAAGACGCAAGCGCGACGGGATTGCCGCAGCCGAGTCCGAGGTTCGCGCCTTCCGGAACCGAGGCCATCTCCTCGTCGCTGTATCCCATACCCTTGCTGATTTTCCGCGCGGTCTCGGCACTGCTGCTGCAACAGGAACTATCTGGTGAACAGCACGATTTCCCCGTTTTCGCAACCTTCGCGTAACTCTCCCTCACGGCTTTTCTGGTTTCTTTGTCTTTCATTTTTGTGTTTCCCCCAAAGCGGAGACCTGAAAGGCCCGTGCGTCCCTGTCGTTTCAGATTGATTATAGTATGGGAAGGAACACCGCTAGTCAAGAGAGGTCAAGGGACGAGACGGTGCCGAGGTGCCGGGTTTCGAAATCCGAAGTTGCATCAGACGTGAATATCAGATAGCGGATGGCGAAAACAAAGCCTGTGAAATCCGCGGTCGACTGGATGTGAAAGTCTTTCTACCTCTCTGCGCTCCGCCACACACATCGGCAGACAAGTCTCTGTGTCTCCGCGGTTTGAGAGTCGTCAACGCGGCTTGTAGCGGTCCCGGTCGGCGAAGCAGTCTATCGCGCGGAACCCGGGATGCAGCGTGCCGTAATGCTCCACGCCGGCGGGTATGAAATACGAATCGCCGGAGCCGAGAACCCGCGTATCTTCGCCGACGGTCAGTTCCAACTTCCCGCCGACCACGATTCCCCACTGGTCGCCGTGCGCGTGCTTCGGGAGAAGCACCTCTTGCTCCGCCGCCAGAAAAAGCGTCTGCATCGTTTCGCCCTGCAGCAGCCACGCCCGCAGCCCCTCGACCGGTACGTCCGCCTCGGGCAGGTTTCTCACAAATTCCGGAAACTGTAACGACTCCATATAAGACTCCTTCCGGTTGCACCCGCGCTATTATTGAAAATTGAATGGATAATGAAGACGCGAAAGGTGACTGTCACCAATTACGGAGCGCAGACCCCCTGATTTATCAGGGGGGCCAGCTCGTAGATTGGTGACTGTCACCTTGCCAGGTGTTTCTTTATCCAGTCAAAAAGCAATAAAAAGAATCATACATCCGAACCACATCCGCTCAACCCGGCCCGGCGGCGGATTGCCTAGAATAGACACAACGCACCGCCGCCCGTCAAGAACAAATTACGAGGAGTTGTCCTGTTATCCCCAACAGATTGGCCACACCTCGGCATGCAAATTACTCTGCCGGCAAAGCACGGCAGCGGTTAAAGGCAACAAGGCGTGAGACTGGATATGACAAAACAGAAAGATTCTGAATAACGAGGTAGAGTACTGCACGGTAAGAAGTTGCTCAAAAATCAACAGAATGAACTTCTATCTCATCTAATTTCTTCAAATTTATCTTTACCTTCGGTTTCCTGGGGCTCCCATTAGCATTGCGGAAACCCTTTTGAAAAGAACCGCATTTAACCAATGTGTCATCAGTTATCTTGACAAAAGAAATCCGCTGCAATTCACAGGAAACCTTCCTTATTCTTGAGCGTGCACCTCTTTGCTTCCTTTTGATCGTATAGTCTGATTCTCCTCCCTTCAACTCCTCATGCCATTTCTGAAATGTCCTGTTTTCATCAAGGAAATTCATTTTGTCTCTCAGGTATCAAATAAGGTCAACGGCCTGGATTTTCTTCTTCCAGTTTTTTCCTTTATCCTGTAGACACCTTTATCCAGTCTTTCTTTGGCAAATTCGAAGTACTCTTTCACAATTTCAAACCCGATATATTTCCTGTCTAACATCTTGCTCACAACCGCCACCTGTCCTGAGCCAAGGAATGGGTCCAAAACGGTGTCACCCTCTTCGCTTGAATACTTCAAAATTTTCTCTATTATCTCCGCAGGTAATTTCGTCGGCGTTTTCGTATCACCGTTCCAATATTCCCTTTTTATTATCCAAACATCTTCTTTATCCTCGTAATGCAGACTTCCACCCTCTTTGTTTTTTGCCTTCTTGTCGTATCTCGAGAAAGGAAAGAACTTCCTTTTCCCATCGTCCTTACAGACGAAAAGACAGTGATAGTGCGATGTCACAAATTTTCTCTTCGTGACAACCCCGAACTGATACTTCCAAACAATATGATTAACAGTAATAAAACCCAGGTCATCTAACGCATTCAGGATGTCTTTAAGATTGTTCCATCCAGAAAAAACATACATACTGCCGGATTTTTTCAGGACTCTATACACCTCTCGCATCCACTGAACTGTATACTCATGATATTTGGCTCTGGGAATATCGCTATACCCCTCGAGCACCCGAGACTGAGTCCTGTTATAGTTACTCCTCCTGGCCTTGAAATCGATGGCAAAAGGGGGATCTGTTATAACCAAGTCCACGGAATTTCCGGGCAAAGCCTTCATACCCTCCCGGCAATCAGCGTTATATATCTTGTTAAATTGCAGAAGTTTCATGTCTAACCTGCCCTTCTACTTGTCTACAAATTGCCACACTAACGCTTTTTAGCACATTTAATTAGCAACATCTCTGTGTTTTTGTCAAGAAGACAAAAAATGAGCGAAGCAGGACTCGCCAAGCGAACATATAGATGGACAAAGAATCTTGCTAAAAACCGCGTATCTTGGGCAAGCCCCTATTTAAGTAACGGTATGGCAATTGCGCCAATAATCGTGGCAATCAAAGTTAATATCATTATACTCGAGATTGGCGTTACCCCCTCTTTCATATTTACAGACTCACTTTTAATTACTCCAGAACTAATTTTCAAGATATCTTACCACCAATTGTATGCGACTTATAAGAAGGAATAATTAGTCCCGGACTGGTTTTTTGATTTTCGCGGAAAGAAATTCCCGGCCAGAAATATCCCGGTGAGGCCCCGATTTTCCCGCCAGAATCCCACATATTCGCCCCCCATATATGGAGGAACCTATGAGCAAGAAAAAAAGCAAAGAAAATAGGGTCAGACCCTATTTTATGTCTATGCATTGCGGAAACTTACGTCAAATACAGAAAACAGGGTCTGACCCTGTTTTTGATGTGTGCAGATGTGAAAGGCCGTTTTTGCGAACTACCAACAGACAACATCATACTTCGACGGTTCTTAAAGCGATTTTTCGAGGTGCGAACTACCTGCGAACCTTGCGAACTACTGCGCCGCACGGAACAACTTTCCGCCCGCGCCAACAGGTCTTTCGGAATGGTTCCCTACTATGCCGCTCTGTTCTTGCTCTTTTGTTTTTTGCCTGTTTTGCTCAAATTCACCCGCGTTTCGCCTCCCTCGTCACTTTTTTTCTAAAGAGATGAAGGCAAAACGCAGATTATGTTAGAGCCGAGTAAAAAACGGATTCCTTGACAAATCGGCCCTAAGTGGTTAAACCCTGCAACCCAACCCGTAAACGAACGGTGACTGTCACCGAATAAAGAGCAACATTTATGCCGAAATCTCTCGTCATAGTCGAATCGCCGGCAAAGGCGCGCACAATCAACCGATACCTCGGCAAAGACTTTGTCGTCAGGGCGTCGATGGGACACGTGCGTGATTTGCCGAAGGGAAAGTTCGCCATCGACATCGACGACAACTTCACGCCGGAATACGTTGCAATCCGCGGAAAGGGCAAAATCCTCGCTGAACTGCGCAAACACGCAAGGCCCGCCGAACACATTTACATCGCGACCGACTGCGACCGCGAGGGCGAGGCAATCGCCTGGCATCTGTGCGAAGCGCTGAAACTGCCGGGAAAAAAAGTCTCGCGCGTCACGTTCAACGAAATCACAAAAAAGGCCATCAAAGAAGCCTTCAAATCGCCGCACCACATCGACATCAATATGGTCAACGCACAGCAGGCGCGCCGCGTCCTCGACCGAATCGTCGGCTACAGGCTCAGCCCGCTGCTCTGGAAAAAAATCAGCAAGGGCCTCAGCGCGGGCCGCGTGCAATCGGTCGCCGTGATGCTCATCGTCGAGCGCGAAAAGGAAATCCGCAAATTCACGCAAGAAGAATACTGGAAAATCACCGCAAAACTCATCGCAGATGAAGACGCCGACGCCGAAAAGGAATCGTTCACCGCGGAACTGCGTAAAATCAACGGCGCGAATATTGATTTGAAAAACGAGGAATCCACAACCCGCGCCGTCTCCGAAATCCAGAACGAAAAATTCGTCATCGAAAAGGTTGAACGCAAGAAGCGCACGGAGCACCCGCGCCCGCCGTTCATCACAAGCACCCTGCAACAGCAGGCCAGCACGCAACTCGGTTTCAGCGCGAAAAAAACAATGTACCTCGCGCAACAGTTATACGAAGGCGTGGAACTCGGCTCCGAAGGCCAGGTCGCGCTCATCACTTATATGCGAACGGACTCCGTGCACCTGGCCGAGAGCGCCGTGGCGGCGACGCGCGATGTCATCGAAAAAACATTCGGCGAAAAATATCTGCCGCCGGAACCGAAATTCTACAAATCAAAAAAGGACGCACAGGGCGCGCACGAGGCAGTCAGACCGACCGAACCTGAGCGACACCCGGACGACGTGGGGAAGCATCTGTCGCCGGACCTGGCAAAACTGTACAACCTCATCTGGCGGCGCTTTATTGCCTGCCAGATGAATCCGGCCCTCTTCAACGTCAACGTCGCCGACATACGCGCCGGCAAATATCTGTTCAAGGCATCCGGACGCGAGATGATTTTCGACGGACACCTGCGCGTCATCGGCCTGAAAAACCGCGCCGAACAGCAAATCCTTCCCGAACTCGTCGAAGGCCGCGAAGCCTTCCCCGTCGAGATTATACCGTCGCAGCATTTCACCCAGCCGCCGCCGCGCTACACCGAAGCGACCCTTGTGCGCGTGCTCGAAGGCAAAGGCATCGGACGGCCGTCAACCTACGCGCCCATCATCTCGACCATACAGGACCGCGGCTACGTCGAGCAGAAACAGCGCAAGTTCCACGCTACCCCGCTCGGCGAAATCGTGACGGACAAACTCGTCGCGCACTTCCCAGACATCATCAACACGGAATTCACGTCGCAAATGGAAAGTAATCTGGACACGGTGGAGGAGGGCAAGGCCGACTGGGTTACAGTGCTGCGCGAATTCTACAATCTTTTCAGCGCCGACCTCGAGAAAGCGGAGACAAAAATGACAAGCGAGAAAGGCAAAACCACCGAGAGCAACATCAAGTGCGAGAAGTGCGGCAAGCCGATGGTTTATCGCTGGAGCAAACGCGGGCGCTTCCTCGGCTGTTCCGGCTATCCCGACTGTAAAAACACGAAACCGCTCACCGATAACGGCGAGGTCGAAGAACCCGAAGAGATAGATGAAAAATGCCCCGAATGCGGCGCGCCCATGACCGTGAAAACCGGGCGCTACGGAAAATTCATCGCCTGCACGATGTACCCCGACTGCAAGCACACCAGCGCCTATTCGCCCCCCGGCGAAACGCCCGGAGAACCGGGCGAAGAAGAGAAGTGCCCGAACTGCGGTGCGCCGATGGTGCTGAAGCGCGGACGCTGGGGACAGTTCCTGGCCTGCTCCAAATACCCCGAATGCAAGACGACGAAAAAGATAGCAAAAGGCAAGGCAGAAGGCAGAGGACAAAAGGCAGAAGGGACCGGGGGCAGTCGCAAAGCAAAGTCTGAAGTTGCCCCGGGCGAAGCCGGGGGAGACCATGACGCATCCCAGCCGGCGGAAAAGCAGGAAAAGGAAGGCGTAATGAAGTGCGACAAGTGCGGCGCGCCTATGGTGGAAAAAATGAGCAGACGCGGCAAGTTCCTCGGCTGCTCCAACTACCCCGCCTGCACAAACACTATGCCGATAAGCAAAGCCGCCCCGCCCGAAGAAAGCGACGAGAAGTGCCCCAACTGCGGCGCGCCAATGGTCATTCGCAGCGGCCGGTGG
Organism: Planctomycetota bacterium; assembly: GCA_043816375.1. Lineage (GTDB taxonomy): Bacteria > Planctomycetota > B129-G9 > B129-G9 > B129-G9 > JBDRIB01. The sequence goes on along the minus strand of JBDRIB010000165.1, from coordinate 1,811 downwards.
GGAAAATTCCTCGCCTGTTCCGCCTTCCCGAAGTGCAAAACTACAAAGAAACTCGAAGGGTAACCGTCGCCGATACCGTGCGGCAACAACCGCCGCATACGCTCAATCTTCCGGCTCGGGAAACGTCGGCTCGGGCTCCTCAACCGATGCCAGGCTCCCGTCGGCAAGGACCGCAACCACGCGAATGGTCTGCGGCAAAAACGCTCCCTTTACCGCCACGTCGCGACCATCTACGGCGATGCCGACCGTGCCGTACTTAATCAGCCCACGGCCTGAGACGAGTTTGACGTATTCGCCGTTGTCGCGCACGACAAGACTCTTGTCCTTTCCCTGGAACTCGAACCGGCCCCAGCCCTTCGCCTGCGGGAAACGCATTTCCAGAAACTGCGACATCGGCTTCGTCGCGTCCTCGCAGAACACGACAACGAACAACTCTTCGGCACCCTTAAGAGCGGGCGCAACCCTGACCCTCTCTTCTTCCGGCGCAACCCTGAGTCCCTCTTCTTCCGGCGCTGTCCTGGGAGAACTCCTCGGCCGCGAACTCTTCCCAACTATTAAACCCAGACACCCCGACGAAAGCAGACACGCCGAGAGCGCGACCACACATATAATTATCTTCCGCATCGTCATAACTCCGGAAAGAGAAATCAAACCCCGGGAAAACTGGTATAATTTTCTACCAGATACACGCTCGAATTGCACGAATTCTTTTCCACGGCGAGCAGCCGACCGCCACCATTTACTCGAATTGACTGATATTGCGCCGTCGTCGCTGACTCCGCCCGAGGCGGATAAATATCACCAATTACAATGGGCCGGTTCTATTTACCACGCAAAAGGTGACTGTCACTAATTACGGAGTCGAGGGAGCGTTGCAACCGAGACTCGTAGATTAGTGACTGTCATCCTTTTGCACTCGTAGAATAGAACCGGTCCTGGAATGCTTCGTGGACAGTCCCCTGCACAGAGATTCGTAGATTGGTGACTGTCACCACAGGATGATTTGGCGGCGAAAAGAATTCTTGACAGGCATTGCGAAATCAATATTATGTTTTGCGTGTTTGCCCCGTAGTGTAACGGTAGCACGTTTGACTCTGGATCAAGCTGTCTAGGTTCGAATCCTAGCGGGGCAACCAGAAAACAAGCCCTCGCCGAAAGGCGGGGGCTTTTTGTTATGCCTTATGTTATAAGGCAATGCGGACAATGTGCAGTTTTCTTTTGCGTTCACTCAATATAGCGCTTGACCGATTGATACCATTTTGATACCATGTTGCATCAGGGTAGCAATGTGTGGCATTCTGATACCAAAGGTGCAATATGGCCAGTATTCATCTCCGCGGAAAAAATTTCCACGTAAAATTTTCCTTTGGCGGCAAGCAATATCTCAGGTCCCTCCGGACTTCGAGCAGGAAGGAGGCCCTGCACGCCAAGAGTCGCGTCGAGCAAGCCATACATCTGGTTTCTACAGGTGTCCTGGAGATCCCCCCGGATGAGAACATCGGAGATTTCATTCTCCGCGGCAGACCTCTCAACGCCAGAGAGCGAAAGGATGCATCCTCTCTCACGGTCAAAGATCTTGTTGACGCCTATCTAAGACACGCTGAACCTCATAAGGCTCGTACCTCTTTCTACACGGAGAAAATCCACTTGAGACATTTTCTCCGATTTCTCGGTAGAAAAGCGGTTATGTCGGCCGGTAACGTGACCAGCACGTTGGTGGACGAATATATCGCTAGCAGGAAGAAAACCGTTGGCCCCAACACAATCAACAAGGAACTTCAGACCATCAGCCAACTTTTCAGGTACGGAAT
>JBDRIB010000164.1:0-4088 GCA_043816375.1 Planctomycetota bacterium | reverse complement strand
ATCGTGATTCCCGCCGATGCGTCGGAGTTGCTGAAACTCGTCGCGGCCGATACGCAGGAATATCTGAGGCAAATCACCGGCGTCGAAATCCCAATCATCACGCCCGAAGCGCTGGTCGAGGAACACAAGTGCCTCGTCGCGTTGGGAATGCCTGAAATCAAGGACGCGCTCGTCGAGGCGACGGGCGAATTCGCGCCGGAAGAATATGCGCTGAACTCCTGCGGCTTCCACGACCGCCAGACCATCGCCGTCGTCGGCGGCAGCGACGTCGCGGTGCAGTACGGGACTTATGCGCTGCTGGAGATGCTTCTCGGTGTGCGCTTCTTTCATCCGCACGAAGAGTTCGTGCCGAAAAATCCGAACCCGTTCATCGGGCGCGGCATCTACTGGCGCGAGAAGCCGCACTTCGCGCTGCGCGGTATGGAGCCGCAGACGCGTTTCGGGTTTCCAGAATTCGCAAAAATCTTCGCCGACCCTCAGCACGTCAAACTCGCACTGGAATACATCGACTACCTCGCGAAGAACCGGCAGAACGTACTCGCGCTGACGCTGCCCGCCGGCGTTGATATCGCGAAGAGCGAATATGCGGACTATTACGGAGAAATCTTCGCGCGGGCGCGCCTGCGCGGTATCAGCATAATGCTGGGTGTCTCCTGGGGCGATAACAGGGACGCCTGGTCCGTCGGCCCCCTCGTTGCGGACGAGGTTGCCCAGATGAAGGCGCAGGCCGAACAACGTCTGAAGATATTGTGCGACCTCGGCCCCGACATCGTCGACATCGACTTCGGCATCCCTCGCGGCGCGCCCTCGAAGGCCGTGTCGGAGCGGATTGCAGGGGTCGTCGAATTCGTGCAGGAACTCCTGGAAAAAAACTATCCGGAAATCCGGCTGTACGTCCGGACAAACACCGCGCAGGTGAAACTGCCCGAAGGCGTCGGCGAGATAATAGATACCGGCCTGTGCCGCGACCTCGCCACGCCCTTTATGCTCCCGGACAGGAATATCTCCGATTCGCGGCTCGAGTATAAAATGATAAGAGAGGCGTCGGGGCGACGGCCGTTCATATACTCGCCCGCGACGTCCTCGGGCGCGGCGTGCGGGCTTGATTTGCCGCTGCCGAATCCGCTCTACATATACCTGCGTTCCAGCGACGCGGAGATACTGTCCTTGTACCGCGCGACCGGCCAGGTGCACACGACGCACGGACTGGAGTGGCTGTACTGGCTGAACGATTACGCGGCGATGCGCTACAACTGGGACCCCGAGCGATGGAACTACCGCGTCGTGCTCAGGGACTATACGTCGATTTTCGGAACGGAGTCGGGACCCGTTATCGAAAGGGCGCTTCTCAGAATGATACTCGCGTTCAGGCAGCTGCAGTTGCAGATGCAACTCGACGAATACCTCTGGTTCTGGTCGCTTACCTTCGAGCCCGCGAAACGCAATCCCGCGGCCCCGCTGCCGCTCCGGAATAAATTCATCGAGGCGCTCCTGCCGTTTATGCAGGAAACCGCCGCCGCCGCGAAGATAATAGATACGTGCCGCGACAAGGTGCCGGAGAACGCCCGCGAGTGGTACGACGAGACGGCCGATGTGGCGGCGCTTTCCGCGGGCAACGCACAACTTGTCCTGCTGGCGGCCGGTGGACTGAAGGCCCTGCAGGGCAATATGCTCACAAGGGAGATGGCGACCGGAATGCGCAAAGAGTCGGAACGGGTGCAGGAGATTTTCGACAGGCGGGTGAAAAAATACAGATACCCGGGCGAGATGTATCAGGGCGGAGATTCGCCGCCCTTCGGCGGTCCGGGAGCGTATCTGGAGCAGTTGAAATATTTCTGGGAGCGCGAAAGGTGACAGTCACCAATCAGGGAAGGAACAGTTCTATTTTACGTCCCGATTTTCGCAATGCAAAAGGATGACAGTCACCAATCTACAAATCGCCCCCGACAAAGTCGGGGTCGATTCCGCCCGTTCCGGGTCCTCGCCCTGAGGACCCGTCAGGGTCCGAATGGGTAATTAGTGACAGTCACCTTTTGCTCCGCAAATAGAGATGTTCCAACGTAATTGGTGACTCCGCCTTGCTCCGCAGGCAACGAGAAGTGCAATTTGCGACCGGAACGGTTCCTGTTGTGAAATAAAACCGGTAATAAAAAAAAGCGGCCGTCAAAGGCCGCTTTTTTTCTGTAGCAAACGAAGTGTGTTATTCTACCACCCCATCTTCCACTCGCCGTCTTCTTTCGTGAAGTTGAACTTCTTCTTTTCCTCGCTGGTTTTGAGGTACTTTACTATTATCCATCCAGTGTTTCCGTCGTCGGAGAATTCTTCTCTAACGACTTCGTACTTGCTGTCTTCGTCCTTCATATCATTTATCATATCCTCTTCGGATTTCTTTTCCTTCTCGAACATTTTGGCAAAATATTCCTTTGCGCTGCCTGCTTCGTTAGCCAGTTTCTTATCTTCGTTGTCAACCGGACTTGCCTTGGCGGCCGTCCAGCCCTGCTCCATCGATTCGTGCATCTTTTTCGGCAGCATATCCCAGATTTCTTCCCATTTTCCCTTGAAGGAGAGCGCCATCATTTTCCTGGCAATGGGCCCGAGGGTCTCTGCGTTTTCAAATTTCATTTCATCCAGAATTTTGTCCGCTTCGGGGTTGCCGGTACTGGTGTCGTTGCCGCAACCGGACAGAATGAAGATTGCCAGCCCCGCCATAAATACTGCTATCAGATTCCGTCTCATGTCATTCTCCTTGAAAACGAGATTATGGATTTTGCCGGCGATAATCCCCGGCCACATTTCGTGTTTCATTGGCAAGAGAATCAACAATAAGGTCTTTCGCTGCTACGTACGCCTTGCCCCCGGCCTTATTCCGGCACCTTGTTAATGCCGTCCACGTCAACGCGCGTGCGGCGGCTGTAGAAAAACAGGTAACGGTAACCGGCGCCTTCCCACGGGTGCTCTCCGCCGTCGTATTCGAACAGACTGGCGAATTTCGGGCCGATGCGAAAATACCCCGGCTCGGCCCAGATTGGAATCAGGTCAAGCCAGTGAAACTTCTCAGGCATTCCGAGTGCCACGTCGAAGGAATTTTCGCGCTGCACGGGCGAGGAACTTGTGCGCCCCATAAGCAGGACTTCCCCGCCGTCGCGGAGCACAAGCAGGCTCGCGCTTCCGCCGGGGGATATCGCGCGCGTGATTCGATACACCTGCGCGGAGTTGTAAACTTCTTCTCCGTTGGCTTCGAGTATTACATCCCCGGGTCTGAGGTCCATATCGACGGCGACCATGCCGTGCGCGCTCCACACGCCTACGCCGTGGTCAAGGCCCTCGCGGCGGCTGTCCAGTTGCTGCGGCGTGAGGTCGCAGCATTCGTAGCCCAGATAACCCAGCGACCGTCACAGGCCGCTTTTTTCTGTGGCACGCGCATCTTACGGTGACTGTCACAGATGTTAGCGCAAAGTCAGTCAACTTGACTACTACTCTACCTTCCAGTCGTCGCCTTCCTTTACAAGCGTGAACATCTCTTTATCTTCCTCGCCGGTTTGGAGGTACTTGACCTCTATGTACCCGGTTTTTCCGTCTTCGGAGAATCTTTCACCGGCGACCTCGAACTTCGTCTCTTCTTTTGTTATCTCCTTGACCGATTCCTCTACGGGCTTTTCATCCTTTTTCATCAACAAGACGTAGTATTCCTTTGCGCTGCCTGCCTTATCGGCCATTTGCTTCTCTTCGCCGGAAGGCAAAGTTTTGGCGGCTTCCCACCCTTCCTTGATGGTGTTTTGTGTTTCGCTTGACTGCATATCCCAGACCGTTTCCCATTTTCCCGTGTACATTGCAGCGAAGTACTTCTTGGCGACCGGCCCGAGAGTCGGCGCGTTTTCGAATTTCATTTCATCCAATGCCTTTTCAAGATCGGATTTGTCGGTGGTGGTATCGTCTCCGCCGCAGCCGGTCAGAATGAAGATTGCCAGCCCCGCCATAAATACTGCTATCAGATTCCGTCTCATGTCACTCTCCTTGAAAACGAGATTATGGATTTTGCCGGCGATAATCCCCGGCCACATTTCGTGTTTCATTGGCAAGAGAATCAA
>JBDRIB010000163.1:0-10950 GCA_043816375.1 Planctomycetota bacterium | reverse complement strand
CTTTCTTGTCACGCGTATCTGCACGACGGAGCGGGCGGCGGTTTTGCCCGCCTCTATGAGGGCGGTCTGCAGAGACTCTGCATCGCTTTTGGCCCACGCCGAAGTTGCGGGCGTCCACAACAACAAACAGGTCAGTATAGCGAGCGCGAATATCTTCCTTGAATTCATTTTACGCCTCGTTCTATTAGGACAGTAACAGTCATATTGTCAGAAAGATTTGCCGGTCTTTCCGCCGAGAGTTATCGTAAAGGTCTTCTTCCAGCCGTCTTCCCGCTGAACGCGCAGTGTTATCTGCTGACCGGGGCGTAATTTCGCAAACTTCGCCTCGAAAGAAGCCAGAGAGCCGACCTTTTCTCCGTTCAGTTCCAGAATTATCCATCCGGGGAGCAATCCCGCTTTTTGCGCCGGCGAATCGCTCGCCATCTCGGTGATGGCCAGTTTGCCATCCTCCTCCTGCACGGTTATTCCGAGGTAAGGATATCCCCCTTCCACCCACGGTGTGGTTCCGGGGTCTCCGGGAAGAGGCGTCGGCTTGATTTCTTTGCCTTCAACGCCTTTGCCGTATGTGACGCTGAGCAGTATTTCTTCTTTTCCTCTTCTTACAAAGATGTCAGTGGTTGTGCCCGCAGGTGTGTTGCCAAGCATTGTCTTGATATCGTCATCGTTCTTGATGAGTACGCCGTCGATTTCGGCAATCCTGTCGCCCGGCAGCAGGCCTGCTTCCTGCGCGGGAGAATGCTCGTCAACTTCTTCGATTATCGTGTCTTCAAAGGTCGCGCCGAAGTAGCCGGACAGTATTTTGTTCCCCTGTTTCAAATCATCCAGGACCAGTTTTATCTGGTCAACAGGAACGCCGGTGCCCTGAAAGCGCGAATGCGCGTAGTGTTTGCAGGCCATCGCAACGACCTCGCCTTTCAGGTTTACCATCGGACAACCCTCGCTGCCCGGGTTGACGGAAGCCTCCGTTTCAATCAGGTTGCCCTTGTATGCGCGCGTGCCGGTGAGCCGGAAGAAACCGGTCACGGTACCCGCGCTGAAAGACGACTGGTTGTCGTTGTTGATGCTGGCGTACACGTTGCCGATGGTCGCCACAAACTGGCCCGCTTCTATGCCGCTTGACGAGCCGAGTTCGATACCTGCGAACTTGTCCGTGGAATCGACCTTCAGAAGAGCGACATTGTTATACGGGTCATATCCGAGTAATTTGGCCTCGTAGGACTTGCCTGAGGAGAGCAGCACGTTTGGCTTAATAGAGGCGGGGTCAACCCTGCCGGGTGCGGCAGACCCGAACTGGGACCGGTCCGGCTTAAGAGCGATGTCGCCGGTCGTCAGCACCAGCCCGTCGTCGCTGATAAAGAAGCCGCTCCAGGTCTGTTCGCCGACATTGACAGCGACTACCGAGGGGCTTACCTTTCTGTTCAGTTCAATGAATTCCTTCTGAATCGCCTCGACGCCTCCCCCTGCCAGCAGAGGAGTGTTGCTTGCAACGAGGAGCGCAACAAAGCCCGCGACCAGAAATGCCGCAACAGCGACGCGCTTGTTCAGGATGCCTTTCACGGCACCTCCTTTCGAGAAAAAACAATCGCAGAGCGTACAATAGATTGCACTGCGGTGGGCCTGCCAAATGGCTTGCATAGACAACGGGCGTCTTCATTCGGACAGATGCCCCTGGTTTTATACTCGCCGGGGCAGAGGTTGTTTGACAGGGCGGAAAAAACAAACTGGGCAGGGCCGGGCTCGAACCGGCGACACCAGGATTTTCAGTCCTGTGCTCTACCAACTGAGCTACCTGCCCGCGATTTCCTCCGGTCAGATTATATGCAGGACCGATTCCCTGTCAACGAGTTTCCGGCAGCAGGGGCGTTGGTTATACCTGATTGTCGCGGGCAGATTCGATGTCGGCCAGTATGGCCTGCTTCAATTCGCCGGGGCCGGAGAACTTTATCTCGTCTCTGAGGCGGCGCAGGAATACAAGTTCAAGCCGGCGGCTGTAAAGGTTGCCCTCGAAGTCAAGAAGGTGCGCCTCGACCCATGCACGCGGCTTCTCCTGAGCGGTCGTGAATGTGGGGCGCGTTCCGATGTTTGTCACGCTGTTGAACCGCTGTCCCTTGCGGCTGCCGCTGTGGATTATGGCCTCGGTGTGATATACGCCCGAGGGCGGGCTTATTTCGTGGTGCAGGTTCATATTCGCCGTCGGGAAACCCAGCCGCCTGCCGCGCGCGTCGCTTCTTGTTACCGTACCGACAATCGAGTAAGGCCGTCCAAGGAGAAGCGCCGCATCATCCAGGCGTCCCTCTATTATGGCCGTGCGGATGTCCGTGCTGCTGATTTTTCTGCCGTCGATAGTGAGAGGCGCAACCTCGCGCACCTCGAACAGCGGCCCCCCGCCCCCGTCGCGCATTTTGTGGAGGGTCTCAATGCCTCCCTCGCGGTTATGGCCGAATTTGCAGTCGAAACCCAGCACAACCCGACGACAGCCAAGGCCCTCGTAGATGATTTCGCGCACGAAGGTCTCGGCGCTCATCCCGGCATTTTCCTGATGAAAGCGCAGGAGCACGCAGCAGTCCACTTCGTTCTGTTCGAACAACAAAAGGCGGTGCTCGAGGGAGGTGATGCAGCCGTGCCACGTGTGGTTCAGGACGGAACGAGGATGCCGGTCGAACGTGATTACCACCGATTCGCCGTCGATGTCCTGTGCCCAGTCAACGACGGTCTTTATTACCGCGCGATGGCCCCGGTGTACGCCGTCGAAGGTGCCGATGGTCACAACCGGTTCTTTGAGGCGTGTCTCGTGTAACTTCTCAATCGGAACCAGTTTTGTGATATGAGGACTCAAATTCCTTCTCCAGTTTTTTCAGAGGGGCCGTAACACTTGTGCGCGCGGCCGGGGTCATTTTGTTGATGAAGACAACTCCTTCAAGGTGGTCAATCTCGTGCTGGAATATGCGCGCCAGAAACTCGTCCGCCTCGATCGTGCGAACTTCGCCCGACAGGTCCGTGTATTCAACCGTCACGCTCCGGGCCCGGGCGACTTTGCCGAAGACTTCGGGGAAACTGAGGCAGCCTTCTTCTTCGAGAACGCGCCCGCTCCGTTGGACGATGAACGGGTTTATCAGAACCATTTCGTCTTCAGGCTTTCCGGTCGGATTTATGACCGCCATTCGCTGGTTAATGCCGACCTGGTTTGCCGAGAGGCCAACGCCCCGGGCTTCGTACATCGCGGCAAATATTTGCCGCGCCAGTACCGCAAGCGATTCACCGATTATTGCTACCTCGGCGGTGGGTTTGAGCAAAATCGGGTGCGGGTACTTCAATATCTTCACTGCCAGATCTCCGAAGATCGTCAACTAAGGGGTCTGACCCCTTTACTTGACGATCTTTGAATGTGTGATTCTATGCGTCGGATGTGTTTGCGAAATTCAGGATTTTGCCTCAGGTGATTGCGCGCTCTGCGGGCGATGTGTGAGATACCCCCGTCAGTGGCTATCGACAGGTACGAGGCTATCGACCTGGTCGGCAATCCCGCTCTGTCCCGGGCGACGAGAACAAATGCCCTGCGTGGTCCTGTCGAGCGCAACCCACCGCTTTTCAGAATCTCCTTATGTATGTCAAATGTCTTGCATGCGGCTGCTGCAATTTCGTCGAGCGTGGTGTTCAGGGGGTAGTCATCAAGGGCTGCGCGGGAGTTCCAGCGATTGTCGTTCCTGTCGGAAAAGAGCATGCCATATATTTTCGCAGCGAACCTGCGGCTGCCCAATAGCCAGCCGCTGATCGCGTTGTGCCAGGGCGGCTTGAGTTTCTTGCCTATGCCTTCGGCGATGAATTCGCGATAACGCCGGTACGCCATCTTCCTTTCGCCGAATTCCTCCAGAACGCACGTGTAGTTCAGCCACGGAAGCGTCTTGCGCCCGTGATGGTAGCCGGGATAACTGCTCCAGATGTAGTCTTCGGGCCGCTTGACAATGCCGGCTCGAACCGGGTTGAGGTGGAGGTAGCGGCTGACCTCGATGTAATGACCTTCGTCTTCGACGAGGACTGCGTGGTAGCGCCGTTCGAAAAGATGGCCGGTGCGCTTGTGACGGGTGTTGAAGCACATCGCGTATGCACCATTGACGTATTGCATTGCTTTGCCGAGATTTGCGCCGGGTGTGCTCAGGAAAAGGTGGAAGTGGTTATCCATCAGCACGAAGGCATGGAGTTCAAGCCTGAAGCGCTTGACGGCTTGTTTGAGGCATCCCATCCAGCGGGTGCGGTCGTGGTTGTCCAGTACGATGAATCCCCCTTCCACGCCGCGCGCGGTCACATGGTAGAGTGCGTTCTCGAACTCTATTCTTGGTGCCCTTGGCATACAGGCAGATTATCACGCTGTGGGGACGCCGTCAAGCAAGATCGTCAACTAAGGGGTCTGACCCCTTTACTTGACGATCTTGAGGGGATTTTTTGTTTGACGCGGGTGGTTGGAAGCGATAGAATACGCGTTTCTGCGAGGGGGGTAAATTAGTTTCCCACACTAACCTACGCTGATTTATCTGCCGGAACACGAGCACTATGGACATTGAGAAGATGTATGACACCGGCTTTCAGGCCTACGAGAGGGGAAACTATGAGTACGCAATAGAAATGTTCAAGAGGATAACGGCGCTGGAGCCGGACCACGTGAAGGCCAGAAAGGCCCTGAGAGCGACGGAAAGAAAAATGCAGGGGAAGTCCAAGCCCGGTTTCGGCGCGAGCCTGAAGGCAGCCGGGCTGCAAATAAAGACCCAGTTGCTCACCGCAAAGAAGCAATTCAGGAAGATAATGGAACTGTGCGAGCAGTACCTCGTGAAGGACCCGTACAATAAGACCGTGCTGCTTGTTTTGGGACAGGCGGCCTTGAAGGGGAAATTCCCCGACACTGCTGTAATGACGTTTGAGGATCTGGTTGCCACGAACAGCAAGGACAAGAAAATCCTGCGCCTGCTTGCGCGTTCCTATACCGAGAAAAAAGACTACGAAAACGCCATTAAAAACTGGCAGCGCCTGCTGAAGGAGCACCCGGGCGACAACGAGGCAAAGGAAGAAACAAAAAACCTGTCCGCGAAGCAATCTCTTGACGAAACCTGGGACAAGGAAGGCGGCAAGAGAGATTTCACCGAGAAGGTACGCGACACCGGTTTGACCAAGAGGCTTGTCGCGCAGGACCTGAGAATCAGAACCGCCGCCGAACTTGATGAAGCCATAGAATACGCAAAAGCAGACCACGAGAAGGACCCGGGAAACCTGCGGCTGATAATGAAAGTCGGCGATCTGCTGCGACAGAAGGGAGAAATGGATGAGGCGAAGCAGTACTACGAAAAGGCTCTCGAGGTTGACCCTGCTTACTATCACGCGCGTATGCGAATGGGAGACCTCGAAATATTCAGGCTGACGAAGGCGACCGAAGATGCCCGGGCAAAATGGGACGCCAATCCCGAGGACCCGGCGCTGAAAAAGGCTTACGACGAGGCCAGAGTAGCCGGGCTTATCTTCAAAATAAGGGAATTCGAGCGCCGAGCCAAAGAACAGCCCACTGATATGGGCCTCAGGTTCAACCTGGGGCGTCTGTATTACGATGGCGGTCCGCGTCTGCTGGACAAGGCCATCGGGGCGTTCCAGCGAGCCCGCAAGGACCCGAAATTCAGGAACGTGTCGCTTTTTTACCTGGGAAGATGCTTCATCAAGCGCGAGGAATTTGCCACAGCGGTCAAGCCCCTTACCGAAGTTATCGATTCGCTGCACGGGATGGACGATATGAAGAAAAACGCCCTGTACTACAGGGCCGATGCCTATGAAGGCATGGGCGACGAAGCGCTGGCTCTTAAAGACCTTAAGACGATTTACCTCGAAGATATTGAATTCAAGGTCAAGGGTAAGGATGAGGATATCGCAGCAAGAATCAAAAGAATTGAGGAAGCCGGACCCGACGAAATCGACAAGGCTTTTGAGTGATGTGAAAAGAATCAAAGGCTGGAAGAAGAACAGTAACCAATTTTTGGCTTGAAAAAATCCTATGCCACACACCAAATCAGCAGACAAACGCGTCAGGCAGAACGAGCGGCGGCGCCTCAGAAACAAGGCGCAGCGCAGCGCGACCCGCACTCAGATAAAGAAGTTTCTTGCTGCCGCCGAAGCCGGCGGGCGGGAACTTGCGGAAAAAGAGTTCCGCCTGGCCGTGTCCGCCGTGGACAAAGCGACGAAGGCCGGCATTTTTCACGGAAACAAGGCCGCCCGCCTGAAGGCCAGTCTGGCGGCCCGTCTCAGCCGTGTGGACGCCGCGGCGTCTGCCCCGACCGAAGCGGAGGGGGAGCAGTAGCGCCGGTTCGGCGCAATTGCTTGAAGTTGCTTGTCCCGACCAAAGCGGAGGGGTTTGTCCCGACCGAATCGGAGGGGACGGCCCGTGCGGACAAAGGCACACCCTATGCTCGTTCTTGGTATTGATACTTCCTGCGATGACACCTCATGCGCGGTTGTCCGGAATGGCCGTGATATTCTCTCCAGCACCGTTTCGTCCCAGACCGACATCCACAGGGATTTCGGCGGTGTGGTGCCGGAACTCGCCTGCCGCAGTCACATCCTTAACCTTCTTCCCGTGCTTGACGCGTCTTTGCGCAGGGCCTCGGCGAAATTATCGCAAATCGACTGCATCGCCGTTACGCATCGTCCGGGGCTCATCGGCGCGTTATTGATAGGCCTGACCGCCGCGAAGGCATTTGCCTGTCTGCTGGGAAAACCGCTCGTGGGGCTGGACCACGTTGCCTCTCACCTCTACTCCGTGCATATGTGCAACCCGCTTGCCCCGACCGAAGCGGAGGGAGAGGCGGGCTTCCCTTGTGTCGGGCTGGTTGTGTCGGGCGGACACACGCAATTGTATTATTGCCGCGACCACATTCGCAGGGAGTTGCTGGGCGGAACGCAGGACGACGCCGCCGGCGAGGCATACGACAAGGTTGCCGGGATACTCGGCCTGGGCTATCCGGGCGGCAGCGCAATCGACGAGGCCGCGAAGAAAGGCGACAGGAAGGCAATCCGCTTCAAGCGAGCATTTCTTGACAAAGACTCGCTCGATTTCAGTTTCAGCGGCATCAAGACAGCGGTGCTCTATCACGTCAGGGGACAGGGCGCCGGCAGGTACGGGAGAGTTCGACAGCCGGACAGGAGAACCCCGCGAAAGACCGGCAGCGCGGCGGATATTGCAGCGGGGTTTCAGGAGGCGGTGGTGGATGTTCTGGTGACAAAGACTGTCCTTGCGGCGCGAAAGAAGAGTGTCGGTACGGTCACCGTTTCCGGGGGTGTCGCGGCGAACTCGCGACTGCGGGAGGCGATGGCGGAGGAGTGTCGTCTGCGCGGCCTCAATGTCTTTTTCCCGCCGCCGGCGATGTGCACGGACAACGCGGCGATGGTAGCCGGTCTTGGCTATCATTATGCGCGTGCGGGGAAAATGGCTTCTCTGGCGATTGACGCCGCGGCGAAGATTTAGCCCGCGTTTGTTCTTATGCGGCGGTGCGATAGGATTTGGGAGCGGCTCTGTCTTTCAGGCGCTTTGCCTTTGCCTTGTTGTGTATCAGTGACAGCACACCGACATATAACATCCCCCCCGAAAGGGTCAGCATAAACGGCACGACCGCCAGGGCGCCTAATACCACCGCGATGACGCCTGCAAACAGGAAATACAACCCCGCCCCGATTTCTATGAAGGACATTGCTCCGCGAGACACCTTGTAGTCGCTCTTGCGCCAGCGCTCTGCTGTTGCGCGGTCAGTCACGTTGTACTTGGGAGTTCTCGGAAACGCGGTTTTGTAGCCGAACAGCGCTTCGAGCACCGCCTTTGCATTGTTGAGAATAAGCCCCAGACCTAAGGCTATCATTATAGGAACATACACGATCTTTCTTGCCCACCCACGGACGTGCTCCGCCTGTCCGGCTATGTAGAACAGTGCGAAGGGGAAGACCGTAAGAAGGAACAACGGGACCGGCTTCAGCCACTTGAAGAAACCGGCGAGGGAATCCGCCATAAACATCGACGGCACTATCATCATTACCAGCAGCACCATCAGCACGTGGCAGAAATTGCAGGTCAGGTGGAACGTGGCTTCAACCTTGTTCTTCAGGGGTACCTTTGAGCGCCAGATCATAGGCAGCAGTTTCAGGCAGGTCTGGATGGCGCCTTTGGTCCAGTGATGCTGCTGGGACTTGAAGGAGTTCATGTCCACGGGCAGTTCGGCAGGGGAAATGATATCTTCGACGAAGATGAACCGCCAGCCCCGCAACTGGGCGCGATAACTCAGGTCCAGGTCTTCCGTCAGCGTGTCGTGCTGCCAGCCTTCCGCCTCCAGGATGGCTTTTTTCCGCCACACGCCGGCGGTGCCATTGAAGTTGAAGAACCTGCCGGAGCGGCTGCGCGCGCCGTGCTCGATTGTGAAGTGTCCGTCGAGAAATATCGACTGAATCTCCGTCAGCATCGAGTAGTTGCGGTTTATATGTCCCCAGCGCGATTGCACCAGACCAATCTTCGCGTCCGTGAAGTAGTGTATCGTGTCTTCCAGGATGTTCGGCGCGGGGATAAAGTCCGCATCGAATATCGCGATGAACTCTCCGCTGGAGGCCTTGAGTCCGTCCTGCAGTGCCCCGGCCTTGTAGCCGGTCCGGTCGGTGCGGTGCAGCAGTACGATGTCGTAGCCCTTCGCTTTTACGAGTTCCACTTTCTTTCGGACGATGTCGAATGTTTCGTCGGTGCTGTCGTCCAGAACCTGTATTTCGAGCAGTTCTCGCGGGTATCGTATTGCGCAGACGGCGTCGATGAGTCTTTCGGCGACGTATTTCTCGTTGTACATCGGCAACTGCACGGTAACGCGGGGCAGTTGTTCGAAGCTGGCACCGGGATGAGGCTTTTTGTGCTTGTTCTTGTAGTACAGGAATAAAAGCCAGTATCGATGCACACCGTAAATGGCGAACACCGCTATCAGCAGCAGGTACACTATCGCAAAAGCATCTCGCAGAATACTCATCAACCGTTCTCCTTCAAGTGAAGTTCCATTACGTTCGGTTCACCGACAGAATTGCTGCGCCGTGATTCGGGCGCGGTACGAAAAGAGGAAACAAATTGGTGGGATGATACTCCACTCCCCTGAATGGATTGACCAAGCAAGTTTAGTGCCGCAACACGCCGAAATATTTAACTCCTGTAACGTCAGATGCTTACTCTTGTTCGCCTTTCGCGCAACTGCCGGAAAGTGCAACGCCGCTATTGCACCTGTGCAGCGCCGCCGTTGACAGGTTGTCCTCCCGGTTCGGGAACCCTTTCTTGCTGTGAGCCCGGATGGAACTTCCCTGTCGAAATTGCTTGCTTGCAGACTGCCCCTGGGTTAATATGAAGTGGTTCCCCGGGATACCGCCCGGGGGGTAAGCGGAGCTTCGCCTTTTGAAGGAGAATACTATGAAAAAGCAAGGATTGATGGGGGCGGTTGTGTTGGTCGTTAGCCTCGTCCTCGCCGCAGAGGCTTTGGCCGGCGTAAGGGACTTCGCCCGGTTGGTTCCTGAGGATACCATCTTGTATGCTGATATGGTGTATAGCGAGAGGGCGTTGCAGCATCTTCACGCTTCTCCGGGCTACAAGATGATGCAGGACGAACGGGTAAAAGCGATAATGGAAGAGATGTACAAAATGACCGACGGACTCTACGAGAAAACCGGGATTCCGATGAAGGAGATGGGCCTGTCGCTGCGCGACATGGAGAACTTCCAGGAAGGCGGCTATGCGATTGCCGTGGGCCTGGGTATGCAGCCGGTCGGGAATATGATGATGCCGTCGCCGAAGATGGTTATTCTCTTCGACCTTTCCTCGAAGAAGATGAAGAATGTCTGGGACAAGGCCGGCGGCGTAATGAATGTGCTTGCAAAGGCGGGAAAAGTCAGTCTGACCGAACGCGAGGTTGAGGGCGCGAAGGTCAAGGCATATCAACTAAACCCCGCCGGGGGCTTCCCGCCGCAAATGGCGGCCCTGATTATGCCCTCGTTCTGCGATGACGGAAAGATTGGAATAATCGGGTTGAACCCCGATTCGCTTGCCGGATGCCTGAAAGTCATCAATGCCGACGGCAAGGGCAGCCTCGCCGGGAACAAACTCTACAAGAACACTGTTGCAAAACTGTCGAACAAGAGGATAAAAACGCTGTTCTTCAATATGAAGGCCGTCGTCTCGCTGATGGCGGCAGCGCCTGTGCCGCCCAAGGCGAAGAAAATCGTCTTCGAAACCCTTGGCCTGGGTTACATAGAGAGCCTGGGGGTGGGCTCCTGGGACGACAAGGACGGCTCGCACAGCGAAATCTTCATACACTCTCCTGACCTCAAGTGCCCGCTTATGCATCCCTTCACTTGTGCCAGGAGCAGGTTCGCGCTCACAAAGGGCGTGAGCAAGTACTCCGCGAGCTTTGTGTCGATGTCTTTTGATGCGCCGGATATATGCGAACTCGTGAAGGGCATTGTGAAGGATATCGTCGGCGAAAAGCAGTTCGAAAGAAATATGAAGAAATTGGAGAAGATGGAGAAAAAGATAGGGTTCAGCATTATGGACGACCTTATGAAAAACCTCGGCCACGAAGTTCTTTTCGCCAAGTCGTCGATATCCCTGGATATCGGCAGTATGCCCTCGGTCTTTCCGGTGGTTGCCGCCGTGGAAGTGAAGGACCGCGCGAAGATAGAAAAGATTATCGCCATATTGACGGAAAAGACCGGCGCAGAATTCGCCCGGAAAGAAGTCGGCAGAGTTACCGTCTTCTACCATCCGGTGGGCGCGTACTGCTTCAGCGGAAAATACCTGATAATCGGCAACTCGCCCACGCGGGTGGAGCAGTTCCTTGACACGATGGCGGGCAAGAACCTGAGCATCGAGAAAACGGACGCTTACAGAAAGGCTATGAAGTCGCTCAAAGGCAA
>JBDRIB010000162.1:0-20240 GCA_043816375.1 Planctomycetota bacterium | reverse complement strand
GCTTTTTAACCGCTTCGACGACGCGCGGCGGGTTGTAGCCGATGTTGGCAACCGCGGTGCCGCACGAGAGGTCGAGGTAGGTTGCGCCGTCATCGCACGTCACTTCGGCGCCCCTGCTTTGAATCCCGGCCAGTTGCGTGTCAAAACAAAGGGCCGGCGTCAGGACTTTTTTTGCGCGTTCGTAGATTGAAGTCATAGTTCTTCTCGATATCCGGTTATGATTTTTGCCTGTTACACGATTCCGTGAATACTCAAGTTGACTGACCTTTTTTGAGGCAGCGACCGATGCCTGGCCGTGTTTCTTTGCCGGACAGCATTTTACGGTGACAGTCACCAATCTAGGAATTTCGGTACAAGAGACTATCCCCGGAGCAACCCAGGACCTGTTCTATTCTACGCCCCAACCTTCGCAATGCAAAAGGATGACAGTCACCAATCTACAAATCTCGCTCGCCAGGCTCGCTCGATTCCGTAATTGGTGACAGTCACCTTTTGCGTTGTAAATAGAACAGGTCCATCGTAATTGGTGACAGTCACCTTTTGGGCGGCCTAAAAATCTTTCAGTAATTCTTCGAGGTTCGGGGAACCTATTTCGTCGAGTTCGTATCTCGCGCGTGTGTGAGGCTTGTTTATTGCAATTATCCTGCTCAGGTCTATCGGCGTACCGATGACGACCGCGTCGCAATCGCACGCGTTGATTGTGTGCTCGAGGTCTGCGATTTGTTGCTTGCTGTAGCCCATCGCAGGCAGCAGCATGCCGATGTCCGGATATTTCTCGAATGTCTCTGCGATTGTCCCGACGACCCAGGGTCTCGGGTCGACGAGTTCTTTGGCGCCGCAGTTATTCGCGGCGATTGTGCCCGCGCCGTACTTCATTCCGCCGTGCGTAAGCGTGGGGCCGTCCTCGACGGCGAGCACGCGCTTATCCTTCAGCAATTCAGGTTTGTCAACCGTGATGGGGCTGTTGGCGCGAACGACGGTCGCCTTCGGGTTGTGTTCTTTTGCGTTCTTGAGAACGATGTCGATGTCCTCCTGCTTCGCCGTGTCTGACTTGTTTATTACGATGACGTTTGCGTATTCGAAGTTGATTCTTCCCGGATAGTAGGCCAACTCGTGTCCTGGCCGGTGTGGGTCGGCTACGGTTATATAGAGTTTCGGTCGGAAGAACGAAGTGTCGTTGTTGCCGCCGTCCCACACGATAACATCCGCTTCTTTCTCGGCCTCGCGCAGTATCTTCTCGTAATCCACGCCGGCGAAGACCACGCTGCCCATCGCTATGTGTGGCTCGTATTCTTCCATCTCCTCGATGGTGCACTTGTGTTTTACCATATCGTCCATTGTGGCGAAGCGCTGGCAGACCTGCTCTTCCAGGTTTCCGTAAGGCATCGGATGCCGGACGGAGACGACTTTCCGGCCCTTATCGCGCAGAATTTTGACGACCTTTCGCGCCGTCTGGCTTTTGCCGCAGCCGGTGCGCACGGCGCACACCGCAATAACCGGCCTGGCGGACGGAATCATCGTTTCCTCGATTGGCGCCGTCATAAATTCCGCTCCGGCCTCTTCAACAATCCTCTTGCGCTCTTCGATGTATTTGTATGAGACATCGCTGTAGGCGAAAACCGCCAGGTCGACGGAGTGGTCGCGGATTAGTTTCGGCAAATCTTCTTCCGGCTCGATGGGGATTCCGTCCGGGTAGAGGTTTCCCGCCAGTGTCGGCGGGTATGTGCGGCCTTCGATATCGGGGATTTGCGTTGCGGTAAAGGCGACCACCCGGTAATCATTTTTGTTGCGATAGCAGGTGTTGAATACATGGAAGTCCTTGCCCGCGGCGCCCATTATAATGACTTTCTTAGCCATATTTTTTTGCTCCCAAAGAAGTCTGTCGTGTTCCCCTGACGAAAAAAACAATCCCTGCCATCAACAATGCGCCTGAAGCGCATAAATGTCAGGGAAGCGGTACGCATTCAACCTGAAAAACAATTTGTGCTTTAGGTTGAGATGAGAACAGGACACAACCTACCCCCTCTATGCGATTATGATAGTTGGGAGCCCGGGAAAGTCAACTGAAATCCGTCGAGGAGGATGCTATTTTCGATGCGGGTTTTTTTGATGGGAAGCGGCGAATGTGGCGAAAAGAGAGGGCGACCTGCAGTGGCCGCTGAGGCGCAGAGAAGACGTGAAACCACAGATACACACTGATAAACGCAGATAGATAACTTCTACACTTCTATACTTCTATACTTCTACACTTTTTTCTTGCGAGTCCCGCGAGTCCCAGCAATCCCGCGCTGATCAGCGCGATAGTGGCCGGCTCGGGGATGTATGTGGATGAGATCGCCTGGATTTCGCCGTTAAGGACTGTGCCGCCGTAACTGGTGAATTCCATCGCGTAGAGGTTGTAGCCGTTCAAATCCAGAGTGGCGTGCGAGCCGAGCACGAGGTTCCTCACATAAAGCGCCTCGGCCTGTGTGCTCGGGCCGAGGCCGGTGAAGTTGATGTGTGCGTCCAGAAGTTGCAGCGTTCCGTCGTAGGAGCCGGCGAGGATAAGGCCTTCGAGACCGAAGTTGCCGTAGAAGTTTTCTTCAATCAGCCCGTAGTCGTAGGACGCGATTTCGAACGTGTCGGTGTCGCTGCTGTCTTCGAAAATGAAGGTTGTGTTTTCCAGACCTCCCAAGTTGTTGAGCGACGTGGATGTGTTTTCGAAATCAGAACCGGTCATATGTATTGTCGTGCCGGGCACGGCCATAAATACGGCGTTGTCCTGCAGGGTAAGCGAGCCGTTTATCTCGATGTAAGCATCGCTGTTCGTTATGTTCAATACGCCTTTTCCTCCTAGGAATACGTCGTGCGCCTCTACTGTGCCGCCGTTGAGAAAGTAAACGCTGCTGTTTGCCGTTGGTGAACTGATGTCCAGCGTTCCGGAAACCGAGAGTGCTCCGCCGGACTGGTTGAACTTTCCTCGGCCCTTGCCGTCACCGACAATCAAGTCTGTAGTGGCGAGTTCCCCGTCGCTCAGGTTGTAAATTCCCTCGCTACCAACAGCATCATAAGCGAGTTGTATGGAACCGCTGATTGTGACTGTCCCTCCTTCTTGATTGAATACGCCCTCGTTATCGTAACCGAGATGGACCTCCGGTACTATCAGGTTGCCTCCGCTTGCTGCGATAGTTGCAGTATCGCCGTTCTGCAACTCCAGAACCCCGGCGCCGGTGTCGAATGTCCCGCCGTTGGATATCGTAAGGCTGTCTTTGAACCCGAACACGCCGCCGGAGGCGATAAGGGTACCGCGTATCTCAAGCGGGTCGTTGAAGTCGTAATGCCCGGTAAAAGAATAACCTTCAGGCACGACCATTGTCGTGCCGGGTACGTACGTAATTCCCGGCTGGTCGTATGTGCCGAAGTCGGTTGCGGGATTGAAGCCCGGAGACAGCACAGCAAGTGAGTTGACTATGGTCGCAAAGGTCGCCGAAGCCGTGTCCGTAAAGACGGCTTCCCGAAGGTCAACTACTCCATCCCCAAGGTAAAGCGTTCCACTTCCACCGCCGAAATCGACAGTTCCCTGGATTGCACCGCCATCACCGCTATCCCGGATTTGAAGCGTTCCCCCGACAATCGAATAGGTGCTGCCGCTTCTGACGTGGAGTTGTACAACGCTGTTTGTGCCGCCGCTTTGGTTAAACACTCCCGTACCTTCCCCGGACCACCCGATATATTCTTGGTCTGAAATAAGTTGTCCATCATAAAGATTGTATGTTCCGAACGAGCTTCCTTCAAACCATTCCTCTCCAAGATAAAGGAAATCCGATGTGTTTGTTCCGCCTGTCTGGTTGAACTCACCTGTACCCTTGTCTGCAATATGCAAGCTGACTGTCGAGAGTTCCCCGGCGCTCAGGTTATAGATTCCAATAGAATCAAGCGTAAAGGGCGGGCTGTCAAAACCAGCGTACTCGTCTCCCAAGGTCAAGGCTCCGACGGTGTTATTGCCTCCGTCCTGGTTGAAGGTACCTGTCCCGCCGTATCCAATATATTCATGTCCTGCCAGGAGTTGTCCCCCGCTTGCTTCAATAGTCACTATGGAGTCATTGCTCACAAAAAGGTCATACGTGTTATCTTCCGGTCCGGTAAGGTCTATTGAACCGCCATTGGAAATGGTTATATGGTTGTTGAAGAGAAGTGGCCCACCGCTGGCTGTTATATTGCCTTCATTCACAACGGGGTCATTGATTGTGCCGCGTCCGCTGAAGCCGTTTCCGGCCGGTACTGTAAGGGTCCCTCCCCTTATATGTATCATTCCGGCGGGGTCATAGTAACCAAATTCAGTTGCGGGGTTGAAACCTGTGGGGAAAATAGTCAGAGTCCCCGCCGCGCTGTTGAAGGAAGCAACGCTTGCGTCGCTAAAGATGCCGTCTTCAAAGTTTGCCACTCCCCCGTCGATGTTAAGCGTCCAGTCGCCGGACGTAAAATTGAAGGCCCCGAAGGCCCCGTAAGATTCAGCGCTATCATTGATCGCAAGGGTCCCGCCGCTCATCGTGTAACTCGCGCCCGCACGATCTGTAACATACAGGTAGCCCGCATTGTTCGTTCCTCCTGTCTGCACGAAGTCGCCATTGATAATCTCCATGCCGGCCGACAAGTGGCCTGCGCTGAGGTTGTATGTGCGCGCTTTCAGATAAATGTCCGCCGTGTGGGTCCCGCCCGTCTGATTGAATCTATAGGTTGATTCTTCAGCGGCTGCGAGCGTTCCCCCACTAAGATTGTAAGTTGAACTGTAGTAGTAAAGCATATAATGAACCGTGTGGATGCCGCCTGCCTGGTTGAATTCAGCAGCACCATCGTCACCGGCATACTCAAGATCGACAGACAGATCTCCATCGATAAGGTTGTAAGTTCCTGCTGAGCCTGCCCGGTCTCCGATGTACAAGACGTTGCTTACCGTGTTTGTCCCCCCATATTGGTTGAATGTGGCTGTCCCTTCGTAGCCTATGTACTCTTGATGCGCCAACATTGTGCCGCCGCTGGCGGCAATGGTTATTGTGGTATCATCGACGTGAAATATTTTTGTGCTTGAGTCCAGTGTTCCTCCATTGGAAATCGTCAGGCCTCCCCTGAATTCGAGCGATCCGCCGCTGGGGGTTATGACGCCTTCGTTTTCCACGGCATCGCTGATGCTGCCGTAGCCTGCAAAACCCTCGCCGGAAGATATTACCAGTGTGCTGCCCGCGTTGTGCACGAGACCCAGCGCGTTGTATGAGCCGAATTCCGCGGCAGGGTCGAAGCCTGTCGGAAAGATTGTCAAAGTGTTTGCCGCGCTGTTAAAAGTGGCGGAACTGGTGCCGTCGATGACGGCGTCTGCGAAATTAACCAGTCCGCCGTTGACGTTCAGTATCCCGTCGCCGTTGTCGAAGTGAAAAGAGCCGTCAATATCAGCGCTGTCACTGATTGAAAGTGTTCCACCGCTTAGGGTGTAACTGCTCACGCTGTTCATTTCCAGATAACCCACCTGGTTTGTCCCACCGTCCTGTTCTACCACGGCTGAACTGTGGCGGCCAACATACAGCCTATCCGATTCGGCATCCGCGAATATCTGCGCGGTACCGCCGTTGGCAACGTAAGCAACGTCATTGCTAGTCGGAATGCCGTTGTCCCAGTTGAGCGGGTCGTGCCAGTCGCCGGTGGTGCCTGTCCACCAGGTGGCGTCGGCGTGTGCCTGCGATGCCGCGAGAAGGGAGAAAAGAACTGCTGCCGTTATGGCTATTCCAAATCGCCTCATAATTCGCTCCTTGTGATAATACTGCACTGAATAACCTACTCTCTTGTGTTTATCTGCTCTGCCCCACAGGCGAGCACTGTTTCAATTCCGCCAAAAACTTTGACCATTGACCTTTCATCTTTTACCTGGACAGGGTCCCTATAGGTATAGACACATCTCGATGCAAATAATCTCGAAAAAAATCGGGGAAAATTCGGGGTTTTTCGCCCCATCGAAAGACAATCGCTTGCGGCGAAAGAAATTAAGGAAAGAAAAAAATTTCTCCGGATGCGGCGTTCTGCCGCGAGAAAAGACAAAAGGCCGTCTCCCCGTGCATACGGAGAGCGGCCTCTCTGGTTCGCGTGTGTTTTTTTGCCGATTTGCATCCACCTGTTCCCCATCTCTGGAATTACCTGTGTTCACTATCCACTTGAAGTATAGCACATAAATGCCGAAAATCAAGCGGAATTCCGGGCAGGACAAGAAAAACATAATCCGGTTTGTGCGGGTGAAGTGAGTTGTCGAGACAGAAGATTTATCCGCCAAGGTGCGTGGCGGACCGACAAGGAGAAAAAGCCCGCTCGGGTCAGACCCCATTCTACGAGCATACAATTTGCTCGTCTGAGAAACGGTTCTAATACGCCTGCGGCGCACAAGTCGAAAAACCTTGCCCCGTCGGGGCAGGGTGAGAAACGGTTCTATTCTACGAGCTGGGCTCACTCCGTTCGCCTGCGCTCCGTAAATAGAACCGTTCCTATCGTTCCGGTCGCAAATTGTAAAATAATGGGGTACGACCCGTCGCTAACCGTACGGCGGGCAGGGTGAGGACCTGTTCTGAATCTACGAGATTGCCCCGATGAATCGGGGCCTCGCTGTTCCGAGGCCAACAAGTTCCGTAAGTGATTGGCGGCACCTGCGGGCACATTCTGCTTATGACAGGATGTGCCCCTTGCCGCTTTCGGGCCTTTTTTCGTTGAATACAGCCCCCGAATTTGATACAAAATACAGCATAGAGAGGGGCAATCGAACCTGTTAGACACACCCCTTTACCCCATTTCGGAGAGACGACAATGAAACGCCGCGTAATTTTTCTTATGGCTTTCCTGGCGGCTCTGTTGCTGCCCGCGTTAGGCGCACAGGCGGGAAAGGCAACACGCGTCGGGCCGCTCAATGATTGCCGGGTAATTATTGTGATTGCTCCGGAGAACTTCCGCGACGAGGAATACACCGAGCCGAGGAAAATCCTGGAAGATGCAGGCGCACGCATAATCGTCGCGGCGGACGTTATTCCCGCGCAGACCGAAAAGGGCGAGGAAGTTCTGCCGGAATGCAAGGGTATGCTCGGCCTGAAGGTCCGCCCTGAAGTGACCCTCGCCCAGGCGCTCGAAGCGGCCCGGACCGGCGGTATGATGGACGCCGTGGTGTTCGTCGGGGGGCCGGGTGCGGCGAAGTATGCGGAGAACGCGAAGGCGCTGGAACTGGCCTGCGTGGCAAAGATGCGCAGAAAGATTGTGGCCGCGATATGCCTCGCGCCCACGATACTCGCGAAGGCGGGTCTGCTGAAAGACAGAAATGCGACCGTCTGGGCCGGCGCAAAAGACAAACTGAAAGAAGCAGGAGCAAAATACTCGACCGAAGGCGTCGTGGTTGACGGACGAATTATTACCGCCGACGGTCCGCAGTCCTCGAAGAAGTTCGGTGAGACAATTCACGACATTCTTGCATACAAGGCGAAATACAGGGAAGAAGCGGATGAACAGGTCGGCCCCGTCAGCGCCCTTATAAAAGAGCAGAAGTTTGCGGAGGCGCATGCGCTGCTGGACAAGGTCCGCTCGATGGGCAAAATCCCCGCCGGAACGGCCGCGGGGGCGTTGCTCGCAAGGGCCGATGTTTACCGTGCCGAGGGGAAGAATGAACAGTCACTGCAAACCCTGAAAGAGTTTGAGAAGGGTTTGGATGGGTTTCGCGACAGCGACCTGTATCCCCTCGTAGTATTCAGGACGGCGGAGATGTTGAGGGAGATGAACAGGAAGGAAGAAGCCGCTGAATACTTCACGAAGATTCTCGCTATGGATGCGGACGATTTCGAAGAGGGCCCCGACGGCTACCGCAATTACCATTTCGCGGCCCGGGTTCACCTTGGCGAAATCCGGGTGGAACAGGAGAAATACGTCGAGGCGCTCGACTCTTATCTCGCCGCCGTCCATCAGCGTTACGCGGCATTCAAGAACAGCGGCGCAGAGAAGGAGATGAGGGAGAATTGCTCTGCCAGCGCGGCGGAAGCGGCGGGCAAACTGCTCGGCTGCGAACCTGATAAGGAGATGCGCCAGGTCGTTGAATCGGCTCTCGCGGCCGAGGAATACCTGTTCGCGCTTGGTATGCTCTATTACAATGACGAGAGAAACGCTGAAGCCAAAAGCGTCTTCGAGAAACTTGCGAATCACTTTCCCGACTCGGAACTGTTGAAAAAAATACCGGAAGACGCGCGCAGCGACCCCGAACCTGAAGAAACTTCATAAGCAGGAAAAACACAACTATGCCCGAGATGCTTAATGCACGCGAGAACATCCAGCAGTTGCCCATAGAGGAAGAACTGAAGGACAGTTATCTTACCTACGCGATGAGCGTGATTATGGCGCGCGCGCTGCCCGACGTGCGCGACGGACTCAAGCCCAGCCAGCGGCGCGTGCTTGTTGCGATGAACGATTTGAATCTGAGCCCCACGTCAAAGTCCCGCAAGTCGGCAAAAATATGCGGCGACACATCCGGCAACTACCATCCCCACGGCGAAGATATCGTCTATCCCACGCTGGTGCGGATGGCGCAGCCGTTCAATATGCGCTACCCCCTTGTCGAGGGGCAGGGCAACTTCGGTTCCATTGACGGCGACCCGCCCGCGGCAATGCGTTACACCGAAGCGCGCCTGAGATCTGTCACGATGCAAACGCTGGACGACCTGAAACTCGATACGGTCGATTTCGTCCCGAACTACGATGAAACGCGCACCGAGCCGGTCGTCCTGCCGGGAAGGTTTCCCAGCCTGCTGTGCAACGGCGCTTCGGGTATCGCCGTTGGAATGGCGACGAATATTCCGCCGCACAATCTGATAGAGATAGCCGACGCCATCGTTCGCGTTATCGAGCAGCCCGGCGTCGAGATTGAAGAACTGCTTGACATCGTCCAGGGGCCCGACTTTCCCACCGGCGGAATAATCTGCGGCACAAGCGGCATTCGCAAGGCATACAGGACCGGCCGCGGCCAGATAATCCTGCGCGCGCGCGTCGCCATCGAGGAACTCAAAAACGACAAGCGCAACATCATCATCACGGAAATTCCTTACCAGTTGAACAAGAGCACGCTTATCGAACGTATCGCCGACCTTGTCAAGAAAGGCGTCGCGCACGGCATCGCGGATCTCCGCGACGAAAGCGACAAGGAAGGAATGCGCATCGTCGTGGAACTGAGGCGCGGCGAAGACGAAGCGGTTACGCTGAACCAGATATTCAAGCACACCGAACTGCAAACCACCTACGGGGTGATTCTCCTGTCCATCGTTAACGGCAGGCCTGAGACGCTGAACCTGAAAGGGTTGATAGAACGGTACATTGAACATCGCGTCGAGGTAATCGAACGCCGCACTCGCTTCCTGCTCGACAAGGCCGAGAAGCGCGCGCATATACTCGAAGGCCTGCTTGTCGCCCTGAAAAACATCGACGCGGTAATTGAAACCATCAAGAAAAGCGCCGATGTCGACGCGGCGCGACAAAACCTGATGAAGAGGTTCAAACTGTCCGAGGTCCAGGCCAGCGCCATACTCGATATGCGCCTGCAAAGGCTTACCGGCCTCGAGGTCGGGAAAATCAAGGAAGAACAGAAGCAACTGCTGGAGAAAATCAAGGATTACAAGGGCATCCTCGCCGACAAGAATCTCGTTCTCGATATCGTCAAGGAAGACCTTTACGAACTTAAAGACAAATACGGCGATGACCGGCGCACTGATATACTTCCCGACGAGGTCCAGGACTTCGACGTCGAAGACCTCATCGCCGAAGAGGACGTTGCGGTAACCATAAGCCACGAAGGCTACATCAAGCGCCTGCCGCTTACCACATACCGCAAACAGCGCCGCGGCGGTAAAGGCATTACCGGCGCCTACACCAGGGAAGGCGATTTCCTGGAGCACCTCTTCGTTGCGTCCACGCACGACTACATACTTTTCTTCACCAACCTCGGCAAGGTTTACTGGCTCAAGGTTTACGACGTGCCGCAGATGTCGCGAATGGCCAGGGGCCGCGCGATTGTCAATATGATTGCCTTCGGGAAGGACGAAAAAATCGCCTCGATGATACCGGTAAGGCACTTTGACAAGCGCCATCTTGTGATGGCGACCGCCTGCGGGGTCAGCAAGAAAACCCCGCTCGAAGCCTTCAGCCGGCCCAAGCGAGGCGGCATCATCGCCATCAAACTCGACGAAGGGGACAACCTCATCGGAGTAGTAAGCACGAGCGGCAATCAGGATTTGATTCTGGGCACAAAAAAGGGCCAGGCGATTCGCTTTTCCGAAAACGACCTCCGCCCAATGGGCCGCGCCACACGCGGCGTGCGCGGCATCAGTTTCAAAAAAGGCGATGTTGTGAAGGGACTCATTGTCGTCGAAGAAGGCGCCGACCTGCTGACCGTCTGCGAGAAAGGCTACGGCAAGAAAACCGATTTCTCGGAATATCGAAAGCAGAAGCGCGGCGGGTCCGGCATAATAAACATCAAAACCACGGAGAGAAACGGAACGGTGGTCGGAATGATGCCCACGAGACAGGATGATGATTTGATGTTTATCTCCGCGCAGGGAATGGTGGTGCGGATTGCGTCCTCCGACATTCGGGTAATCGGGCGCAATACTCAGGGTGTCCGGTTGATAAATCTCGATGAAGGCGACAGGTTCGTCAGCATTGCGCGTGTTGCCAAGGAGGAGACCGATTCAGATGAAGCCGCCGATGAAACGGCGGATGAAGCGTCGGACGAGTAGAGCCCGCTTCATCGGAACTTTTCCGGTGTGGTTAGTGGCAGTTACCTGAGAAGAATTCTTTCAAGGAGCGGTTATGGCTTGGGATGGAGTAGAACGCAGAAGACACAAGCGCTACGGCGTTAAATCATCGACGGTCAGGTATTCCGGCGGCGGGGTGCTCTCGATGCTGGCCAACCTGGGCCAGAAATATCTCATTCTCAATATCTCCGAAGGCGGGCTGAAGTTCATCACCAAGGAGCCCCTCAACGCCGGCGACAAACTGCGCCTGAACATCGAGGCACCGACAATCGTCAAGGCCCCCGTCAAGGTGAAAAGCCGCGTCGTGTGGGTAAAGCGCAGCGCGACACAGGACGTCTGGCACGTCGGGGTGACGTTCGACAAAATCAAGCGCAAATACGAAGGCATCCTCAAGACCCTCGTCGACAGCGCGCTGATGGACAAAATAGACATCTCGACCTCAATGTACCTCCGCGAGATAAAGCGCCTGTGAAAAGTGCTTACGAAAAACTCCCGCCCCGGATTGGGGACATCCTGAGGCAACTGAAAAGCGGCCTGTCCAGGCTTTACGGCAAGAGACTCTGTGAAATGTGGCTCTTCGGCTCATACGCACGGGGCACTGCAGATGAATTCTCCGACCTGGATGTTGTGGTTGTATTGGACTCGGTTTCCTCGACACTGGGCGAGATTAGCAAAATCAATGATGTAGCCACTCCCCTCTCTCTCGAAAACGACCTTCTTATCAGCGCCATACCCGTTGACGACGATTCGGTGAAACACCGGCGGAGCAACTTCATAAGGAATGTCCTTGCGGAGGGAGTTGAACTGACATGAAGCGAGAACATTCGGAAGAGGTGCGGGAACTTCTGCGACGTTCCGAGGACAACCTTGCCGCCGCCAGAGAACTCCTGAATATGGGTTATAACGACATCTCCGCCTCTCGAGCATACTACGCAATGTTTTACGCCGCCTCCGCAGCCCTTGTTATGCGGGGGAAAAGTTTTCCCGCCACTCGGCCGTCATAGCAAGTTTCGGCAAATTGTTCGTCAAGAACGGGTCCGTTGATAAGCAGACCTTCAAAACCTTACAGGATGGATTCAATTTGCGGAATATCGGCGATTACGGCGCCCTGGAGCACATTACGACCGAGGAAGCAAAGGATATGATTGGACGTGCCGGAAAATTCTGCGAGACGGTTCGCAAGACGATGAAAAACGCCTGACGGTTACAAGGCTTTGTATGTAACAGAGGCGGGCGCTATCAGCCATAATGACCGGGCGACTGCAACTTCACTTCGCGCTCTTTTACGTTTCTTTGTCGATGTGCCGGGGCTTGTGATGTGTTCGCAGGCGTTCCGGGAAACTCCGTTTACATCGTTGCGCTTGTGCTGCGTGAGTGCGCGCATTGTCACTGGTTCGATTCGGCGGAGCGCATCTTTTTCACCGAAGAGTGGAGTCTGAACATCAGGATGCAGGCCGCCGAGAAAAAGCCGCACGCGATAAGGAACGCCGCCTGCACACCGAACAGCCAGAGCGCCGCAACGCCCAGCCACGGCGCAAAGAGCGCCCTTATTCCCACAAACATTGAATGAATTGCCGTGAAACTGCCCGCTTCGCCCGCAACAGGCTTTTCACTAAGGCTGCGCCTGCCACAAAATTCAATCGGGCCGATATTCCACACAACGTCCAGCCCGCCGAGTGCCATTCCGAAAACCGCGTAGGCGACAAAGAACAGAAGGAGGTTTGACTCAAGCGCCGCGCAAAACAACAGCAACGCCCAGAGAGCAAACAAAAAAATCGTAAATCCTGCCGTCTTGGGCGCGCCAAACCTGTCGAGCATACGTCCCCAGACAGGCAGGGATATCATCTGCGTGATTATGGGCATGACCAGTATTGCACCTGCCGCCGACGCATAGGTCGCTTTCAAGTGGTTAACCACGAATACCACAACGACAGGCTGAGACATCAGAAAGCCGATACCGTATATGAAGAAATTGCGTTCGAACTTGCGGAAGGCCGGGTTTTCCTTGAGGACCCTGAAGACGTCGCGCACTGATTTGCGAAAGGTCCTTAGTACGCTGTCGCGCTTCTCATTCACGGATAGTACGACAGGAGCCTGCAATCGGCGGATTTTAATCTTCGCGTAATACAACAAAAACAGGGAACCCGCCACACCCGCAACAGGGAAAAGAAGGCGATACAAACCAGGTTTCCAGTCCAGGGCAAAACCGGTTGTCTGCGACATAATCACAACAACCAACACCGTGTATGCTGAAATATACGCGTATGTTTTCCCGCGGACATGGGCACTATGGTTGCGCTCAACAATGGTGTTTCTCAGCGGCAAAAAGACCGGTGACACCAGGGCGGGTATGCTCACTGCGAACACGAAGATTAAAGGCGAACTGGTAAAGGCTATCAGCACCAGTGAGCAGTGTCCGAGCACACCCAATACAATTAGCACTTTGCGCGGACTGCATCGCCGCAAGTATGACCAGCAGAACGGGCTCAGGATAAAAGACCCCAAACCCAGTGACATCAGCAGCGCAAGCATTTCAGGCGAACCGCCGAGTGTCTTGCGCAGCACAAAACTCTCCAGGCTCATTATCCCCCCGCCAAGCCCTTCGAGCAGCGCGGCACGCAACTGAAAGTGGTAAGTGTATCTGCTGTAAAACGGCAGTTCGCTGCCGCGAAGATAAATCGCTCTCCAAATCTTGCGAAGCATGTTTGTTACCTGAACGTCATTCTGGTTTTCACACAAAGTGCCCGTCAATCAAACCCGCCTGCGTCGTATCGCTTGACGAGCGGAGAATCATATAATAATATGTTAGAAGGTAAGTATCTATTTTTGAATAATTTCTTTTCCCGGACACATTTTCTACTATTGCTCTTTGATTGGATAAAGAAACACTTGGCAAGGTGACAGTCACCAATCTACGAGCTGGCCCCCCTGATAAATCAGGGGGTCTGCGCTCCGTAATTGGTGACAGTCACCTTTCGCGTTTCTTTAACCAGTCAATTTTCAATAAAAACCCGCGAGGAGCGAAAATGATTTGCCAGAAATGTGGAAAGCGTATCCCTCATAACGATCCCAAAGTGGCCGAAGAGGGCGTTCTTTGCCCTTATTGCGGCACTCCGCTGATTGGGAAGAAACCGCACGACCCTGACAGCATCGAAGTCCCCGACCGCGAGGAAATTGACGAAGAAGAGCCAAGGACCGAGGAATAACTCTCCACAAAAAACAAGAACTGTTCTTGTTTTTCCGCTGATGTAACTCATTGTAAGATATGAATCGGTTTCCGAAAAAATAAGAACTGTTCTTGTTTTTCGGGGGAAACGAATTATGCGAACAAGCGTTCTTGCCATTCATGCCAGCGAACGGGCAAGAGGCAACACGGGCACGCTCTTCGAGAGGGCCGTCAAGGGTGCTGAGGATGCAGGCTCGGAAGTCGAGACCCTTATCGTCAGAGAGAAGAACTTTTCGCCCTGCACGTCCTGCGGGGGATGCGCAGAGACAGGCGAGTGCGTGCTGAAGGACGATATGACCGACATCTATCGCCTGCTCAGGCAGACCGACCACATACTGGTCGCATCGCCGATTTATTTCTGGTCCCTTCCGGGCAGGTTCAAGTGTATGATAGACCGCTGCCAGGCGTTCTGGCGAAAAAAGTATGTCCTGAAGCAGCGCGTCGCCGCCAACCCCGGCGGCATCAAACGCGTGGGGGCCTTTATCTCCTGTTGCGGCTTGCCGAAGGGCGACGTTATGTTCCCGCCGGCGGAAAAAATAATTAAGGCGTTTTTCAATTGCCTGGACGTAGAGTTAAAGTACACTCTGTACTCCCCCGGGACGGACACGCCCACCGCGGTGCTCGAAAGAACCGATGTCCTCGAAAAGGCTTACGAAACAGGCGCCGCTCTGGCCCGGGAGACCGCCCCGGCCTAGAAACTGCGGAAATCCCCGGTTCCGGGGCCGGTTTTACCCCGCGCTTATTTTGCTTGCAAAAAGCAGTGGATGTGGTATTTTTCGCGGACGATAATTCCCTGCTTAATTTTATGGAGGACAGGGCATTGAAATGCTTGGTTTTGTGCGCGATTCTTGCGGCGGCTTTGTCTGCCGGATGTGCCTATACCGCAGGCGAGAAAGAGGTAGTAGTCGGGAAAATATACGATTCCGAGCCGGAACTCAGGGCGCGCGACGTATCCGCCGCCCGGGCCGAGTGGGGAGTGATTGCGCTGGTCGTGGAGCATTACCACAAGAAAGGCTCGCCCTGCCGCGAATCGCTTCA
The DNA here is from genome assembly GCA_043816375.1 of Planctomycetota bacterium. Lineage (GTDB taxonomy): Bacteria > Planctomycetota > B129-G9 > B129-G9 > B129-G9 > JBDRIB01. The sequence goes on along the minus strand of JBDRIB010000162.1, from coordinate 5,186 downwards.
GAAAGTAAGGGAATACGTGCCGTATCATCCGGGGCACGCAATGGGTAACCTCGGCCAGGGCATGATAAGTATATGCCTGGTCCCCATCTCACTGCCGGTCTTCGCCCTTTCGGGAATGCCGTCAAAGCTTTACTGGAAACACCTTAACACAATTCTTCACAATCTGGACGTTATCCGCGCCAACCCGCCGGACGAGGCCTATGCATTTCGAACGCCCGTGAGGACCAGGCCGCTGGGGGAAGTTGTGTACTCTGAACAAAAGGCGCTTGAAGACGATGTCGTCGTTCCGCTGCCCAATTCCGATGTCTCTGTGGAGATAGACGAGCCGCGCATAAAATACTCCGGCACTGTAACAACAGATGAAAAGGGAGAACTGGTCATAAATCTGAAGGAGAAGGTAAAGGGAATTGAACTGCCGCCGGGCCAAGAGATTAGGGTTCGGCTGCGGTACGGGGGCAAAGAAGTGGTTGCCGAAGTTGCGTTGTTCCTGGAGCGCGACTGAGACCGCTCCGGCGTAATTGACACTGCATCACAGGATTTCCACAGTTTACCCACAGGAATCATCAGGTCGCAATTCACTTCTTTGTATAGGCGTATCGCGGGTGTTTTGCGCTTCACCGTGGTGGATAATGTCTTGCGCAACCGGCTCGCGCGAAGCGCCGGAAATCAAAAAATGTGCCACGAATCTTTTGCGCATTTTGTTCAAAAAAGATTTCAAACTGACGGCCTTTCGTAACACAAAACAAAACCTGTCTGTCCGAATCTGCACGTGAACGTAAACGCCTTAAACTTTTCTTGTGCAAAAAAATCAATTTGACAACCTTTCAACATGGTATATTATTCAGAGTGAGACCAAAAGGGAGAGCAAACCGCCTGTGAGCATTTACAGGCGGCCGGAGACCTAATAGCAGGGCACTTCTTCGTGAATTCCGGCATTTCCAACAGGTTTTCCCTTTGTCGAGGAGTCATTTCGCTCTTTTACGCTATATGTATTTCGTAAAATCACCCGGTTATAATAAAAAATGGGGAGATTGCCGTGTCGATCATTGCAGTTGATGCATGGAAAGAGGTTCAAAACAAAATTGTCACGAAGATCGGCACCCAAAGGTTCAACCTGTGGCTAAAAAACACAATCCTGAAGTCCGTTGACGACGAAATCGCCGTAATCGGCGTGCCTAATACTTTTATCCTGACCTGGATAAAAGAAAGGCTGGCCGGCGAGGTGAAGGCGGCGCTCGGTGAGGTCGTCAAGCGCGAGGTGGAAGTCAAATTCGTAGTTGACGGATCGCTTTTCCGCCAGATGCGCGATCTTCAAGCCAGCCAGCAGGATGAGGCCATCGTGCTCAGGGGCCCCGGCGGCGCAACGCACACCGATTGTCAGGCGTTCAATCCGCGCTTCACATATGAAAGATACGTCGTCGGCAAGTGTAACCGCTTTGCCTACGAGATGTCCCGTCAACTCATCGACGCGCGCGGCACCCAGTTCAACGCCCTGCTGATTTACGGGGGTGTCGGGCTGGGCAAGTCTCATCTGTTGCAGGCCTTTGCAAGAGAATTCTCCCGCCGATACCCCGAACTCGGAGTGCGCTACGTCACCTGCGAGCAGTTCGTAAACCGTTTTGTTACGGCGGTGCGGCAAAACAAACTCGATTCGTTCCGCCGCCTGCACCGCGGTGTGGATGCGCTGGTGATTGACGACATACACTGGCTGGCCGAAAAAAAGGCTTCTCAGGAAGAATTTCTCCATACTTTCAATACACTGGCCGACCGAAACAGGATTATCATCGCTGCCAGTGACTCGCATCCCAGCCAGACGAAAAAGATAAGTCGCGCGCTGATGGACAGATTCGCCGCCGGAATGACCGCACGGATTGACCCGCCGGACAGAGAAACGAGAATCGGGATTATCAACAAGCGCGCCGCGGAAATGCGGCGAAAACTGGACGCCGCCATTGCCGGGTTCCTGGCCGATTCGTGTGCGGGAAACACCCGGGAACTTGAAGGCAACCTGATGAAACTGTTCGCGTTTCATTCTCTCAACAAAAAACCTCTTACGGTGTCGCTGGCCAGAACGGTGCTTGATGAGGGTAGAAGCCCCCGCCGCGAACGCATTTCACTGGAGAAAATTCAAGAGGCGGTTTGCGAAGCGCTCGGCACCACACCGCGCGAAATGAACTCCAGCAGGCGCACGCGCTCCGTCGCTATGGCACGGCAGGTCGCTATGTACCTTGCGCGGAAACTGACCGCTCACTCGTTAAATGAGGTGGGGCGGTTTTTCGGGAACAAAAGTCACGCAACCGCATTGCATGCGGAAGCAAAAATAAAGAGGATGGTTTCCGCCAACCCTTCACTGGCCGAGCAGGTTGGGAAAATTGAGGAGGCCGTCCGCTCCACTCGTTCATAGTTTACTGTCAGGTGTTTACAAGCGATGCGAAAGAGGGGTTTAGCATATATCGAGAGGGGGCTTCGCCGCGGCCTAGCCCCGGCGAACATTTTTTTAAAAAAAATAACATTTTTGGCTTGAAAGAGGCAGGGAAGTGGTTATACTATATATAGTATGCCTTCCAAAATAGCTGTCCTTTATATGGCCACTCAAACCAAACTATATGTAGTACCGAGTTTAGCACTTAGCATACAATATAAGAAACATCCGGTTAACGGGAGAGGGGGAGACGTTGTTAGTATACCAGTGTCCAGGCAGAACAGGGTTCGTGCCCGTTAGGGCTGAAAAAATTCAACTGGCGGCCAACTGCCTGGCACTGGTGTTTTTTTAGGTAAGACCACCACCTATCATTCACAACATGCGCTAGGGGCGGCGATTCAACCGAATCGCCGCCCCCCTTTTTTTCGCAAAATGCTCTATTCTTCCGCGTCTTCCGGCGGTGCAGACTGCTCGATGTTCTTCCGCGCTATCCTGCTCAACTCGTCATCAAAACGTATCCACATCATGCTCTGCATCTTCTCATCCGGATCCATCCACTTCCACTTTTTGTAGTTTGTGCGCGTGGGAGTCCAGACTTCCGAAGGTCTTTGACGCAAAACCCGGAGACCGAATTTAACGCCCTCCTGATTTGAGTCGTTCTTCTCCTCGTCCAGTCGTATCTCAAGTTTCAGCCGGTACCCTCCCAGATAACGCCATTCGCTCTCAATCTTTCCGCCCTTTTTATCGTCCTCACTGATAACCCATTCACTTATATTATCATTGATTGTTTCCCAGGCGACATCATAATCCACCGGCGCATATATCTCGGAATACTCCCACTGGCCGTGGGTAAACGGGTTCGCCGGTTCGAACACGGAGCGACACCCTGCCGGAACCACAATTAGCAGCAACAGGGCGAGGGAAGTTATTTTTCTCATCGCAATGTCCTCCAAAACGGAAATTTTCTCTTAACCACGATGTCGGATTATACCCCGAACGCACGCGCCGCGCCACAGCAACAACTCAAGTTGCCCGTTTCTCCCACATCTTCGGTGACAGTCACCAAATTGCGGCTGGAACTGTTCTGAATTACGGAGCGCAATTTGTGACCCATACGGGTCCGCCTGAGGCGGAGAACGGTTCTAATTACAACGCAAAAGGTGACTGTCACTAATTACCCATTCGGACCCTGACCCGTACGGGGAACGGGCGGAATCGACCCCGACTTTGCCCGGTACGGGCCTGTATGGGTCGGGGGAGATTCGTAGATTAGTGACTGTCATCCTTTTGTGGAATGCGCAGGGGACAGTCCCCTGTGCCGAGATTCGTAGATGGTGACTCCGCCTGAGGCGGACAAGTGTCATCCTTTTGCAATGCGAAAGTCGGGGCGTAGATTAGAACCGTTTCTCAGATGAGCAAATTGCATATAAACCGAAAGGGCGTAGATTCAACCCGCCCGTCTATACGGATCCGCCTCCCTGGCCGTAAAGACCGAGCCTTTACGGCTCGGGCGGGCAGGCGGATATGGGCCCGTATGGGTGGGTACGGGGACTCTACGGCCGGGGAACCGTTCCCATTTTAGGGCAGAACAGTGACAGGCACTGTTCCCCCCCCCTCGCATTATTAACCTTGCCCAACAGGGAGCAGGTGTTATAATCAGGGGCGTAAATAGGCGCATATGCGTGTCCGTGGCCCCAAATCAAATCGCATCGAGAGACGAGACAATTCAACCAGAGGCTTTTTCCCGAGGAGTCGATGCCGGAAAAATCGTACTTGCTGAAAGGCGGCGAGGTGTTTCAGAACGGGGAATTCAGGTCGAGCGACATCCTCGTCGTCGGAAGCGGCATCGAAAAGATAGCGCCCAGGTTATCTCCGCCTCCCTCCGCCACCGAGATAGATTGCACAGGTGCGAACGTATGCCCGGGCTTCATCGACATACACTGCCACGGTGCAATGGGCAAAGATATGATGGACGGCGCGGAGGCCGTACTGGAGGTCGCAAGATTCAAGGCCGGCCAGGGCACCACCGGTTTTCTGCCGACCATTCTCACCAACCCGATGGAGATGATGCGCTGGGCCTCTCTGGAGGCAAAGCGCGCAATGGAAACACCGGGAAACCCCGGCGCAAAGATACTCGGAGTGCATATTGAAGGTCCGTTCGTCAACCCGCGCTATCGCGGTGCCCAGCCCGAAGACGCAGTCAAGGTGCCGAACCTCTACGAAACTCAGCAGATGCTCACCGAACTCGGCGACGCGCTGAAGATGTTCACCATTGCCCCGGAGATGCCCAATGCGGAGCAGGTAACAAGATTGCTCAGTAAATACAATGTCGTCGTCACGGCCGGACACAGCGACTGCACCTACCACCAGATGATACAGGCAATCGGCTGGGGCATTCAGCATCTCACCCATACCTTTAACGCCATGCGCGGGATACACCACCGTGAGCCGGGTATGCTGGCCGCAGCGCTGGACAGCGACAAAGTCTCGTGCGACTTTATCTGCGACCTGATTCACGTACACGAGTGGGTGCTCAGGTTCTTCATACGCGCCAAAGGCATCGACAAATGCATACTGATTACCGATGCGATAAGCGCCGCGGGAATGCCCGAAGGCGAATACACGCTGGGCGGACAGTATGTAATAGTGGAAGGCCGGGCACCGCGGCTTATCGACGGCCGGCTTGCAGGCAGCGTGCTTACGATGATAAGGGGAGTGCGCAACCTGGCGGAAAAAGTGGGCATCGGCCTGCCGGCCGCAATAA
>JBDRIB010000161.1:0-2972 GCA_043816375.1 Planctomycetota bacterium | reverse complement strand
CGGGCGAAGGCGCGGTCCGGGTGGCACTGTATCGGCAGGCGCACCGCCGAGTCGAGAAACTTGCACAGGACACCGACGCCTTCCTCATTATTATATGACTTTCTGCCCAGTGCGCGTCGCGGGTCGGCCGCGAGAAGGTCGCGGAAGAAGGGGCCGTTCGAACCGTCGGGCATCCTCACCCGCGCCAGACCTTCATCTTGGCTTTGCCGGTTCGGGCCGTTGCTGGCCATAGTGGTGGAGGCCAGCCAGTCTTCGGGGAAATTATTGTCGCCCTCGGGGCGGTCTCCGCAAAACCTGTCGAGCAATACGCCGCCTGTATAGCAGCGCCAGACGCGGTTGCGCTGGAAAAATACCGGCCTCTTAAAGGAGACGGATTTATTCATTGCTGTTCCTTCTTGTTGTTCTTTTTACTGACAAAACAACACCTGTTGCGAAAGGATGACAGTCACCATCTACGAGCTGGCCCCCCGATAAATCGGGGGTCTGCGCTCCGTAATGGTGACAGTCACCTTTCGTATTTCATTGGCGATACAATTAATAACAAGTGACAAGGCATCCCTTGCAGTACATACGGCGCGCCTCCCATCTGCTTCCCTTTTCTTGCTGTTCGCCGAGCAGCCGTACGGCGTGCCGGGCCATCTGCGTCATCGGCTGGCGATATGTGGGAATACCCGCAGCAACCGCATCGGGCAGACCGTCGATGCCGTAGACCGCCGTCGAGGCTTTGCATAGAACCTTGCGGACCGCTATGGCGACCGCGTCATTGACGCAAATAACGGCCGGGCGCGGCGGCGCAGCAAACCATTTCTTTTTATTTCTGAGCAGGGTCGCCCCGGCACCGTCGCGCCAGGGAACCCGGACGAGTTTATGCGGGAGATGTTTGCTATTGCAAAGCGCCAGAAAGGCTTCTTCGCGTTGGCGGTCGCTGTCGGCGTTCAGGCCGGAGTGGCTGACAAGGACGAATCTGCGTCCGCCCGCCTTCAATGCGCGCTCCATCAGCGTCCGGACGGCGTGCCGGTTGTCCAGTCCGACATAATCCGCGTAATTCCCCGGTATCATCCTGTCGAAGAAGACCATATTCGTTCCCAGGACGCGCAGCCTGGCGAACGTTTCGGACGCGTAGCCCTTGCCGCTGGGCCAGACAATGAGGTTGCGCACACCACGGGCAACCAGTTCGATAGCCGCCATCTCTTCCTTCTGCGGGTCCTCCTCTGTGAGCCGCAACACAAGAAGTAGATTCTTTTTTCGCACTATCTCGTCGACGGCGCGGATGAACTCCAGCGCAAAGGGGTCGCTCACGGAGGTGAGCAGTGCGACGTGGTCGGACTTCTGCGGGTTGCCGCGGATGGCGGTTGAGACAAATGTCCCGCGCCCCTGGACCCGCTCCAGTATTTTCGCCTCTTCCAGTTCGGCCAGAGCGCGCCGCACCGTAATGCGGCTTGTGCACATCCGCGCTGCAATCTCACGCTCCGTCGGCACGCGGTCGCCGGGAGAATATTTTCCATACAGTATTGCGCGAAATATCGCGTTGCGCACGTGCTCGGTTTTGTTCCGCTTCGTCACCGTTCGTTCCCCCCCGCGCCGAGGCGCGCGATAATGTCTTCCTGTATCGCCGGTGAAAGGTCGAGGAAGTTCACGAACGTTCCGTGAATTCGCAGAATGTAAACCCCTCCGGGAGCGTATTTCTCCGGGTCCTCGAGCACCTTGCGAAGGTGGTCGGGCGTGTCGACATTGAAGTAAACGTAGAATGGCGACTCTTTCACGCCTTCGCCCAGCCGGAAAAGAGGGGCAATAACGCGGTCGCGCAGCCGAACGCCTCTTTCTTCGAGCGTTGTGCCTTCGCTGCCGGGACGAAGGCCGATGTGCGAGGCGTAGCCGCCGGTCATTTTCAGGTAGGGCATCTTCCACGCAGAGAGGCAGCGTTCGGGCAAACTGCTGCGACTCGTCTCGGGCCGGGGGTCGAGCCCGAAGTTGAGCATCGTCCGTGCCATCCGTCCGTCCGGTGTTGCGCCCACCCACCAGCCGTACAGCAGGTGCGTGCTGGGCGTTGACCAGTCCGCCATATACGGACTGCCCGCAGGATTCCTCAGGGCGACCACGCGGTCGCTCACATTGTTTGCGATGCGCGCCGCCGTCTCGTCCACCGTATCGCAGTTGTTGCCGAATTTGTCCTGCGCTTCCAGGAAAACCCGGAGGTCTTCATATCCTTCATAATTGTTCTGCAGCGCGGCACGGATATCCGCCGCGCCCCAAAGACCTGATGCGAGTGCGCGCCTGACTGCGTGGATGGAGTCGGCCACAACTGCAAGCCCGTGAATCAGGCAGCCGCCGGCGTTGTAGCGTGTGCCGGGCTTTTCGGGGTCACGCATATCGCGCCACATGTGAAGACCGTCCATCACTGCGGATGTAAAGGGCACGGGCTTCTCGCTCCCCAGCAGCGTCGTGCAGGCGTTGCCTGCTTCCCGCATACGCGGCAGGATTGCGTCGAGCGTTTTGTAAAACGCCTCCTCCAGGTTTTCATAAACATCTTCCGGTCCGGCGAATCCGGTCTCCTCCCACGACGGGCCGATTTTCCGGCCCGAAATAAGGGAAACGCCGTCATTGGCCGCGAGTTCCAGCACCTTGGCCAGGTTCAGCCAGGTATTGGTCGTGTTCATCGAGGCCTTGCCCATAATCAGCGGTTCCTGACAGCCGGCGATAGAGTAGTCGGGCAAATCGGAGTCGGCCACGCCCTTTCCACGAAGCATCTCAAAGATGGTGTCGTCATTGAGCAGCGAGGGTGTCGAGTGACCCGGCGTAAAGAAGAAACGCCCCATTGAACGATACAGCGCCTCCGGAGTTTTTGCGTGGAGCTTGACGGACAGCGCCGGCTGCGGGTCGTTGGTTTCAAAGAAGGCGTCGAGGACAATGTGTGTCATCGCGCACGTCAGGTCGGCGCCGGTTTCGTCACGGCCGCCGACCATCACGTTCTG
>JBDRIB010000160.1:0-2485 GCA_043816375.1 Planctomycetota bacterium | reverse complement strand
CCTGGCGGACAAACTGCCCGCCTTCGACAGGCCCACCGAATACATCGCCCTCACGTACCCGGATTACTATACTTTCTACGACGGAGATATCGGCAGCACCGACACCGACGAAAAAGTGTCCGTCCAGAAATTCGAAGGCGTTGTGAACGAATACGTGGTGCCGCAGTCCACCGCCAAGTACGCCAAGTGGCACCGCGATTCTTACGCGGTCGGTGCCCTGGCCCGCTTCAACATCAACGCCGACCAGTTGTTCCCGCTTGCGGCCGCGACGGCAAAGAAGTTCGGCCTTGAAAAAGGCTGCTGTAACCCGTTTATGAACAATGTGGCTCAGGTCATTGAAAGCGTGCAGGTTGTCGAACACACCCTGCAACTTATCGACGACCTGCTCTCCAAAGGCCTGAAGCCCGAAAAACCGAACTTCAAGGTCAAGGCAGGCACCGGAGCTGGCTGTGTCGAAGCACCGCGCGGTATCCTGTTCCACAAATACACCTACGACGACAAGGGCATCTGCACCGCGGCAAACTGCTGCATACCGACCAACCAGAACCACGCAAATATCCAGAAGGACTTCGAGGCACTGGTTCCCAAATTCATCGACCGCGGACAGGAAGAGCTGCAGCAACTGCTCGAGATGAACGTCAGGGCTTACGACCCGTGCATCTCCTGCTCGACACACTTCCTGAACGTCAAATTCGTCTGACTGGCAGGGCGCAATGAACGACGTGGTGGTCATCGGACTGGGAAGTCCGCTGATGTCCGATGAAGGAGTCGGGGTACACCTGATAAAGAAAATGTCAACCCCCGGCCCGCACGGGTCGGGGGTTGATTTTGTCGATTTGGGCACAGCGGGTGCGCGCATACTCCACGCCATTGCCGGCCGACGCAAGGCGATATTCATGGACTGCGCCCTGATGGGAGAAAAGCCCGGCACAATCCGGCGCTTTACGCCCGATGATGTGCGCTCGGAAAAGCGGCTCCCCCGGATGTCACTTCACGAAGGCGACCTCATGCAATTTATCGAACTTTCGCGGAGACTGGGCGAATGTCCGGACGATGTGGTCATCTTCGGCATCCAGCCTAAAGATATGTCCCCCGGACTCGAATTATCCCCCCTTCTCGCCGCGCGGATGGACGAATACGCAAGAGTAATCGCCGCCGAATTAAAGATCGTCAACTAAAGGGGTCAGACCCCTTACTTGACGATCTTGGACCAAAGCAAAGCGATGCATGAGTTTTCAATATGTCAGATGCTGGTTGACGCCGTCGTGGCCGAGATGGATAAAATCGAAGCGCCGCGGCCGTTCAGACTGGTCAGGGCGCGCGTCGTGGTGGGGGCCCTCCGCCAGATAGTGCCCGATATCCTGACATTCGCCTACGAAATAATCGCAAAAGATACGCCCGCGAAAGGCTCAACACTCGAAATCGTTTCCGCCCCGGCAGCGGGCAAATGCAACAAATGCGGCTGGACGGGCGAAATAAGAGATGTCTTTTTCCAATGCGGGGAATGCGGATACACGGGGATAGAACTTGCCGGCGGGACGGAACTATACCTCGACAACCTGGAGATAGTGCCGGATGAATAACCTGAACATCAGGGTTTACCGCGACCTTATGGGCGAGAACGAAAAATGGGCGGAACAGACGCGCCATTTGCTGAAAGAGAAAAACGTCCTGATGCTCAACCTTATCGGCTCGCCCGGCTGCGGAAAGACCACGCTGCTCGAAAACTCCGTCAGGAAACTCGAAAAAAAACTCCGCTTTGCCGTGCTCGAAGGCGACGTGGAAACGACCCGCGATGCCGAGAGACTCGGCGCGCTTAACGTGCCCGTCAGCCAGTTGCTGACCGGCGGCGCCTGCCACCTGGAGGCCAAACTTGTCCACCACGCGCTGCGGGATTTGTCGCTCGACGACCTGGATATCGTCTTTGTGGAAAACGTCGGGAACCTCGTCTGCCCCGCCGAGTTCGATGTCGGCGAACACGCGAAAATCGCCGTGCTCAGCGTAACGGAAGGCGAAGACAAGCCGATAAAATATCCCCTCCTCTTCCGCGAGGCAAAGGCGATTGTGCTGACAAAGATTGACCTTCTGCCCCACATCCCGTTTAATATCGACTCCTGCCTCAATTACATCCGGCAGATAAACGCGCAAACTCCCATTCTGAAGGTCTCGTCCGTCAAAGGCGACGGCATGGACGAGTGGATACAATACCTTGCCGAACGTGTGGAAGGCAACTGTCGCCGCAAGAGCAGATAACCAGTGACAAAGCGCTTTCAGGCAACAGTGAGCGGCCGCGTACAGGGCGTCGGATTCCGCCCGACCGTCTGGCGGTACGCTTCGGATTCCGGCCTGTCCGGCTTCGTGAAAAACGACCCTTCCGGCGTGATAATAGAAGCGGAAGGCGATGAGGCGAAGATAGCGGCCTTTTTCGACCGCATCAAAAACGCGCCGCCGGAACAGGCCAGGATTGAACGCATAGAAATAAAGG
>JBDRIB010000159.1:0-2694 GCA_043816375.1 Planctomycetota bacterium | reverse complement strand
TCGCCGCGTCCTGAAGGCGCTCTGTGAGAAGGCCGATTTGGGCGACCTCTCCACCATCGAAGACGGCGCCACCGTCGGAGAGATACGCCAGGCCCTCCGCGATATGGGTATTGAGGAGTAACCTGCCCGACTTCCGAAGGGCGAAAACCGGACAAGAATTATCAAATATGGAAAGGGGTAAAAAATTGAATGCAAATGAACTCTTTCTTTCTCAACTGGTAAAGGCTATCGACCTGCGCCTGTTCACGCCGTCGCTCTATCGATACATCAAAGATTACCTGGAAATAGAAAAGGTCAGGCGATATGCAGACCAGTTCGTCATCAACTCGTTTATTCCTCCGTTCCCCGGGGCGGCATTCGACAGATTTCTCTCGACATTCTTCGAAAAGGGAAAAATCACGCCCATCCAGTCGGCAGACATGGCGGTCACAAATGCCTGTATGTTCAACTGCTGGCATTGCTACAATGCAGACCGACGAGTCGAGGATTTGTCCGCCGGGTGCCTGCAGAACATCGTCCGGCAGTTACAGGATCTGGGCGCAATAGTAATCAACTTCTCCGGCGGCGAACCGTGTCTGCGTCATGATTTGCCGGAAATCTGTTCTTCGCTCAGGGACGATTCCTGCGGCATACTGGCAACCACCGGTTACGGATTCAGCGACGAGGTGGCACGAAGGCTTCGCGACACACGCATTTATTCAATCTGCATCAGCCTGGACAGTGCCGACGAGAAGGAACATGACAGAAAACGCGGAGTTCGCGGCGCTTTCGAGATTGCGCTCAGGGGAATCAAGACGGCAAAAAAGTACGGCTTTTATACCTATACCTGTGCGGTGCCTTCAAAGAAATTACTCGAAGAGGAAAACTTTCGCAGACTCGTCGAACTCAACGAGAGCCTCGGCGTTGATGAACTTCAGTTACTGGAACCAATGCCCGCCGGGAAAATCCTCTCTGCCGCAATAGACTTCGGGGAGAAGGAGTACGAAAAGGTATTCCAGTATATGAGTGAGTACAATCAGCGGGAAGACGGCGTTGCCATCTCTTCATTTTCTCACATGGAATCGCCCGACTTTTTCGGATGCGGTGCCGGTTATACTCACATCTACGTTGACGGAACGGGAGAGGTCTCGCCGTGCAATTTGATGCCTGTTTCCTACGGAAATGCAGAAAAGGAGGATATAACCGCAATTGTTGCGAGGATGCAGTCGAAGATTAAGCAACCCTACCGGGTTTGCCTGGCGCAGTCAATGCAGCATTTTTTCAGCAAACACGCCAAAAATGTAAAGCCCGTGTCCGTCGCTACCATCCCCCGGCTCCCTCTGCCTGAAGACAAGGCACTGCCCGGCTTCTTCCAAATGCTTGAGGACAGCGAAAAGGAGACCACCGGAAAGGAGGAAATCGTCAAGGGATATGATGAAGTAAGTTCATCATACGATGACTATTGGCTGTCGGTCGCCTCCAGGCCGATTGACGAGATGTTCGAGAAACTGGAGATAAGACCCGGCGCCGGCGCAATTGAATGCGGATGCGGGACCGGATACTCAACCGCCAGGCTGGCCAAAGGCGTCGGAGATGAGGGCAAAGTCACGGCAATTGACCTGTCCCCGCGCATGATTGAACAGGCAAAAAGGCGAACCCGGGAATCCGGCCTTTCGAATATCGAGTTCCGTGTCGCCGATGTTCTGGAAGAACTCAAAAGGATGCCTCCCGCATCTTTTGACGTAGCCGTACTAACGTGGATTATCGGCTACGTGGGCTGCGACGAGATATTCCCATTGCTCAAGAAAGTCCTCAAACCAGGCGGCCTGCTAGGCTATGTCGCCCATTTGGACCGCTCACCTCTTGTGCCCATAGAGGTGTTTGAAGAGATTGTCCAGGAGGAACCCGAATCGCTGATGAAAACCGTCAGGACGAAATTTCCCAAAGACATAGATGAGACCGAGGAGCAGTTGAAGGCGGCGGGATTCAAGACGCACTGGATTCTACAAAGCACTTTCGATTTTGTCTGTCATAAAGGTCGGGAGGTTTACGACCATGTGATGAAATCAGGCGCCGGAACCACGTTTTATTACGCGCTGAAACCATCAGCACGCGAGCGGCTTGCCAGACAATTCATACGTCGCATAGACAGGAGGTATGAGGGCGCCCCCCAAATCAAGATTCTCCACGAATACATCTCAGGCATCGCCATTTCCAAAGACCGTTAAACAGTATCGAAGCCAGGCCCAACCTCTACCCGGCTGTTCAGGCCCTCCGCAATACGGCCCTGGACGAATATTTCCTTATTGTTGATTGTCTTGCCAATGAAACACAAAAGGCGACTCTGTCCGCCCGCCTTGACATTTTTTGACGGCGCGGGATAATCCGGAAAATCCGTGTCGGATTGTTTTCCTGCATATTGCCGTGCAAATTCCCGTCTTCAGGAGAAACCTATGGACGATGTGAAGGTAGAGAAGGCCTCGCCGGAAAAACTAAAGGAACTCGGCGTCGATAACTGGTCGCCCTGGGAGTGCGAGCCGTCAACCTTCGACTGGCACTACGACGAGAAGGAAACCTTCTACGTGAAGGAAGGCGAGGTGACTGTGAAGCACGCGGACGGCGAGGTCAATTTCGGCGCGGGCGACATCGTGACCCTGCCCAGTGGGATGGATTGCACCTGGACGGTGCACAAGACGATACGCAAAGTTTACAAGA
>JBDRIB010000158.1:0-8607 GCA_043816375.1 Planctomycetota bacterium | reverse complement strand
GGCTGTTGATGAAACCGTGTCCGAGTTCGGGGTCGAATTTGTGCGCCCTGATTACATTGTACCCCCTTTGCGTGAAGGCGGCGGTCAGCGCTTTTTCCATTTTCTCCTGCTCGGGCCAGCAGACCTTGTTTGCGCTGTCCCTCAAATCGCCGTTCGCGACAAGATATGCCGTCTTATCAGGCGCCGGCTCGACATCCGGAAAATGTGCCCCGGCCATTATCTCTTCAATGTTTTTAATCGCAGGCATTTCCAGCCTTTCTTTTTATTTGAAAATTATCCAGATTGACCAACTTTGCGCTAGCATAGGTGACTGTCACCAATCTACGAGTCTCGGTCGCAGGGGACTACCCCCGGAGCATCTAGGACCTGTTCTATTCTACGAATGCAAAAGGATGACAGTCACCAATCTACGAGTCTCGGTCGCAACGCTCCCTCGACTCCGTAATTGGTGACAGTCACCTTTTGCGTTGTAAATAGAACCGGTCCGCCGTAATCAGTGACAGTCACCGTAAGGTGCGCGCGATTCTCAGACCACCTCAAGGTAGTCTCTGTCGGGCAAAGCCGGGAACGGGGCCGTGGGCAGCGCCTGGTACCAGTATGCCACCGATGCGATGTCATCCTGCAGCGGCATATAGCGCGGACCCGGGCGTATGCCCAGCGCCTGAATCGTGACGCGAATATCCTTCTCAAAACGCACGGGGTCCGTTATGTGCCAGCGGTACAGCCCGAATCGTTGCTGCGAACAGTACATCCCGTCCGGGCGAATAATCTGATGCAATCCCGCGTATGGAGTGCAGTACTTCTGATACTGCTTGTTATGCTCGAAGTTGTACGAGCCGCAGAAATAATCTTCGGTGCCGGTGCCGCAGATTGTGGGGAACTCCCTGTCACCGTCCAGAAAGAACTTTATCTCGCCCTCGCCCCACCAGCCGTTATTGTTCACTCCCCACGCCATATAAGTGCCGACGTAATGCCCCCGGCCCTTGACGCCGTCGAGTATCGTATAGACTTCCTTGTACGGCACCGGATTGGTGCGGCGAAATTGGGCGTGAAAATACGCCGCGTCGTCCGGAACGTCGGTCAGCGTGTAGTTGACCTGGTGGTATAGCACCATCGATTTGTCCGCGATATTCGTAAGGGTCATACGGCAGTGCTTGCGGAACGGCATCTCCCAGTAACTGTTGAAACCGCTGGCGGGATTGACGCATATAGCAAGGGAAGAAAGCATCGCAGCGGAATCGCCGCCCCAGCCGTTGCAAAAGAAATCGCCCACCGGACACTCGACCGAAGGTTGCTCCTGCCCGTCCCAGTAAATTCGCAGAATGCTGAAACGCCAGTTGCCTGTCGGCGTCAGCCACATCTGCTGGATGGCGCCCGGTCCTTCGATGTCGGCCATCGTGAATGTCTGTCCGGGCTCTATTACGACGCTCGGCGAAATCTTCCAGCCGCGCCCCAGGTCGCCTGCCTCTTTCAGGCCCGTGCCCGTGACGGCCATCCCTCCCTTGCCCTTCTCGCCGGTGAAATTCTCCGCGCTTATCGACCGCGACTTCGCCCCGGACAGACGCCAGAGATTTCCCATATGCATGCCAAGCCCGTTAAATGTCATCGCGCTCTCCTTTACGATTCATATTTCTACTGTTGATCGTCTTGCAACGGAACGCGAAAGGTGACTGTCACCATTACGGAGCGCAGCCCCGATTTATCGGGGCCAGCTCGTAGATGGTGACTGTCATCCTTTCGCAGCAGGTGTTTTTTGCAATGCAAAGAACAATGATAACGAAAACGGGCCGGCTCTTCCCGGTGTTATTCACACGTGAAACCGGAATATAATCCACAGTCTATGGCTTCCAGTCTCCTGTCCAAAAGTATAGCCCGGCAGAAGGGACAAAACAAGGAGATATAAAGGCCACAATAAGCAGGCAACAGGCAAACCGGAAAATTTCCACTGCGGCTTTTATGCAACGCACTTACTTGCTTCAAATTTGTATTGACAGGGTTCTTTTGACGCGATACTTTGCTCCGCACGTCCCGCACTGTCATCCAGTGATTTTCTGCCTTCTTGCGAACACAGGGAGATTACATCAATGAAAAACGCCGATAACAAGCGCTTTCTGGCAGACATCAAGAACCCATCGAACGAATTCCGCCCGGCTCCACTCTGGTTCTGGAACCACCGCCTCGAGGAGAAGGAACTGCTGCGCCAGATTGACGAGCTGGCCGAACAGGGATTCGGCGGGTTCGTCATAAACGCCCGCCTCGGCCTGTACACGTCTTATCTTACCGATGAATGGATGCAACTGACGGAAAAATGCTGCGAAAAGGCGGAAGAGATGGGCCTGTGGGCCTGGATATACGACGAGGAAAACTGGCCGAGCGGAGTGGTCGGCGGCAGGCTTCTGGAGGATTTCCCCCAGTTTCGAATGAGCCAGATTTTCATATCGGACCAGACAAGCGCCGAGGGCGGAAAGGAGTTTTCCTGGCAGCCGGAGAAAGGCGAAGGCCTGTTGTACATTCTGGCCTACCGCGAGGATTTGGATGACTGGGAAGAGCGCCTTGAGAAGATGATAGACCTTAGCGCGAGTTACGAGGAGGGAAAAGGGCTCGTCTGCAGCCTGCCCGCCGGGACGTGGCGGGTGGTTGCCTTCGGCAAGGCGATTAACCGCGACAACTTCAGCGGCGGCTGCCTGGACGTGTTCAACCGCACCGCCACCGAGAAGTTCATAGAATACACCCACAGGCTCTATACCGAACGGGTGGGTCGCTTCTACGGCCGCTGTGTGAAAGGTTATTTCACTGACGAGCCGTCGATGTACTGTTCCAATGTAGAGCAGGCGGTGCAGTGGTCCGACTCCCTGCCCGAAACCTTTGAAGAACGGCACGGTTATCCGTTTGCGCGTGCGCTGCTGGCGCAGTTCGAGGAGACGGGTCCCCGGACGGTGAAGTATCGCAACGATTTTTTTGAGACGGCGACCGTGCTTTACAGGGAAAACTACTTCCGCCCCCTCTTCGAGTACTGTGAAGAGCACAACATCCTCTCGATAGGTCACGTGCTCTATGAAGGTGAATACTTGTGTCAGATGCGCGACCAGGGAGACTTCTTCGAGTCGGCCAAATATCTGCACTGGGGCGCTTGCGACTGTCTCTCCGAAACCACCTGGCCCCAGCCCGGGTATTTAAACAACCTGCTGGCGGTGAAGTTCGCCTCGTCAGCCGCGCACCTGCTGGAAAAGCCGAGGGTAATGGACGAGGCCTTCGGAGTTGCGGCAGAATGGAGGCAGACCCTGTCCACGCTGGAGTGGCTGGCCAACTGGCAGGTCGCGATGGGCGCCAACTACTTCATCACGCACGCCGCCTTTTATTCACTGGAGGGATTCCGCAAGTGGGAATGCCCGCCGGATGAGTCCTATCACAATCCCAACTGGAAATACTACCGTCTCTTCACCGACCATTTGTCGCGGTTGTGCTATTTGTTCAGCAACGGACGGCATCGCGCGCGCGTGGCGCTGCTCAGTCCGGTGGCCGCGGGGCGCGGACTGCTCCTGTCAGGGGAGATGTACGAGAAGGATGCTTTAAAGAGAAACCCGGAGGCCTGGCGGGTGGAGAAGGCTCTGGACAATGTTTCCGAGGCCCTTGTGAGGCACCAGTTCGATTTCGACCTGGTCAACGAGGAGATTCTTCAGAAGGCGGACATCCTCAAAGGCCAGGATGGGATAACCCGCCTCGCCGTCAAAGGCAAAGATGGCAGCGTACTGGAGGATTTCGAGTTGCTGGTGCTGCCCGCCGCAAAGGTCATCTCCCGGAAGACAATGGATAAACTCGGCGAATTCGCCCGGCTCGGCGGAAAGATTGTC
The DNA here is from genome assembly GCA_043816375.1 of Planctomycetota bacterium. Lineage (GTDB taxonomy): Bacteria > Planctomycetota > B129-G9 > B129-G9 > B129-G9 > JBDRIB01. Next base: position 4,756 of record JBDRIB010000158.1, on the reverse strand, counting down.
TTCGTGGGCGGCATCCCCGAGGCTTATACCGAGACCGGGATGGACAAAGCAGCGTCCTCTTCTGCCGAAAAACTGCTGCGCGATTTTCCGGACAGCGTTCTCAGCCTGGAGACGCACGAGGAAGAATTCATCCAGGCGCTGGAGAGCCGCATCGTCCGGGACGTGGAGGCCGGAGCGGCGCCCGATTTTGTCTATATGCGGTATGAGAAGGAAGAAGGGACTTACTTCCTTCTGTTCAACACCCTGCGCGAAGAATCCTTCGAGCCGCCGGCAATAACCCTGCGCGCCTCGGGCAACGCATATCTGGTGGACACCGAGATGGGCGAAGTCACTGCATTGAAAACGCTCCCCGCCGAAGAAAGCGGTCAGACGAGAGTACATCTCGCTTTTGCCCCGCAGCAGTTGCGCGTAGTGCTCATCAGCGATGACAAACTGGACGTCCCCCCTGCCGCACACGCACATCAAGAGGCGGGACTTGCGCCGATAGAATTCAAAAACAAATGGACATTCCGTCTGGACAGCGACAACTACCTGCCGCTGGCGGAATGGTCATTGAGCACCGGCAGCCGTCTCGATGCGCGCTGGCAGAAAAAATATCATCACAACTTCGAAACCACTTTCCACGTCAAGGATGTGCCGGACAGCCTGCATCTTCTGGCGGACGGGGTAATGCGCCAGGAGCGGTGGCGCGGCTACGGCATCGCTCCGGTGGAGATTGAGGTAAACGGTCAGAAGGTTGAGGGATTCGGCGAGGGCACTCATTACGACCGCCTGGTTCCGGAGGCCGAGATTGCGCATCTGATTAAGCCGGGCGAGAACAGAGTGCGGGTGCACTCAGGGGGAGGCCTGGCGGAGGCTGCGGTATTGCACCAGCCGCTGGTCCTGGCGGGGCGTTTCGCACTCGAGAAGGAGGGAGACAACCGGGTCATAGTTGCGCCGCGTACGGCGCAGGCCACCGGTTCGTGGGCAGAACAGGGCTACCCGTTCTTCTCCGGCAGCGCTTCTTACGAGCAAACGCTCACGATCCCGGACGAATACGCCGGGAAACCGTTGCGACTCGTCTTTGAGGGTGTCGCCTACATCGTGGATGTGTGGGTAAACGGGCGGCAGGCCGGCGTGCGGGCCTGGGCGCCCTGGGAGGTACCCGTGGGAGAATTTGTAAAGGCGGGCGAAAACAAGTTCACTTTCAAGGTAACCAACACCCTGCACAATCTTTTCAAGCAGGACCCGAGGGCCTCCGGCCTGGTCGGCCCGGTTCGCCTTGCGGCATATCGTTGTTGATTGCATTGCCAATGGAACACGAAAGGTGACACGAAAGGTGACTGTCACCAATTACCCATTCGGACCCTGACGGGTCCTCAGGGCGAGGACCCGGAACGGGCGGAATCGAGCGAGCCTGGCGAGCGAGATTCGTAGATTGGTGACTGTCACCGTAAAAGGTGGACAAGTAACCTCCCTTCGCAGCACTTTTTGAACAGTTACGGCCGTCCGCGGGACTTGACATTCGCCGCCAAAATGGTATAATGGTATACAATGATAATACCAATGTCGTTTGCGGCGATAGCGATATGAAAATCATTCTTTCGCTGGACATAGGCACCACGAAAATAAGCGCCCTGGCGCTTTCAGTGGAAACCCTTCAGCCACTGGCCGTCATATCGGCGCCCAACAGCGCCGCCGTCCCGGGACTGCCGCCCGAGCGCCACGAGCAGAATCCCCTGCGAATAAGAGATGACTGCCTGAACCTGTTAAGCGCCCTGCCGGGGAACGACGCGGTCCACACCGATGCGGTCGTCGGCATCGCAATCTCCGGACAGATGCACGGAGTTCTGCTTGCCGATTCAAGTCTCATGTGCCTGACAAATCTCATAACCTGGCGTGACCGGCGGACCGTCGGATTTGACGGGCCTGATAATGCCGAAGAAACCGGTTCGCGCCTGTGCGCGGGTTACGGCGGAGTGACGCTCAACTGGCTGGTGAAAAACGGCGCCCTCCCTCGCGATGCAGTTGCTCTGACAATTGCGGATTACATAGCGGCCTCGCTGACCGGAAAGATCGCCACCGAGCCGACGCACGCGGCAAGTTGGGGAATATTCAGCCTGCGCAATAACCGGTGGGATGCCGCTTTAATCGAACATCTGGGAATTCCGCGAACGGCCCTGCCGGAAATCCGCCCGTCTTCACGTCCGCTGGAAAAACTGTCTGCTGAAACGGCCGGGGCGCTCGGCCTTTCGCCGGAGGTAATGGTGTGCTCGCCGCTCGGCGACAACCAGGCCGCCTTCGTCGGCGCGGCGGGCTTTTCCGGCGACGCCGCGGTGGTGAACATCGGCACCGGCGCGCAGGTATCCATACCCCAAAAGAAATTCACTTACGTTAAGCCGTTTGAGACGCGCCCTATGCCCTTCGGCGGTTTCATACTGGTCGGCGCGAGCCTTTGCGGCGGCTGGGCATACGAATACCTGAAAGACTTTTTCGGGGCCACCGTTCGTGGGATTGCCGGAATCGAACTCGACGACAATGCAATCTACGAGCGTATGAACGCCCTGGCCGAAAAAGCCGGGGAAATGACGGGCCTGCTCGCGGACACGCGCTTCAGCGGCACACGAAGCGACCCGCGGGTTCGCGGCTCCATCAGCAATATCGACACAGGCAACCTGGCCCCCGGAAATCTTGCTCGCGCCTTTACGACAGGAATAGTGCGCGAACTCGCCGACATAATGAGTGATGCCGGAATTGCTAACCGGGAACACGTTATCGCATGCGGCAACGCGGTTCGAAAAAATCCGCTGATTACCCGTGTAATTGGAAGGATTTTCGGTGTGCCCTGTTTCGTGGGACAGATTCAGGAAGAGGCGGCGCTGGGCGCGGCGTACGCCGCCGCGGTCGGGATGGAACTCGTGTCCGCCGACGAAATCCGGCCGAGGCTGGAGGCGGCGCAATGAGGATTTTTTCCACCGGCTGGAGCGACGGGGTTGACGGCCCGGGGCATCGCTGGGTGATATACCTGAAGGGCTGCAACTTCCGCTGCCGCTGGTGTGCCAGCCCCGAGGGAATTTCGCCGGAACCGGAAATTCTGTTCTACCCCGACCGGGCACCTTATGCGGAGGCTGCCTGTCCGTACGGGGCCGTGACAAAGAGCGCGGAGAGCCGGAACCTCGACAGGGAACGTTGTGCGCAATGCCCGGACATCCTCTGCTTCCGCACGTGGCGACATCCCGCGTTTGAGTATGCCGGTGAAGAAACGTCCATTGACCGGGTCGTCGCGCGCGCGAGAGAGTTCCGCCCCTTCTTTGCTTCGGACGGCGGGGTAACCTTCGGCGGCGGCGAGCCGACGCTTCAGGCAGATGAAGTCCTGCAAACCCTCGCGGCATTGCGGAAGGAAAAGATTCACACGGCCGTCGAAACCAATGCCGGTACGGTTGAGGCGAAAAGATTTGTCGGCGCGGTTGACCTCCTTATATGCGACCTCAAGTGCGTCTCGCCCGACCTGCACCGCGAATGGATCGGCGCGGAAGTGGCGCCGGTACTTGAAACCTTGAGGGCGGCCGCCGCCGGGCAGCCGGACTTTCTTGTCCGCGTGCCGCTTATAACGGGTATGAACGACGGCGAAAAAGAGACGGAGCGAATCGCGGAATTCCTGTCGGTCCTTGCCGGGCAACGCGAATCGCTGCGGGTCGAGGTGCTTCGCATGCACCATATCGGCGCGCCCAAATACGCCGCGCTCGGACGTGAATATCCGATGATTGATGTGCCCGTTCCGCCTCCTGCACTTGCGGAGGCGTTTGTTGCAAGGCTAACGGAGAGAGGTCTGAATGCGTCGCTCGGAGGATATGAGCAATGACCCGGAATTTCTCCGAATGGAAAGACATACTGCATAACGGCGCGGAGCATCTGCGGCGCGCAAAGCGCTCCCAGGATGTGATGGTCGAATGGTTCTTTGTTCAGGAGATAAAAGCAGAGGAACAGAAAGCCCTGCTGAGCGAAGGCCGCGACCCTGCCGGCCCGGAAGAACAGGCGGAACTGCTCTGCCGCATTGCCCGGCGAATGCCCATCTCTATAATGAGAGGCAGCGCCATTGCCGGTTCGCAAGACGCCGCCTTTTCCCCCTCGTATGCGCTGATTAACCCCTCGTTCCAGGTCAAAGACTTCACCGGCTACTGCGACCCGACCGCAATCTACGACGACATATCCCCGGACCCGCAGGCGGGAATTACGCGGGAACGCATCGGCGCGGTGCGGCGGTACTGGGAAAAAACGCCCTATGTAAAGAAACTCCAGGCGATTTACGACGGGACCGGCGACGAGACAAAAGAAGTCGTCTATTTTATGGAGCCCGTCACCGGCCACACCATCCCCGATTTTCGCCCGTACCTCAGGTACGGCGTGCGGGAAATGAAAGAGCGCATCCGGAAATCAGGAAACGCCTTTGGCGAAGCGATGGCCGCATCGCTCGACGCAGTGCTAATCCTTGCCCGACGCTACCGCGAACTTGCGGACGATTTGCTCAAGAAGACTCAGGACCCCGGCGAAGCGGCGCGCCTTGCTGCAATCGTCAAAAACCTCGGGCGCGTCCCTGCGGAGGGCGCGGCGAACCTGCACGAGGCGATTCAGTCCTTCGCCCTCTTGTGGCAGGTGATGGCGCTTGAACAGGCGCCAAACCCGTACGCTTTCTCCGTGGGCAATCTGGACAGAATCCTCCAGCCATACTTCAATCAAGCCGAAACTTCCCGCGAAGAGGCCGTGGAACTTGTCCGTC
>JBDRIB010000157.1:0-6215 GCA_043816375.1 Planctomycetota bacterium | reverse complement strand
GCCGCCTGTCGCCGGTGCAGCACCGGATTTTGCCGACGGAAGCCGCTTTCGCCTCTTGTTTGCTCTAATATGGTTGATTTCTGGCGGGGTTGGGCTATACTTGCCGGGCAGGGGACAGGGAAGCAATTTACAGAAAACTTTTGTGGACAGACAAGATGAAGATTTCAATTGACGGCAAGGCGGACATTGTTTCCACAGACGACGGCTATTCGCTTGGCGAGATACTCCGCCAGATAGACGAGTTTCTGCGAAAGCAGGGACGGATGGCGGTTCAGGCGACGCTGGACGACAACCCGCTTGCGCGTTCCGACACAACGCTGCTGAAGAAAAAGGTGGACGAATTCGGCCTGCTTGAAATCTCGACCGGAGGCATCCGTGAGCAGGCTGTTCAGGCCCTTTCCGGGGTCAGGTCCCACCTTCCGGTTATTGTACAGAAGGTGGTACATGTCTCCGAACAAATCCAGTCCGGTGGCTTGAAGGAAGGATACAAAACACTGGTGGTTTGCGCGGACCTGGCGAGCCTGGTGGTTCGCGTTATTGAGGAGGTTCGTATTCTGATGGGGGTTGACCTGGATACGCTCGATTTGCCCGGTGCTTCGGTGGGCGAGAGGATAGGTGAGGTGCGCGATGTTCTGAAGGCGACGAAAGAGGCGCTCGACGCTCACGACACGGTAACCGTTGCTGATTTAATGGAATACGAACTGGCACCCAAACTTGGGCGCTGGGACGAGGTACTGGAAGGCCTTATACAGAAGATGGGCAACTGATGTTGCTGACCTGCGACGAAATGGGGCATAATCATCCCGCCCGCTTTTTCCGCAGGAGGTTGCCTGTCACAAGTCACTAGCCGGCAAAACGTTACCAAACCCATCCCCCAGACGGCCCGCGCGGCACACGCATTGCTTGTTACATCACAAAAGAATCCAAAAAGTTAGGTCAAGACTAAATTGTCCCGGCGACCGCCACGGGAGAGGCGGCCGCCCAAAAATGGAGACCCCTGGAGATGTTCAGTAAATTAGTCATTTCCGCCATCGTTTTTCTGACGTTTGCTCCCGTAGCGTTGGGCGCCCTGCAGCAGTATCGGGTCGAGGGGCGTCTTATGTACCGTGCCCCCGACGGGTCGGTCCTGCCGGCCGCTCACGTAACGGCACAAATCTATGACCGCGACATCCCTCCGGACCGGGACGACCTTCTGGCCGTTGCTCTCACCGACGGCGAAGGTATGATTTCGGCCGAATTCGCCGCACAACCGCACCAGGACATCTACGTTCGCTTCGTCCCGGCAAACTCCTCGTGGAAAGTCACCGATTCCGGGGGTTCGATGTACCAGTGGCACACTCTCGTCTTTTGGGACTCGGTCGAAGAGGGCAAAACCTGCACGGTAACTCTGGGCACCTTCGTGGTCGGTCGGCCCGAGTCGGACACGGCCGATACGCCGCCTGAGGAAACATACGAAAGCGTTGGCGCGTTGTGGATATTTGATGCGGTAAGAAAGGCAAACGATTTCTGCATCAGGCACGGCATAACTCTCAACCGCGGCGATAAACAGATACGCCTGATATGGCCGAGCGAGAAGGGCGAGACCTGCTCGGTGGGCGTGGACATCCACGTGGCCCCACACCGGGCCGGGCACAGGGATATCATCATTCACGAAATCGGCCACATCCTTATGAGCACATACAGCCGCATCCCAAGGGGCGCCGGCGGTCGACACCGTATCGATAAGAGTTACAACGAGCAACTTGCCTGGTCGGAAGGTTGGGCCACGTTCTTCGCGGCATGCGTGCTTTACGAGGATGGCGAGGCCGAGCCGATGTTGCACAACTTCGGCGGCGGAATTTCCATAGAAGACATACCGGAGAGCATCCCCACGGGCGACCGAAACGAGATGCGCGTCGCCGCCGCGCTGTGGGACCTGTACGACGTTGTTCAGGACGGCTCGGACAACATCGGGATTCATTTTGCCGACATCTGGGAGGTGCTTGCCGAATCACGCGGCAGGCCCGTCAGCGGGTTCCGCCAGTTTGCCTTGCTGCTTGTCCGCCACAGTTTTACCGACGAAAGGATTATCCGAGGCATACAGAAGACGCTCGCTCATAACAGCATTCACTACGAACTTGAAGAACTCCTCCGCGCCCGCCGGCAGTAATCGCATTGTCAATTCAAATAAAAAGAGCCCGCCTTCAGGCGGGCCCCTGTATTCGGCCCGGTTCCGCGCGGAAAAACCGTTAGTGCTCCAGTTTCAATCCCGCAACGAATTTGTCTATTTCGGGAGAGGCTTTCTCGTACATTTCTCTCGGAGTTCCCAAATAAATTCGATATAAATATTTCTCTCCCAATACCAGGATAACTTTCATCCTGGCGGCAGTGCCAAAGGCCTTAAGGCTTACGGCAATCTCCGCTGCCCTGATGCCGTCAACCGTGGTCTCCGTCTTTTTTCTTTTCGATATCCTTGTAGCCCCGGTTTCTGAGTTCGGTCATCATTGCCTGTTCAAGCGCCAGGGGTGACACGTTTGCGGGACGTGGCACACGTGAGATATTCCCAATAATAGTAAACCAGGAGTTTTTCACATCGATGAGGCCGCCTTCGCTTTCCGTCATGCTCCAGGATGGATGAAGAGACTCGACCTTCACGCCGGCCTTGTTGCTTTCGAATTTGCCCGCCGGGAGCGGATCGACCTTTGTCAGGCCGACAGAGTTGGCGAAGCGGTCCATAAGCGCCTGCCGGTCTTTGTCATAGATGTTGTTGGGCACCAGGCAGATAGCGGCCATTGCACGATCGCCCTTGATAAAGTAATAGCATTTGCCCTTGAACTTCAGACTGCCGTCTTTCAGAGCAACCTCACCGGCGTAACGCTTAATCTCTCCGGCGCCGTCCTCTATGGCTTCGACTCCGCTTATATCGAAATTGCCGCCTGTTACTGCGGCTTTGAATGTGTCAATCTTCACTATATACTCCAAATATTTCGGCGCATCCTTTACCTCTACTCCTTCCGGTACGTTTCTGACGTTCCAGCAGTAAATGCGAATTGGGTCTATTATGCCCTCAAGCACCACATAGGATATATATTGGTCGCCGGAGTGCGTTCTCAACGCCCAGTCATCGTGGGAGCGCTGCAGGCGCACGCCGGTTTGCCGATTTTCGTACTCTTTGCGGCTTTTCAAGGCTTCTTCCGGCTTATAGTCCGTATCTTTTCCATCCGGTCGTAACGCTTCCGACTTGCCGGACGCAAGCCGCATGGTAACGGGGTAGATTTGACTCCGTATGGCCTGTAAGCGACCCGCTTCATCCAGATAGTAACTCTCTCCGGCTTCGACGATTTCACCCATTTCCCTCTCGCCGCCGTTGAAATTTGTCTTTACTTTCGGCCCGTACTTCAGCTCTTTCGTGATTTTCGAAAGGTTTGTTGTGTCCAGTACCGTTGCCGGCCTCTCGGCAGCGAGACCACGGCGCATCTCAGACCTGCAAAAAATGTCCACCGAAGCGAAGTCCGGCCTCAACTCTTCGGCTCCCAGATTGTTCAAATCCATTATCTTCTTCACACCGTTCACGTCGCGCTCTATGAGCAACTTGTCTACAACAGTTTTGCCCTCGTAACCGGCTTTCAGCTCGCTGACCCCTCTTTGCACGATCTTCAATCCGGTTGAATCGCCGATGCTTATCCCCGGCGTGTCGTCAATCGTTTCAAAAGCGACAAGAAGATATTCCTCCGTCGTCAGGGCGCGGCGCGTCACGAAACGTTTGGCCAGGCCGCTGGTCCCTCTGAACCGGATTTCTTTCTCTTCCTCAAACAGATAGCACTGTTTGTCATTGTACGTCACCTTGCTCATTGTCTGGTGTACCGAGCCGGCCTTTTCACCCTCAACGTAAAGAGACATCCAGCGCTCATTCTCAACCTTTCTGTCTTTGAACTCCCAGTCGGGCATCTCGGGCCTGCCCTCATTCGGATTCTGTGCCTCAAGCGCCTTCGGGACGGCGAAAAGCGACAGCGTCAGAAGCAGGGTCACAAATATGGTTGCACGCCTCATAGATTGTCCTCCCAGTGATGCGCCGATTCTCAGAGCGCGCGGATTCCAAATACTGCTGAATTATACCTTTACCCCCCCTGTTCCGTCAAGCGCCGAACGGCGTCGCGCCAAGCCGCCCGCCGTCTCTACTACGTTTCGCGGCAAGGCTTATTCGACTTTTTCAAGTCGATTCGGCTGAAGCGCATTGCGTATTCCCGCTCGCCTATTGCGCCTCGCAAACCGCTGTGATATATTGCCATCATATAATAATGTCCTTCGGAGGGGGGATATGTATCAAGACCAATTGCTCAAGGCCAATCTCGCCGTACTCGAGCGGCGCAACCCCGCGCTCTGCGAAAAAATCCGTGCCGCCGCAATCCCTCCCAACCTGAAAGTTTTCGCCGCGAAAAACGGCATGCCCACTGCGCGCATCTCCACGCCGACCGGCGAAGCCGCCCTCCACAGCCGTTACGACCCCGTAAAGGAAGCGACCAGATTCGTTGACGCGAACGGCTTTGGAGAGAAAGACGACTACGTCCTGATAGGCTTCGGCTTCGGCTTCGTCGCAGAGGAAATAATGTCGCGGCTTGCCAGGCACCAGCACACGCTGATAGTGGAGGCCGACCCGAGCCTGCTCCGTGCGGCCTTTTCCCTGCGCGATTTCACGCAACTGATCGAGTCGCCCAGCATCCTGCTTTATACCTGCGACCAGCCCGAACGTTTTGCACTGGACCTGAACGATTTCTTCAACTCGTTTTTCAGGGAAGACATCACCGTTGTCAATTACCCTGTCTCAATTCGCCTCAACGGCGAACTCTACCGGAAGGCCCGAAAAGAAATCGACAACGCCGCCAACAAGCGTATCGTAGATTTGCAAACGGCCATCGTGCTTGGCCCGAAATGCCAGGCAAATATCATCGACAACAGCATCGTATATCTCTCGTCTTCCGGCATTGAACCGGCAAAGGGAACATTCGCCGGGAAACCCGCCGTAATCGTCGCGGCAGGTCCCTCGCTCGACAAGAATATCGGGTTGCTGGCCGAGGCGCGGCACTCTGCTCTCCTCATCTCGGTCGGAACAGTATTCAAGAGACTCCTGGCGGCGGACGCGCGGCCGCACATTGTCGTCTCGATGGACCCCAGCGAAATCAGTTACAAGTACTTTGAAGACCTCCCGCCGGTCGATGATATTTTTCTGGCGGCCGACCCCGAAGTCTATCCCGGAATCCTGGCCGATTACCCGGGCCCGAAACTCATCATCGATATCGACACGCCGATTACCAGGTGGCTCAGGACACTCAGCGGCCCCAAAGGAAAACTGGAGAAGGGACGCACCGTCGCTCACACCGCGTATTATCTCGCCGAGTATCTGGGCGCCGACCCGATTATCTTTGTGGGACTGGACCTTTGCTTTCCCGGCGGCAAGGCGCACGCCGACGGCTGTAACGCAGCATGGGGGGCAAATCTCAACATCGAGACGGAGAAGGGCATAGTGATGATGCGCGGCATCGACGGGCAGATGCATCCGACGCGCAAAAACTTTCTCAACTTCCTCACGATTTTCGAAAATAATTTTGCACAAACCGGAAGGCGCATCATCGACGCGACAGAAGGCGGCGCGCTCAAGCGCGGCGCGGAGGTGATGACCCTTCGCCGGGCGCTGGATGAGTGCGCAAGAGAGAAGTTCGACTCCGCAGCGGTCCTCCGCCGGAGCCTCGGCCCGCCGCCACAGGTGGACCTGAATGCCTACGCCCAACAGGTCACGGGCATCATATCCTCGCTGGCCAGAATCCGCTCGGTGGCCGGGACAGGCCTGAAGATGCTGGAAAAACTGGAGCGCCTGCTTAAAAACAAGGAGCACGACGCACCGCCGATTGAAATGCTCAAGCGCCGGATAAACGACTGCAACCTCCGTCTCCTGGCCGAAAAGCCCGCCATCGCCTTTGTCCAGCGCAATATGATTAACACAAAAATCTTCTTCGAAAGCCGCGACATTATGCTCATCGAGCAAATGTCCCCCGGCACCGAAAAGGTCAGGATGGAAATGAAACGAACCGCCGTCTTTTTCGAAGACACCCTCGCCTCGGCAAGGCAACTTTCGGAACTGTTCCGGGACCTCAAGACAAAACCCGGCGCGAAGCCCGTGGAGACCCGCAGATGACCGCGCCGCTCGAGTCAAATCTCGCCGCACTGGCCGCCCGCGACCC
>JBDRIB010000156.1:0-3760 GCA_043816375.1 Planctomycetota bacterium | reverse complement strand
GCTCGAGAGAATGGACGGCGAAATCGGGGTCGAAAGCAAAGAAGGCAAGGGAAGCCGTTTCTGGTTTGTTGTGCCTTTCGACAGCCAGGACGTTGAGCAAACACAACCGGAGTGGCGTATGCCGGAAATATACGGCATGCGCATGCTGGTAGTTGACGACAATGAGACTAACAGAATAATTCTTGTCAAGATACTGGAATCCTTCGGATGCGAACCGGCGGCTGTCGCCACGGGAGCGAAAGGCATTGAAACCCTTGTCGACGCTGCCCGGTCCGGCAACCCTTACAAAATGGTTTTCCTTGATAATTATATGCCGGGTATGGATGGAGAGCAGACCGCCCGCGAAATTAAAGCCAATCCCGAAATCTCCGACGTGGAAATCGTCATGCTTACGTCCGCCAAGAGACGGGGCGACGTTTCGCGCTTTGATGCAATCGGATGCGCAGGCTATCTCGTCAAACCGGTGAAGCAATCTCAATTATACGATACCATCATCACCGTTCTCTGTATCGGAGAAAACAGAAAGACAAAGAAGACAACCATTGTTACGAGAGACACTGCCCTGCTGCCCCGTATCCAAAAGGCAAAAATATTGCTTGTCGAGGACAATCCGGTCAACCAGAAACTCGCCGCAAAGTTGCTCGAAAGAGTCGGCCTGCACTGCGTGGTCGCAGATAACGGCGAGGATGCCCTGAAAGCCCTGTCCGGGGACCGTTACGACCTTGTCCTGATGGACATCCAGATGCCCGTTATGAACGGCTTCGAAGCGACGCGCGCCATCCGCGAGCGCGAAGGCAGCGAACGCCACACGCCCATCATCGCAATGACGGCGCACGCCATGCAGGGCGACAGAGAGAGATGCCTAAAAGCCGGGATGGACGACTACCTTTCCAAACCGCTGAACAGAAAGGAAATGTTCTCGGTCATCGAAAAGTGGGTGAAAGCGAGCCTGACCGATTCGCACCCTGCCCGTGAAAAGGCATCCTCGAAAATCAGCGCGTCGCGGAATTCACCGATTGACCTTGACTCGGCCCTCGAGCGAGCCGGGGGCGACAGGGAGTTTCTGAACGAACTTATCGAGACGTTCCTTGAACATACGCCGGAACAGATAAATTTGCTCGACGGCGCGGCACAGAAAGGCGGTGCGGAAAGCGTTGCGGGAAGCGCCCACAGCATCAAAGGATCCGCGGGCAATCTCAGCGCAGACTCCATCGCATCCCTTGCCGAGGTCATCGAAAAAATGGCCAAAAGCGGCGACATCTCCACCATATCGCCGATACTGGAAAAACTGAAAGACGAAGTGAAGCGCCTTATGAAACACTTTCAGGCGGCAAAACAAGGGGTAACGCAATGAGGATACTGGTGGCGGAAGACAACCTGGCTACCAAAAAACTTCTGGAGACGCTCCTCAAGAAGTTCGGTCACGACCCCGTATTCGCCGGCAATGGCCGCGAGGCATGGGAACTCCTCTCCAAAGAAGACTTCCAGATGGTCCTCGCAGACTGGATGATGCCCGAGATGGACGGCGTCACACTCTGCAAGAAAATTCGCACCGACGGGTCCAAAAAGTATATCTACATTATTATGCTCACCGCTAAATCGCTTAAAGACGATATCGTCGAAGGGCTCAATGCCGGCGCAAACGACTATCTCACCAAGCCGTTCCATCACGGGGAACTGATGGCCCGCATCAAGGCGGGCGAAAAAACACTGCAACTTGAAGATAACCTTGCGGAGAAAAACCGTGAGTTGCAGGCCTTAAACAGGCGGCTGAAAAACCTGGCCCGCGTGGACGCGCTCACACAACTGGGCAACCGCCTGGCCCTTGAAGAGGCAATGGAAAAGACCTGCAGCGCAGCACAGCGATACCGGCGCACATACAGCATAATTATGTGCGATATCGACCGGTTCAAACGGTACAACGACACATACGGACACCCCGCCGGAGACAAAGTCCTGCGGAGGATAGCCGACACACTGAAATCGCAGGTCCGGGCATCCGACCAGGTGTTCAGATACGGAGGCGAAGAGTTTGCGATTTTGTTGCCTGAACACAGCATGAACGAAGCCGAAAAAGTCGCAGAAAGATTGAAGTCGTCCGTGGAGACTCTGGAAATAGAGCATACAGCCGGCGATACAAGCACGGTCACAATAAGTCTCGGTGTGGCAACCAGCCGGAACAACATTAAAAACGACTGCCGCTGGACAGAGGTACTCAAACGGGCAGACGAAGCACTATACGAGGCCAAGGAATCAGGACGCAACTGTATCCGAACCGCACGGGAGGATTAACAGATGAAAATAGCGATTGCAGAAGACGACCCCGTCTCTCTGAAACTGCTCCAGAAGATGCTTGAGAACTGGGGACATAAAGTCTATACCGCCCGGGACGGCGAAGAAGGATGGGATATGCTGTGCGCACATCCCGACGTCCACATCCTCATAACCGATTGGATGATGCCGAAAATGAGCGGCTTGCATCTAATCCGAAAACTGCGCGAATCCGTCCGGGACAGCTACACCTACATCCTTATGATAACCGCCATGGACAGGAAAGAGAATATTGTTGAGGGACTTGAAGCGGGAGCGGACGACTACATTGTCAAACCGTTCGACCGCGCCGAACTGAAGGTGCGCGTTCACGCCGGCGAGCGCATCATCTCGCTGGAAAGAAAACTGGCCGAACATGTCAAAGAACTCGAGGATATTCTTGCTCATATCAAAAAACTGGAAGGTCTCCTTCCGATATGTTCACACTGCAAGAAAATCCGCGACGACAAGGGAAAAGAACACGGCAAGGGTGAATGGTCCGCACTTGAGGAATATATCGGCAATCGCTCAGACGCACAGTTCAGTCATACCCTTTGCCCGGAATGCCTGGAAAAATACTACGGCGAAGGCGAAGCAGAAAACATCGGCGAATGAGTTCCCGGTAACCGGCACTGGAAGAATTGAGCCGCCCTTTCTCACGCCTGCGAAAGATGTTCGCGCAAATGGCGGACAAGTTCCTCGCACGTGATGACTATATCCTCAATCGGCAGGTATTCCGTTATCCCTTCGTCGAACACAACCTGTCCGCCGGAGGAAACTTCTTCGTCGCCCCGCCAGTATATGACCGTCAGAGTAACACGCGGGAACGCCCGGACTTCATAACACTGAGTCGCAAAATCCTTTTTCACGCCGCCGATCCTTACAAAGGCATCGTCCATTCCCACGTCAAAACGGTCAAACAACCCCGTTAGCGGATATACGACGCGTCCGTTGAAAGGCGCAAGATAGGCGGTGGCGCCGGGGATTTGCGCGAAACCGGTTTCCCTGTTCTTCGCGGGCAGGCCTGAAGCCGCGTTGAGATAATGCAGCATAAGTATCTTCACGCCAATATGCGGCTCCGCGCCGGTCTCGTCATAAATTTCCTCTTTATCCACGACTATCGAATAGTCCCGACCGAAACATCTGAGCAGTATCGCGCCGTCGGCGGTGAGTTTCGCCCCGGCGTCCACGACGCGGTCGGAAAGGTTGCTGCGCTTAAGTTGTGCCCAGGCCAGTTTGAGGGCAGGCTCGTAGCCGGCGTGTCCGATTTTCCTCTGCGTCACCAGTCTCCCTCCATAGCGATACGTTCTGCCAGCGCATTGCATCTGTTCAAATCGTCTTCTATGGTGCGGCGGTATTCTTCGGATTCTCCCTTGCTTATCTTGCGCGGGACTCTGATGCCTTTACCAAACACCGTAACGCCGCGCGCAAAGGGCCTGGGTACCTGCAT
>JBDRIB010000155.1:0-13452 GCA_043816375.1 Planctomycetota bacterium | reverse complement strand
TGGGCGAGCCCGACGCCTCAGGCCGCCGCAGGCCGGTACCCATCGACGGCTCGGAGTACGAGATGGAATGCGACTGCGTCGTCGTCGCAATCGGCAACGCGCCCAACCCGCTCATCCCCGCCACCAACCCGGACATCGAGACGAGCAAGTGGGGGCTCATTGTGGCCGACGAGGAAACGGGCAAGACCAGCAAGAAAGGCGTCTTTGCCGGCGGCGACATAGTTACCGGCGCGGCGACCGTAATTCTGGCGATGGGCGCGGGCCGCAAGGCCGCCTCCGCGATGCACGAATACATCCAGACCGGCAAGTGGTGAAAAAGTTGTCGAGTTGTCAAGTTGTCAAGTTGTCGAGAAAAAAGCAGGGGCGCGGAAAACCGCGCCCTTTTTCAATCCTGAAAAAAACAAACCCCGCCCGTCACCAACTTACCAGGTTGCGAACCACCCAGTAAACCATCATAACCGCCAACACCCCCCGGCAAACCCACGCCCTGGTATTAAATCCCGGCAGCGCTCTGCCGCGGACGAGTGTGCTGAAATGATTCGCCACAAACCAGAACAGCAGCGGGAGGCACACAAACATCAGCGGGTTGAGCCGGAAGCCGACGAATATGTTGCCGTGCATAATCTGGTGCAGCGCCCTGAGCGTGCCGCAACCCGGACATTTCAGCCCCGTCAGCGAATGAAACGGGCAGGACGGAAAGAGTCCGCAATCCGCGGGATTGAACAACCAGAGCACAATCCCGCCGACAATCGCCACGAGCACGACAACGCCGGATGCGATTCGATTTCGCGGCGCATATTGCACCTGCTTTGCTTCTGCGGCAAAAAGCACGGTCAATACCTGCTTGTTGTGCTCACAACAGCGATCTGTATGATAACTATCAACACAGTCACGACAAGACCTACGATAAACGAGGCCCAACACCATTTTTTGGCATTGTCAGAGGCCTTCTGAGCACCGTAATAGTCGCCCGTGTTGAACTTGCTGTCCACCTGCGCTGCATAGACGATAGCCACGATACCAAACGGCAGACAGCAGAATAACGTGGCCAGTATTGCCCAGACAAGGCAGTTGGGCGGTTTCATCCCCATCGGCGGGCCGTATCCCGGCGGCGGGCCATATCCCGGTGGCGGCGGTGGCTGAGGGCCATATCCCGGTGGTGGCGGTGGCTGAGGGCCGTATCCCGGCGGTGGTGGTGGCTGCTGAGGCCCGTAATTCGGCGGCGGCTGATAGCCGGGTGGAGGCGGCGGAGGTCCCTGTCCCTCGCCTGGTGCCCCGGGACCGGCCTGGGGAGCAGATGCGGACAATCCGCAGTAAGGGCATTTCATTTCCCGGCCTGCAGCGTCGTCGGGGATATCAAAGGTTTGGCCGCAATTCGGATTGGGGCACTGGACAGATATAGGCATAAGTTTCTCCCTTTTCTAAACGTTTCCTGATGGAATGAACGTTCAATATTCTCAAGTTGCCCGTTTTTTCTCATTTTCGGTGACTGTCACTAATTACGGCCCCGACATTCATATAATATTATGCGAAAGTCGGGGCGTAGATTAGTGACTGTCACCGTTTGGAACACCTGCCGCACAGTTTTCCAGGCACACTTGTTTATCCATGTGACGCACGACGGTAAAAAACGGGCAACTTAAGATATTTACGCTTCCGTCCCGCGCTCTGTGCACGGCGGAAATATACGGCTCCGCCGCGTATTCCGTCAAGAGAAAAACAAAATTGTCACGCCCCCTCTCTCCGATTGCCGCATCGAAAAACGGCAGGTTCCCTTCCCGTCTTTTAATCGAGACCAGGAAGTATAGTCCGCATTTCTCGCCACAAGACGGAGTTGGCTCGGGGGTCAGACCCTGCGAAGCGGCCCCTACAGGCCGCCCGTAGGGGCGGTGACAGTCACCATCTACGAGCTTGCCCCGACCCATACAGGCCCGTACCGGGTGAATCGGGGCCTCGCTCCGTAATGGCGACAGTCACCGTTCGCTTGTTTGCAGCCCTTGCACATAGCGGCTTTTGCGGTATGTGATATCCTTTTTTGGTGAGAAATGCGGGGTAGCGGCGTGTATGCGGGTTCTTTCTGCGTCCTTCCGTGTTTTTCTGCGAATTCTGCGTTGAATCTATTTTTTTGTGATAAGAGGTCCCGGGGCTATTTGCACAGTTGGATGATGAGGCGCTGGAGGACAAAGGCGGGCGGATTGGATGTGGTCTTGAGTGCTTCGTCGGCTTCGAGCAACGCCTGGAAGCGCGGGGGGAAATCGTCGCGTGAAAAGTTGTTCGCCTGTTGCGCAAGGCGCCGCGCCTGGAAGTCCATCCTGAAGCGGAAGGCCTTCTTCAACTCCGCCTCACCCGCGCCGGAACCCGTCATCTGCCTCGCCTTTGCCAGTTGTCTCAGGCGGCGGTGCAGCCAGTTGACGAGTATGACGGAGATGCCCTGCTCGTCCGTCACCGGCTCGTCCGCGCCCAGCGCGAGCCCGCGGTCAAGCATAGCGTGAAGCGTTTCGAGCGCGAGCGCGGCGTTGCGGTCTGCAACCGCGTCGAGCAGGGCGAAGAGTCCGTGCGTGCGAATGTGCCCGGCGCATTTTTCGATGTCCGCTGTTTCTATCTCCGCTTTCTCCCCGCCGAGGAAGAGCGCGAGTTTTTCCAGTTCGTTCATCAGTCGCGAGAGATTCGAGCCGGACATCTGGGCCAGTTCGAAGGCGGCGTCCCTTGTGATTTTCTTACCGAACCGCTCGCGCGCCTGCGCCACAATCCAGTTCGTCAACTCGCTCTCGCTTTGCTGCGCGTTCGTCTGCCAGGGCGCGGGCCTGTCGTAGAGCGAGCGGCATTCGACGATGGTCGCATATTTGCCGAGTTTTTTTGCCGCGCCGGATTTCGCGTCCGATTTTGCCAGTTCAACTACCAGGCAGGTATCGGCGGCAGGCGACTCCAGGTAACGCAGCAGGCTGTCCAGATTTTCCCCGCCGCCTTTCGAGACAAAGAAGTCGGCAAGCCTGAGAATGGCGACGTTGTAGCCGCCGAAGAGTGACCGCGAGCGCAGGTGGTCGAAGACGTCGGCGATTGAAAGCGCGGAGAGTTCGGCGGGATTCTGCGGGCAGAGGACTTCCTTCAGCGAGAGCGAGCCACCGGCTTTCTCCGCGCGCGATTTGATGAGTTCAATCACCCCTCTGCGGCGGAGTTCCTCGGGTCCCGCGACGGCGTAGGCCGGCGCGAGTTCGGCCCTTGCGATGCCTTTTTCGAAGGTTTCGAAAGGCACCGCCTTCGTCATTGTTTTTCTTGCGGATGTTTTTTTAGCAGCCATTTTTCAGGAGTTTTTCTTTTCAGCGTAACGCGTCCGTTCCATTTTTCTCCCCGGCAGTTGAGTTCGACAAGGTTCTCGCCCCATTCCAGGGCTTCGTACACGCCCCTGTCCCAGCGTTCGACACGGCCCGGCGCGCGCGGCAGGCCGCCTTCGAAGTCGAGGAATTTAACCGGGTGGTCGAAGCGTTGTTCTGCTTCGTATTCGTCCGGACCGTCGGGCTCGGAGCGAAGCGTAAAGGTTTTGAGCGCGCCGTCCTTCTCGAACATCACATCGTAGTGCGTGGAGTCGGCGATATGTTTGAGGATGACGAATTCAGGCATATGCGCTCTCGTTCGTTTGAAGGAGGCTGTTTCTGGGGCATTCCAGGACCTGTTCTATTCTACGAATCGCGCTCGCACACTCGCGCGATTCCGTAAATAGAACAGGTCCATTGTAGTTGGTGACAGTCACCATCTACGAGCTGGGCCCGATAAATCGGGGCTTCGCTCCGTAATTAAGAACAGTTCCTTCCGTAGCGGTGACAGTCACCTTTTACGTTGCAAATAGAACCGGTCCAACGTAATTGGTGACATTTATCCGCCTATGTGTTTGGCGGACTTGTCCGCCTCAGGCGGAGTCGCCGTTTCTTTCACTTTTTCTTTTTGCGGCGTTTTTTCTTTTTGCTGTATTTTTCGCGCATAAATTTCTTCGCGTAGGCGAACAGTTCGTCGGCGGTCTTGAAATGCATATCAAACTCGTACGGCTTGCCGTCGAACTCGCACTCGTCGTGCTTGTGTTTGCGGCATATGCGCGGGCGCTTTTCGTATATTTTGCAGTGATTGTTCTCGCCCAGTTGTTTGCAGGGCATTTCGATGTTGACGTACCAGTCGTCATCGTCGACGTAGACTGCCACTCCCTCGTGGTGCATAAACCAGAGGAGGTCGTCGAAGTCGCCCCACGTCTCCGGGTCGTCAAGCGGTATGCCGATGTATTGGCAGCAGAGGGCGTCGCATTCCTGACATTGGTCGTGTACTTTTTTCTTCGATGTCATAGTTCTCGCTGAGTCTAAGGGGTGAATTGCCGCGTGGTGGTGTGTCTGAACTGGCTTCTGTAAAGTTTCTGGTACTGCGGACACGACTTCAGGAGTTCGTTGCTGGTGCCGGAACCAACCATCTCGCCGTGGTCGAGCACGACTATTTTGTCCGCGTGCATAACCGTTGAGAGGCGGTGGGCGATTACGAGCGTCGTTCTGGATTTCATCAACCTGTTAAGCGCCTCCTGGACGAGTCGTTCCGATTCGCTGTCAAGCGAAGAGGTCGCCTCGTCGAGCAGGAGGATGGTCGGGTTTTTCAGGAGCGCCCTGGCGATTGTGATTCGCTGTTTCTGCCCGCCGGATATCCTGACGCCGCGCTCTCCCACGACTGTGTCGTAGCCTTCGGGAAGTTCGTTCACAATAAAGTCATGCGCATTGGCCGCTTGTGCGGCTGCGATAATTTCTTCTTCAGTTGCGTCTCGTTTTCCGTAGCGAATGTTGTCGCGTATCGAGGAGTGGAAGAGAAACGCATCCTGGGTGACAACCGCTATCTGGTCGAGGATGGATTTGATTTTGACGTTCCTCAGGTCGTGCCCGTCGATAAGAACCGCGCCTTTCTGCGGGTCGTAGAAACGCGGGACCAGATTCAGCAGCGTGGTTTTTCCCGCGCCGCTGGGGCCGACGACTGCGACCATCTCGCCGGGCTTTACCGAGAGGTTTAGGCCCTTCAGCACCGGCTCCTCATCGTAGGCGAAGGTTACGTTGTCGAAGACGATTTCATTCTGGAAGCGGGGAAGATCCTTTGCGTCGGGTGCGTCTTTAATGGTCGGCTTCATGTCCATCAGTTCAAAAACGCGCCCCGCGCCGGCCATTGATTCCTGAAGTTTGTTGTATGCCTTTACCATGGCTCTGACCGGCTGGCTGCTGAGCATCGCGCAGCCCGCGATTACCAGTATCTTGCCCCCGTTGAGGCCCCACAGGTTATTGTAAAGAAGATAACAGGCCAGCGCCGTGAGAGCCGCCACGCCTATCGCGCGGGTGGCAAAAGTGGTAACAAAATCGCTTGTGGCCTTTGAACGAACCACGCCGAGGAATTTCCTGAAGTATCGTTCGTTATCGCGCCGGAATTCCTTCTTTTCTTCCTGTTCCATTCCGAACGCCTTGACGATACGAATTCCGCTAAAGGCCTGATAGATTGTCTGAGTTGCGTCTTCCTGGCGTTTCAGGCTTTTCTTTGAATATTTCCGGATTCTCTTTCCGAGGATTCTCAACGGCAGGGCAATAACCGGCAATCCAATGACAACAATCAAACCCATCTGCCAGGAAGCAAGAAATATAACGCCTACCAGGGCAAGTATCATAAAGGGATGCTCAATGATATCGCCCAGCATGAAATCCACGGATTTCTGCGTTACCAGTACGTCGTTGGTCAGGCGCGCAAGCAGTCCGCCGGTCTTTCTCCTGTCGTAGAAATCCAGCGACAGGCCCAGCAGGCTGTCTGCCGTATCCGTCCTGATATCAACATAAACACGGCCGAGTATATACTGATGAAAATAGGTCCTGAGAAAATTTGATATTCCCAGCCCGATACCAAGCGCGGCCACGGCAATGACCAGTTGATTTGCCGTCGCAAGGTTTCTGTGTTCGGCGTCGACAATCACCTGGTTTATAAAAGGCTCGCCAAGCACTATCATGCCGGCGCTCAGGGCGGCTATTGCAATGGAGAAAATGATGGTGACCGCGAGAGCGGCCTTATATCTCCACACATAGTACAGCACTCGTGCGTAAAGATTGAGCACGCCGCGGCGCTTCAGCGCCCACCGCAGCAACACAAAAACGAGATAACACACCAGCACGAATACGCCGACAGCGATGGCTATTGCGAGCGGATTGCTCGTGATTTCATTCAGGTTGTCTATAATATCGCTTTTCATTGGACGCTCAGTATGCGCTCTTGCCGACAAAGCCGCGGAGGAAGGTCAGAAACAGTATTTTGGCGTCGAACCATATCGACCAGTTCTCGACGTAGTAAAGGTCGTACTGGATTCGCTTGGCCAGCGAAGTGTTGCCGCGCCATCCGTTTACCTGCGCCCAGCCGGTGATGCCCGCTTTCGCCTTGTGGCGGAGCATATAGCGCGGTATCTGTTTTTTGAACTCGGAGATAAACACCGGCCTCTCGGGCCTCGGACCGACAACACTCATATGTCCCAGCAGCGCGTTGATGAACTGCGGCAACTCGTCGAGACTCGTCTTGCGCAGGAAGGCGCCGAAGCGCGTGCGCCGGGGGTCGTTCTCCTTCGCCCAGACCGCCCCGGTCTCCTTCTCCGCGTCAACGCCCATCGTCCGGAACTTTAATAT
This sequence comes from Planctomycetota bacterium, assembly GCA_043816375.1. Classification (GTDB taxonomy): domain Bacteria; phylum Planctomycetota; class B129-G9; order B129-G9; family B129-G9; genus JBDRIB01. Next base: position 6,784 of record JBDRIB010000155.1, on the reverse strand, counting down.
TTTGAAACTGCGGCCGTCAAGTCCCATTCGCTCCTGCCTGTAGAAAACAGGCCCCCTGCTGGTCAGTTTTATTACAAGCGCGAAAACAAGCATCGGTATTCCGAACACGAGGAGCGCAGCGCCGGCCACGATTACGTCGAACACCCGCTTAAGCAGCGCGTTCCAGCCGTGCAGCGGGCTTTCCCTGAGGTTGAGCATCGGCAGGCCGCAGAAGTCCGAAACGCTCGCGTTCAAGGAGCCGCATGCGTTCACGTCGAGGGCGAGCCTCACATCGACGACTTCGTCAGCCAGTGCGGCGATTATGTCGCGGTGGCTTTCCTGCGCATCAGAAGGCAGGGCGATGCAAACCTGCTCGACGCCGTGAGCCGAGATGATTTTCTTGATACTGTCGAAGGGCTGCACGGGCACGCCGGCGATTACCTTGCCCAGGCGGTCCTCCCTGTCGTCGATGTAGGAGACAACCGTGATGCCGAGCCAGTCGTTCTTTCTTATTTTTTCGTGAAGTTCCTGCCCGAGTTTCCCCGCGCCGACTATTATCGCCCTCTGGAAACCGCGTCCCCGCTTCCGCAATGCGTCCTGCACCAGACGCGCCACCCCCCGCGAAAAGAGGAGCAGTATCGGACATATCACCAGAAACGATGTCAGAACATACCGCGACACGCTGAAAAGATGCGTCAGGTAAAGCACCGCCAGCAGCAAAAGCCACCCGACAATCGTGCTTTTCACAGTTCCGAAGAAATCCGCCACAAGGCTTGGCGCCCGGTCCATCCTGTATAAACTGAAATGCCCCATAAGGAACAACTGCAATATCACCACCGCCGGCAACAGGAAAAGGTACTCGGTCTTTGTGGCGGGGTCCTCGGGAAAAGCGCCGAGGCCGAGGTCAAGTCGGAAGGAAAACCTGAGAAGATATGCCAGCCCCCATGCCGCAATCACCATTACAGCGTCGGTCAACAGATAGAGCGCTATCATAAAGTGGTGATACTTTCGGTTCACGCCTGTCTCCCGACGAAACAATCCCCCCTTCTGCAGGCCGAAAATTCCTGCTATTTCTTATACCATATCCGGCGCGCCGTGAAAAGGGAGTTTATGCCGCACAGGCGGCAGGGATTCGTGGTCCCCCGCGTCCAGCCAGGGGAGGTTACTTTTCCGTCGGCTTGTTGCGAATGGAAATGCTGGATGCGATGTCGGCAAGGCGCTTCAGCGCGAGGACAAATCCCTCCGCGCCGAATTTGTGGCCCTGCCAGATTTCAGGGATGAAGTACCCGTCCACGCCGTCGAGATGCAGCAGGAGTTGTTCAAAGTCTATCTCGCCTTCTCCTATCTGCAGACCCTCGCCGCTCTTCCCGGCCGCATCGGCCATATGCATATGGCGGGTAAAAGGCTTCAGCCGGCGAACGTAGTCCGCCAGGTCGCAGCCTAGATAATTGCAGGCGAGTTGCGCATGTGAGACGTCAAGGCACAATTTGAAATTCAGCCGCTCACATAATCCCGCAATCTCTTCGGCATCCACGAAGACGTTGTGATACCACTGTCCGCCGAAATACCACGGCAGAGGCGGCATATTTTCCAGCAAAAGTTCGACGCCTTCGGTGTTTATTTGTCCGAGGGAATCTGCAAGGTTGTCGAGCAGGACTGTGGCGCGATTCGGCTGGGGTTCGAAACTCATGCCGCCGGGATGGATGACAATCTTCGGCGGTTCGCCCGTATCGAAGTCGGGCGCGATTGCGCGGGCAAGTTCTGTAACCTCCTCCACGCGCCTTATTGAGCGGGCACGGAGTTCCCTGTCGCACGAGCACAAATCGACAAGGTTTTCCCCGACATACTCGGCCATATGCACGGCCAGTTTCTGCTCGTAGCGGCCTTTGAGGGTATGACGCGAGAGGTCGGCCTCGGTCAGGTGAAACTCAACAATCTGCGGCCCGAAAACCACAAGTTTGTCGATGTCGGAGAACCTGACTATCATACCCCAGGGCAGTGGGAAATCCACCGGCCCGATTTCCTGCAACGGTTTGCCGAAATCGCTTTCGTCGAAATATCCGTCGGGGGGTATGTCGCGCCGCGCGATGGTGCCCAGCAATTCACCCAGCCTTTGCGGGGAGATTCCCTTGCCCGGGCTTTTGGCGGTCACCATTTCGCGCGTGATTTTCCGGCCCTTCTTTATATCACATGCAGCAACAAGGCTTTTACCCAGCACCTCGCGGTTCATAAACTCGCCGCGCGTTACCCACCTGTGCGGACTGCCGAGAGACCGCTCGACGACGCGAATGTCTTTCACGAGGTTGATAAACTCCTCCGGCTCCAGGCTTGCGGGATGGTCCGGCCCCTTCATAGTGCGGTCGAGCGTGAGATGCTTCTCGACAATGCGCGCGCCGAGAGCGACCGCCGCCAGCGTAGCCGCGCCGCCGCGTTCGTGACCGGAGTAACCGACCGGAACGCCGAACTGCTCCCTCATAGCCGGCATACACCGCAGGTTCAATTCGTCGTATGCCGCCGGATACGTGCTGTTGCAGTGGAGGAGGGCGAAATCCGCCTTTCTGCCCTTGAGAAATTCGACCGTCCGTGCCACCTCGCTTTCCGTCGACATTCCGGTAGAAACAATAAGCGGCCTGCCTTTGGAGCACAGATGTTCGAGCAAAACGAAGTTCGTCATATCGGCCGAAGCGACTTTGAAGGCGGGCACGCCCAGCGAGTCTATGAAGTCTGCGCTCGGCACGTCCCAGGGAGAGCAGAGAAAGATGATGCCCTTTTCGTCGCAGTAAGCCTTCAATTCGTGGAAGTCGGGTTCGGGCAGTTCATATTTCTCAAGTTGCGGCAGGATGTACTGGAATTGCTGTTCGCTGCCGGCGCGGTCGCCGAGTTCCTCCGCGCGGTAAAGGCTTTTCAGGTCGCGCTTCTGAAACTTGACCGCCTGCGCTCCCGCTATTACGGCAACGTCGACCAGGAGTTTTGCAATGCGCAGCAGGCCGTTGTGGTTCAGGCCGGCCTCGGCGACGATAAAGCACGGGGCGCCTTCGCTTATCTGGTGTGAGGCGATTTTCATATGCTCTTGCTCAGGAACGGTGACGGCGGTCGTTCGCCCTTTTCCCGGGAAGTCCGATACCTTCGGGACAAAAGGCCAGATGCCAGCCGAACAGTAAGGAGTATATTCGCAACTTCTCACGCAGGCCGTCAACGCAAAAAATAGTGAACGCGTTTGCCGCGGCCAGCATGACGAAATTCAGAGCCACCTTGACCAGTTTCCCGACGCGCAGAAAAAGCCGCGTCGCCGGTCCGGAATGCTTCCTGAAATACTTGTAGAGAGACCTGTAATACTCCACCCGGGCTTCCGCGCGAAACGGCGACTTGCTCCTTCCTTTCAAGTGTATCGCCCGCGCAGAGGGAACAAGATATATCTCCAGGCCCGCATCGCGCATCCGACGGCACCAGTCGGTCTCTTCGAGGAAAAAGAAAAAATCCTCGTCGAAGGCGCCGACCGACTCTACGGTCTCGCGCCTGACTATCATACACGCGCCGAGGACGGAATCAACCTGTGACGGTGAGCCGGCCTGGTCCCTGCCGACGGCGTAGCGCGAGGGCATCAGTACGCGCAGAAGGCTCTTGTTGAGCAGTTCCGTCGCAAGTGAGGGAAAGGCCGCCGCGGAGTGCTCGAGTTTGCCCGTCCGCGACACAAGTTGCGCCCCTGCGGCGCCCGCCTGCGGCGTAGCGTCCATAAACTCAACAAGTGCGGCAGGGGTTCCCTTCTCAACGATGACGTCGGAGTTCACCAGCAGGATGTACCGTCCCGACGAAGCACCGATTGCCTGATTGTTCGCCGCCGCAAAACCTCTGTTGTCCGGATTGACAATCAGTCTGACCGAGGGGAATCGCTGCGAAACCGCTTCCACCGTGCCGTCGGACGAGCCGTTGTCCACAACGAAAATCTCGGCGCCGAGCGCTCCGATGCTCCCGTGCAAGGCCTCCAGGCAATCGAGGGTCATATCCCTCGTATTCCAGGTGACGACTATCGCGGATAAATCGGGCCTGTCCGTCATTGCTTTACAATACGGTAAAGAGTCAGCCGGTCTTCGGGGTCGAGTTTAATGTCCAGGTTGAACCTCTCCCTGACCGAGTCCTCTGCTATCCGGCAGATGAATTCCAGACGCCTCGGGTCAACGTTTCCAGGTTTCAGGAACGGATATTTCTCGATTTCCTCGTCGCTGACGACGACGAAATCCGCATTCAGGATTTCCGCGGATTTAAGAAAGGCGTTCAGCGAATCAACAGACGGAAAGCCTGCATGCACCCCGCCGGAGTAATACGCGATTTTCTCGAAATTGCTCATAATCTTCGGCGAATCAATATTGAACTCGCGTATCCTCTCGGCCATAATCCTCTGCGTGGTTTCCTCCATTCGCTGAGGTCGAAGGCCGACAACGGCGGAGCCGGCCAGAGCGAGCGTGCACAGCCCAAGCGCCAGAAACATTGAGTTGCGAGGCGAGAACCGCTTTCTGAACAAACCCGCCATCCACGACAGCATAAACGCCATTCCCGCTCCGCACACCGGTATCGTCGGAGCCACAGCGGACATCAGGTGCCTTTTGCTCGGGGAAGCGGTGTTGTAAATATTTATCGCCAGCAGCATCACTACAATCGCGAATATGACAGCCGTGCCCGCCAGCAGGGTCGTCCCGGGCCGGGATGAGCGCCTTTTAAGAGCGGCCACAACAAGGCCTATCAGCGTAAATCCCAAAAACGGCCCGTGAACCCACAGGTATACGCGGACGGTATCCAGTATCTGCGCAGAGGCCGGACGTTTTTCCCGCACGGGCAGGGGAATGCCGCCCTGTTGTCCGGAGGTTTCATCGTTCTCTTCGGGCTTGTTCTGTATCGAAGGCACCGGGGCGGATTTTTTCAAACCGAGCAGTTGCATAACGCTCTTCTTGTATGTAATCCTCAGTTCGAAACCTTCCGGCGTATTGCTTATCTTGTAGATGTACGGCGCCGCGACGGCCAGCGCCGCAATAAAGACGCATACAATTCCGACCACCTTCCGCCTCAGCCGCCACTCGTATTTTCTTGAAAGCAGAACATACACGGCGGCCGCCGCCGCAACCGCCATTCCCTCCGGACGGGCATGATATGCCAGTCCCGCGGCAGCGCCGCAAAGGAGCAGCAGCGCGGGGCGCTTTGTGCGCAGAGCCCAGATGGTCACGCAAAGAGCGCTCAGGATAAAAAACAGCTCTATTCCGTCCGACATCAGGTCGGCGGTCTCGCGCATAATGTAGTGGTACGTCGCCCACATCAGCGCCGCAAACACTCCGGCCACGCGCCCGTATATCTGCTTTCCGAGAAAGTAGAGCGGGACCGCTGCAAGCGCTCCGAAGGCGACGACTATCCACGTGCCCGCGATTTCGCTGCTAATGCCGAGAAACGAGGAGACGCCCGCCGTCATCAGCGGCAGCAGCAGGTGGTAATCCTTTGTAATGGCGTCGTCGAGGTTCCCCGACTTTATGTCTTCCGCCATATAGATGAATCGCGGGCTGTCGGTGCTGATTGCCCAGGTGTTCGAAACCACGCCGACCTTCAGCAGGAACGTCGCAATCAGAAGTATGATTACAATCGTCAGGTCCGCAGTTTTGTCACCGTCTGACTTCACGCGCTTCTTCTCCTGTACCGGTGTTTTTTTTCAGAATTTCGAGCAGTTTCGGCGCACTCGACCTGAGCGAATAATCTCTCTCCACGGTTTCCCGGGCCTTCCGGCCCAGTGCCGACCTCAGTCCGGCATCGGAACAGAGGCGGCTTAGCGCCTCGCGCCATTCTTCCGGCGTGCCGCCCAGAAACCCGTTCTCCCCTTCTTTTATTATCTCTTTATGCACGCCCACCGCGGACGCAACGCACGGCACTCCCGCGGCCATGCACTGCAATAACTTCGTGGCGCACTTGCCGCGCGACCACGGGTCGTCGGGAAGCGGCGCCAGGCCGATATCAAAACTCGCCACGTCCGCCCCTTCCTCCGCCTCGCTCCACTCCTTGCGCACGACCGGCATCCGGGACAAATCGAAAAAATCGTTGCACACTATCTTCAACCGGGCCTTCGGATGCTGCCCGTGAATTTCTTCCAGCACCGGCGCGAGTTCCCTGAGAAAGACAAGCGATTTCCGCCCGCCTATCCAGCCCAGCGTAATGCTGTCCGTCTCCTGCGCCTTCCTTTCGGGATACAAATCGGTGTTGATGGATGTGGGGACAATCGCCGTATTCGCGTTGTGCTCCCGGGCCATCTGCTCAAGATAACCGTTTCCCGCGATAACGAAATCGCTCGCTTCGCACATCCGCACGAAAGCGGACATCCGCTTGCGCGAGCGGCGGGATTTCGCGCGGGAAGACTTGAACATCACCGCGTCATCGAAGTCGTACACGATTTTTGCCGGGCCGCAGCGGCGTATGAAACGCGCGTGCCGGGGTTTCAGCCGTTTCTTCTGGACGAAAACGATGTCGCTTTCGGCAAGGTCGCCGGCCAGTGCCCGCCACCGGCTGCGATTTTCCGGGTATCGAACAACCTTGTCTTCCACGCCGGAGGCGCGCAGAACATCGAGATATTGCAGCACGCGGTAACGGCTGGCGGGATGCTCGAATCCCTGTATAAGAAAAAGCACCTTCATCGTTTTCAGGACGAGACTTTTTTGTCCGGGAGAGCAGCGTTTGATAAATCGTTTGAACCTCTTTCGCCTGCCGCTCGATATTAAAGTGCTCCGCGGCCTTTCCGGCGGCCGCAAGCGCCATACGCCTTCTAAGCCTTCTGTCC
>JBDRIB010000154.1:0-2134 GCA_043816375.1 Planctomycetota bacterium | reverse complement strand
AGAACTCACGCCCAGACAGATAGTCGCCGAACTGGACAAGTACATCATCGGACAGGACCAGGCAAAACGCTCCGTCGCCATAGCGATAAGAAACCGGTGGCGCCGCCGACAGCTGACGGGAGACCTGAGAGACGAGGTGCTACCGAAAAACATAATAATGATAGGCCCTACAGGCGTGGGCAAGACCGAAATCGCGCGCAGGCTCGCGGGTCTCGTAAAGGCGCCCTTCCTGAAAATCGAGGCATCGAAGTTTACCGAAGTCGGCTATGTCGGGCGCGACGTCGAATCGATGATACGCGACCTCACGGAAATCGGCGTGAATATAGTACGCACCGAACATTTCACGACGGTCCGCGAAAAAGCCGGAGCCGCGGCTGAGGAAAAGTTGCTGGACCTCCTGCTGCCGCCCGCCTCGGGTGTCGTCGAGTACAAACCGGACGAGGTGTCCCCCGTCGAGAACGCCGACGTCGTTGACGAAGAAGACTACTCCATGCATGTCGTCGGAGGACCAGCCTCAATGGAAGCAGGCGAACGCGCCGCGCGGACGCGGGAGAAGTTCCGCCAGAAACTTCGCGCAGGCGAACTCGATGACCGGCAAATCGAACTGAGCGTCGAGAGCAAACTGATGCCGATGGTCGAAATCATCTCTTCCTCCGGCATCGAACAGATGGGAGTTGACTTCCAGAATATGTTCGAAAAAATGATGCCGTCCCACACACGACGCTCGAAGATGCCGGTCGGAGAGGCAAAACAGATGCTGATACAGCAGGAATCGGAGAAGTTGATTGACAAGGACAAGATCGCCAGAGAAGCCGTCACACGGGTTGAAGACTCGGGCATTGTCTTCATCGACGAACTTGACAAAGTCGCCGGACGCCAGAGCGAACACACCGGCCCCGACGTCTCGCGCGAAGGCGTGCAGCGCGACCTCCTGCCGATAATCGAGGGCTCGAACGTCGTCACGCGTTACGGCGTAGTGCGCACCGAGCACATCCTCTTCATCGCCGCAGGCGCCTTCAACGTCGCAAAGCCGTCCGACCTCATCCCGGAACTGCAGGGCCGCTTCCCAATCCGGGTCGAACTCGACAGCCTGAACAAAGACGACTTCGTGAGAATTCTCACCGAGCCGAAAAACGCGCTGACCATACAATACAAGGCGCTACTGCAAACGGAGGGCGTAAAACTGTCATTCCATAAGAACGCAGTAACCAAACTGGCATCCATCGCCGAAGAGGTGAACCAGAAATCACAGAATATCGGCGCCCGCAGGCTTCACACGGTGATGGAATCCCTTTTGGAAGAAATATCCTTCGACGCGCCCGACACCTCGCGCAAAACGCTTCGAATTGACGAGAAATACGTCCGCGACAAACTCAGCGCCATCGCCGAAGACGAGGACCTCTCGAAATACATCCTGTAAGTACGAAAGGTGCAGGTGACTGTCACTAATTACCCATTCGGACCCTGACGGGTCCTCAGGGCGAGGACCCGGAACGGGCGGAATCGCGAGAGCAGCGCGAGCGCGATTCGTAGATTAGTGACTGTCACCGTAAATACCCGGAATATCCGTTTGTCATTCAATACAATGAAAATTCCATATGTCGCAATTATAGGCCGCCCGAATGTCGGCAAGAGTTCGCTCTTTAACTACCTCGCCGGCAGACGGCTGGCTATTGTCGAGAAGACACCCGGCGTAACGCTCGACCGAATCGGGACGATCATCGAGCACAACGGATGCCGGTTCGAACTCGTCGATACCGGCGGCATGGGAATGGAAAAAAAGAATTTACTGGCGAATTTGATGGCGAAGCAGATTGAAAAGGCCGTGGACGAGGCCGATGTGCTCGTAATGGTCGTTGACGTGCAGGACGGCCTTACAACGCTGGACAGGGGAATCGCGGAAATCATTCGCAAGAAACGCCGCCGTCCGGTGCTCGTCGCGAACAAGGTTGACAACGACAGGCTCGAGTTGCTCGCGACGGAGTTTCTTTCGCTCGGCTTCGGCCCTCCCGTTCTGACATCCACGACTACCGGCCTCGGAAAAGAATCTCTGCTGGAAGCGATATCCGAAGCAATCCCGCCGAGTATGCGCAAGGTGGACGCACTGCCGGAGGGTATCAAACTCGCCATCGTC
>JBDRIB010000153.1:0-8718 GCA_043816375.1 Planctomycetota bacterium | reverse complement strand
GTTGCTAATTCGCCGCAGAAGGTGGTCTTTTGGAATAAGTTCGTTATAGATAATGCCGTAGAAACTGATTTGCGAACTTTTTTTCCCTTGCATTATTTGCGCTCCTTTTTATTGATTTATTCTTTCTGGAGCATTATACTTTTTTTACGTGGACATTATAACCTGTTTTTTTTTTTTTTGTCAATACAAGACTTTTTCAACAGTCTCAGGTATCTGTCCGCCATGCGGTCGACGGTAAAGCGTTCCTCGACCGTCTTTCGGCATCGGGCGCGGTCAATGGTGGGGATTTTCCCCACCGCGGTGGCGGCCTCTTCGACGTTCGAGACGAGGAACCCGTCGGCGCCGTGGGTGATGAGCTCGGGCATGGATCCGCGGTTCACAGCGATTACCGGCGTGCCGCAGGCCATTGACTCGATGACCGAGAACCCAAACGGCTCGTTGAAGTTGATGGGGTGCAGGAGCGCGTAGGCGTTGCCCAGGAGTTCGTCGCGCTGTCTCGGGCCTGCACTGCCCACGTAGGAAATTTGCCCGCCGTCGATGTGCGGCTCCACCTCGCGTTCGAAATATTCCCGGTCCTGCACAACGCCGGCGATGACGAGCCTGCGACCCGTGTGTTTTGCAATCTCGACGGCTTCCTTTGCCCCCTTGTCGTGATGGATTCTACCGAAGAACAGGAGGTAGTCGCCACCTTCCCCGCGGAAGGTGAAGTTCTCGAGGTCAATGCCGTGGTGGATGGTAGCGATGTAGCTTAACCCTTCCGCACGGTCCGCGTCGCTTATCGAGACGTAAAACACCCTGCCGTTGTACTTCCTGTACACAGGCAGTATCTTCGGCGACGAGAAGCCGTGGATTGTCGTCAGTACCGGCGTCCTCACGAGGCCGGAGTATGTTAGCGGCAGGAAGTCGAAGCTGTTGTGGATCAGGTCGAAGTCGCCCGCGCGCTCGAAGACCTCGCAGATGTGAAGGCATTCCCACACCTTGGGGTCAATGGATTTGTCTTCCTCGTAGGGTCGCTCGCAGACGGCGTGGAGCCTGGCGCGCGTTTCTGAGTCGGCAGTCGCGAACAGGGTTACGTCCACCCCCCTTTCCACGAGGGCCTCGGTCAGGAGCGACACGAAGCGCTCCCACGGGCCGTAGTGGTGCGGCGGCGTCCTCCAGGCAACAGGTGTGAAAGCCATAGCCACTTTCATGCTTGCCTCCCGCGGTTCCGAAGCCAGTCAAGGACCCCGGTGAGGCTCCCCGTCGCAAGCGCCACGCAGTTGTCCGCCCCGCCGTAGTAGATGCGCAGTTGGTCGCCTTCCAGCGTCCACCCGCAAGGGAAGACGACGTTACCCACGTCTCCCACCCTCTCGTACGGCGTTTCGGGTCCGAAGACCCATTCGTCCGAGCGGCGGATGACTCTGGTCGGGTCGTCGAGGTCGAGAAGAGCAAGACCCAGGCGGTAGATGGAGCCGCTGACTGTCTCGCGCACGCCGTGGTAAAGCAGGAGCCATCCCTCGTTGGTCTTCAAGGGCGGCGCCGAGAGGCCGATCCTGTTCGCGTCCCACCATCCACCCTGGCGGGCCCTGAGCAAGACATGGTGGCCGCCCCAGTGCTTCAGGTCCGGCGAAAAAGAAATCCAGATATGCGCGCCCGCATCGGGACACACTGGCATGGGCCGGTGCAATATGGCATAGCAACCGCTGAACTTCGCCCCGAACAACGCGGCGTCCTTGTTCTCCGGCGGAAGCACGGGGCCTATGCGCTCGAACTTCCTGAAGTCCTCCGTCAGGGTGAGCGACACCAGCGGCGCGAGGTCCGAGTAAGCCGTGTAGACGATGGCCCACTTAGCGATATCCTCAATGAAGGTGACGCGGGCGTCCTCGATGCCCCAGGTCTCCTCGGGGTGCCTTTCCGGGCTCGGCGCCAGTGTCGGCTTTTTCTCAATCTTCCAGCCGCTCACGCCGTCCCTGCTCCGCGCGGCGGTCAGGTGCGAGAAGCCTCGCCTGTCCTCAATACGCAGAAGGAGTAGAGTCTCGCCTTCGAGTCTCGCGGCGGCCGCGTTGAAGACTGTGTTGACCGGATAAGGGATGTCCTTTACCGCAATAATCGGGTTGTCTGGATGCCTTATGAAAAGTTCCTGCCTGCTGTTTTTCATTGGAGACGCTTGCCCTAAAACGCTCTTTCACGCACTACGCACACTTAATACAAGTATATCACCACCCGGTAACCGAGTCAAGATATAAGGATCCCAATTTCTTGAGCGGGTGGGCGGACAGAACTCGACGAATCTCTGCAGCTGAAAGTAGCTTCCCTGCCAGAGCGCCCTCGTGGGTAATAAGTTGCCGGAATTTCCACAAGACGCGCAGATTCCATTTGCCTTCCTCGCGATTCCAAGCATGTATGGGACGCTGCGATAGCGCCGGTTGTAGCGAGAAAGGAGGTGATTCAGAAATGAAGTTTAGGAACGCGAAAGAAGCGCGTGAAGCTGAAGTAGCCATCGTGCTCTATCTGACGCCGATGGTAAAGATGTTTGAAGAAGGCCTGCGCACTATGCGGGTGAAGATTCTGCGCAAATATCTTTATCAGGATGACAAGGGCGGCGTGGACCCGGCGTATCTGCTTGAAGGCGGCAGTCAGAAGTTCGAATTCCGGCTGGGCAACGCGCTGCTGGAGTTTATCTCGATTGACCGGGAAGAGAAGCCGCTGCGCTTCGACTTTCAAATCAATGACTCGTCCCAGGCGGAGGAGAAGCTTATCCGAATCATCGCGGGCCGCCTGGAAATTGCGCGGGCGTTTGTCGAATGCGAGTCGCAGGATGAGTTGAAGAAGCGATTGGAGGGTATGGCAAATCATTTTGAGAAGGTTCGTTTCTGGTCGTTTGACGACCCGAAGAAAGGAGATGGCGAATGAGTTGGTTGACTGGTTCCCTGTATATCCCGGAGAATGAGTTTGGCATCAAGCCGGGTTATTACACGGTGAATGAGGTGGTGAAGTTGTTGAGGGACAATTCCGAGAACTCGGAGGTAGTGTACTTTATCGCTGACATGTTGGAAGAATGAGTGCGGAGGTTTGGAATGAAGAGAGCTATTGATGACTGCGAGTTTTGCGGGGATGCCAGGGAAATAACCCTGCACGCGGATGACGATGCCAGCAATATTGTCTGCGCTTGCCTTGAATGCGATTCGAAGTTGAAGGCAGGCAAAGTACTGACTGACATCTTCGATTTTTACTGGTGGAGCGATGAGAACGGGTTGCACACAGCTTACAAGGAAGATGTCAAGGCGTTTGCAGCGCGCAAAGCGCGGGAGGATATGTTATGGCAAAAGAAACCGGTTGCGTACACAGGGCCGCAGGATACGTCCGCGTAAGCCAGGAGCGCGCGGCGCAGAACGGGTTCGGCCTCGATGCGCAGGAAGCGGATGTCAGGCGGCACGCGGATTATCGCAGGTGGCAGATGTTTGATATCTACCGCGAGAATGGCGTTTCCGGCTATCGGCGCGAGCGGCCTTCACTTGAGCGACTGCTCGCGGATGCAAAATGCGGCAAATTCGACGTGGTGGTGTTCCCGTCAATTGACCGCGTCGGGCGCTCAGTGAAGGATGTGATTGAGATAGAGGCGGTGCTGCGCGGCTGCGGTGTCGGCGTCATCTTCGTGCGTGAGGGCATCGACACCTCGACACCGACGGGTGAATTATTTAGAAACATAATGGCCAGCATCTCGCAATTTGAGGGTCGGCTGATTGCCGAGCGGTTGAGCAAAGGCAGGTGCGCGAAGAAGTCGCAGGGCGGCTACGTCGGCGGACGCATCCCGTATGGCTATCGCAACGAGGGCGGCGCGCTCGTCAATGTCCAGGAAGAAGCGGCGGCGGTGAAGCAGATATTTCAGTGGAAGGCGGCAGGCAAGAGTCTTCGCAAGATTGTGGGGCTGCTCAATGCTGGAGACACGAAGCCGCGCCGCGGTGGTGCGTGGAGCGACTCGACGGTATGGAACATTCTGAAGAACCGTTTCTATACCGGGCGCGCCGAGTTCGAGGGCGAATGGATACCGGCACAGCACGAGGCGATTGTGTCGGACAAACTTTTCAGGAAATGTTCTTCGTAAAGGAGGTAGTTATGGGGCTTACAATACACTGGGAACTGGCATTCAGGGGCCGCAAGGCGGAGTTGATAGAGAAACTACAAGTTCTGAAAGAAAAATTCTCTGACCTGGCTGTGGAATCGGTGGGCGAGATTATCGAAATCAAGCGGGCGGTTGTGGAATTTGGATTCGGCCGCTACCGCGGTGCGGAGTATGACGAACGGTCACTGGGTTTCATGATGACTCACGCACACTTCGACGAGACGGCTGATGAAAAGAAGCTGTACGAAATTATCAATCGCATCGGCGGCACGATGAACGCAGGCAAACTCCCGCCGCGGAAGAAGCAGCGCTACTTCAATCTCATCAAGATGGCGGACGAGCTTCACCAGCACCGTGTCGAACGAATCACCAAATCAGGCAGCGGCGTTGTTCTGCGCGTCAATGTCGGCGAAGGCAGCGAGAGTTTCTCCGTGATGCTCGGCAGACTTGGAAAAGGCAGGCTGTGGCGCGGCAAGGGATTCACGAAGACTCAGTACGCGACGCACTTCACGAGGTGCCACATGGCGGTGATACAAATGTTGGACCTCTGCGAGAAGGCTGGGATACTGAAGAGCGTGCGGGACGAAGGCGAATTCTGGGAGAAGCGCGACATGGAAGTGCTGGCCAAAAATATCAACCTCTCGACCGAGACGATTCGCGCCATAACCTCGGCGATGAAGGAGCCCGCTGAGGCGGCCGGATTCACAGTCGAAGCGCCTGTCGAGAAATCAGCCAACTATATGAAAGTCCATAAGTCAAAGCGCTCTGATTCTAAGAAAAAGTAGTTATGTCAGCAACAGGTCGTCGTGCATTTCATATGCATAATTGCATGCCTATATCCTGACGTCATATCCTTTGCAAAAAATCATGTCCCCATTTTCAGCCTGAAAAGGGCCTTTACCTTTTAGAGGCAGAATATGCCAGCTGTGATGCTTTAGCTTCTTGATGTGAAGGTCCTGGAAGAGGCAGAATAAGTGGCGGAGATAGTAAAAGCAACGATTCTCGGAGAGAACGAAAGCGGCACCGATGCCGCCGGGCGTTCCACTCAGCTTTTCGAAGACACGTGGGACTACGACAAGACCGGCGCGAAGGAGCCGCCATACGGCCTCGAAGCGCTCGCCCTCTTCCTTGAGATAAGCACCTGGCACTATCGCTGCGTAAAAGCGAAAGCGATTTCCACCGCAGGCCTGGGCTACGAGTTCGTGGTTCCTGAGGGGGTGGAGAAGCAGGACGATGCGAACAAGCGCAGGCTGAAAGATTTCTTCGACCGCCCCAATTCGGAACAGACCTGGAGCGAAATACTTGAGAACGTGCTCACCGACTTCGAGGCGCTCGGCAACGGCTACTTCGAGGTGGTGCGCAACCGGCTCGGCACCGGGCCGCCGAAGGAAATATATCACATCCCCGCAGTCACCATGCGGGTCCGCAAGGACAAGAAGGGGTTCATCCAGAAGCGTACCGGGAAGATGGTTTATTTTCGCAAATTCGGCACAGACCCGAATCACAAGAACTCGTTCGACCCGCGCGACAAGGACAAGTCGAGGCAGCGGCGTCTTAATGAAGTCATTCACCTGAAGAACTACCAGCCGCGTTCGAGCTACTACGGTCTGCCTGATTTCCTGCCTGCGCTGCGCGCGCTTATCGGGAACAAGAAGGTGGGTGATTTCAACATTTCGTTCTTCGACAACAATGCGGTTCCGCAGTACGCGATAATCGTGAAGGGCGGCGAGCTGGCCCGCGGCACGCGGAAGCGCATCGAGGAATATTTCCGCGAGCATATCAAGGGCCAGGCGCACAAGACGCTGATACTGGAAGTCGTGCAGGACGAGGGCGAGAAGGTCGAAGTCGAAATCAAGCCTCTCGCGGTCGCCATCAAGGATGCGTCGTTCCGCATGTTCAGGAACGATAACGCGGAAGAGATACGTGTCGCGCACGGCGTGCCTGGCCGGCTGATTGGCCTGACCGAGAAGGGCGGCCTCGGCGGCGCAGGCGAAGGCACCTCGCAGCAGGAAATCTTCAAGTACCACGTCATCGAACCGAAACAGTCTCGCCTTGAATACCGCATAAACAACTTCCTGATTAAGCAGGGCTTTGGGATTCAGGACTGGGAACTCCGCTTCAAAGAGATAGACGTCACGGACGAAGCGAAGGTGGCGGAAATCGTAAACAAGCTTGTGCGGCTCGGTGTCCTCACCATAAACGATGGCCGCAAGATGATGCTACAGAAACCGCTGAAGCACGCGGGCGCGGACGTGCCGTTTATCATGTCTTCGATGGGCCCGCTGTCACTGGACACGCTTGCGGCGGGCGGGGTGCAGCCGCAGATGATGCCGCAAAATGCAGGGAAGGAATTAGTCGACTCGCTGTTGTCGCTTCGCAAATCACTTCAGGGTGAACTCGCAAGACGGGAGATATTTGAGGATGTCTGTGTCTGTTCTTGAGAAACGCAAGCCGGGAGTTTTCTCGGACGTACCGACCTCGGCTCTCCACAGGGCGGAGGGTCTGGTGACGGCGATACTCTGCACCATCTGCTTCTCCAAGTCTGTGGGCCCGGACGCCTTCATGCAATTCGATAACCTCTATAAAGCAGCGCTGTCGCGGGTGCTGAAAAGCCAGGTGGACGAGTTTGCCAAGATTGACGTGAAAGAAGAAATCTCTGAAGTCATGCAGTATGCCGAGAGCGTGTTCGGCGAAAAGATGGCTGCGAAGCTTGAACCGGAAATGAAGCGGTATCTGACGAAGGCGTTCCGCGTTGGCAAGGCAATCAGGTATGTACCGGATAACATCCAGACGAGTTTCGATTTGAAACACCAGCTCGCGGTGGACTGGCTTGTGAAGCACGACCGGTTCTGGATTGGAAGAGTCTTTCCGGAAAAACTGAGCGGCGACTTCAAGAAAGTTATTACCGAGGGTGTCGAAGAGGGACTCGGCCGCAAGGCGATAGGCGCGAAGCTGCAGGAATTCATGCTGGGCAGCCGCGGCGTTGGCGGGAAGCAGTATCTGTATGACCGCGTCGCCGCAACGACCATGAATCGCGCGCGCAACTGGGGTTCGGTATTTTCGCTTCACGAAGCAGGCTACGAGGAGTACCAGATACGCGCGGTAATGGATGAACGGACATCACTGATTTGCCGTGAGATGAACGGAAAGGTGTTCAAGGTCGCGCTCGCCATGAAGACAGTGCGCAAGGTGCTCGACTCGCCGGCAGCAGACATTGAGACGCTCGCACCATTCCCGCGGTGGGATAAGGAGCGCAGCGATTTCTACATCGCGCCGAAAGGCAAGCCGCTGTACCTGAAAGGCAAGAGTGACAAGTGGCTTCAGGGCCACGGGCTTTCACTTCCGCCATACCACCCTAACTGTTTCCGCCGAGGTACGCTTGTGTTTACCGACCGCGGTTGGAGGCCCATTGAAGAAATCCGTGAGGGCGATTTGGTGCTCACCAGGCATATCCGCTTCAAGAAGGTTTATGCAACACCTACCTCGGTAGCTACTGAACTCTTTCGCATTCGCACCAAGTCTGGCCGAGAAGTTTTTGTCACAGGTGACCATCCTATCTGGACCGCTCGTGGCTGGGTTCGTGCGAGCGAACTGCGCACGGGTGACAAGCTGGAAGTTATTGGAGAAGGCATTACCTGTGTGATTTGTGGTTTCATTGTGCCTTCATCTCTACAGAGACATCTTCGTGTTGAACATGGCATATCACCTGCTGAATATCGGGAACGCTACAACGCTCCTACTATTTGCGCTTCGCTCAGAAAACGTAAGAGTAAAGCCGCTCGCAAGCAAATGCAAACATGGGCAGCTTCAGCCACGCCAGAAGAAAGGAAACGGCGCACCGCCAAAGCGAACAAGGCTGCCAGGGAAAATCCGGAGCATGCGGCGTGGTTACGCGGGAAGCCTGCGTGGAACCGCGGGTTGACAAAAGACAAATGTCCTCTTGCAGCTGCTTCATCGAAACGTATGCGCGAGAACAACCCGATGGATCGGCCGGAAGTCCGCGTAAAAGTCAGCGGAGATAACCACTGGGACACATCAGGCAAGCGCAACCCGATGTATGGACGCAGGTCGCCGTTTAGCAAGAAGCTCAAGTACTTCCACAAGGGCATCCGCATGCGCTCCTACTGGGAAGTCAAGGCGGCTGAGTTTATGGACAAGATTGGGCTGCGATGGGAGTATGAACCTGAGCGCTTTATTCTCGGGGACAGAACCTATGCTCCCGATTTCCGATTGGAAACCGGGCATTACTTGGAAATCAAGGGTTGGTTTCACGAACGCCACCAGGAAACGATTCGTCGTTTCCGCAAGCAATACCCGCACCTTGAATTGATTGTAATCCAGAAGATTGAGGATCTGAAGTGCTTGACAGAGTTGAAACAGTCGAACGCATAGCCGTGAAGCCGGAAAAGGTTTTCAACCTCTCAGTAGAGGGGCATGAGACTTACTTCGCCAACGGCATTCTTGCTCACAACTGCCGGACTACATAGTCGTTCCTGAAAAAGTCAGTTTTAAACAATTACACTGTTAAACAATTCTCTGATTTTACTCTGCGACCAACTCCTAAACCATAAAAATACCTCAAAATCGCTGTCAAAAAATCTAAAGATAAAAAAGCC
>JBDRIB010000152.1:0-29775 GCA_043816375.1 Planctomycetota bacterium | reverse complement strand
GAAAAACAAATCCTGATGAAAGCATTAGGAGCAAAGATAGTAACAACTCCGACAGCAGCAGGCATGGAAGGTGCAATTGAAGAAGCAACTAAATTGGCCCAAAAAACCCCTAATTCTTATATGCCACAACAATTTTCTAATCCATCCAACGCGAAAGCGCATTATGCTACAACAGCCAGAGAAATATACGAGGAATTAGACGGGAAAATAGATATTTTTGTGGCCGGTGTTGGTACGGGAGGCACATTTACAGGAGTGGCAAGATTTTTGAAAGAAAATTTGCCTGACGTGAAAACAATGGCAGTAGAACCTCAAGGATCAATCCTTGGTAAAGGCAAACCAGGTTCGCATAAAATTGAGGGCATAGGCGTCGACGATCTAAATACTGCAAAAATATTAGATAGAAATTTGATTGATGAGGTTATTACTGTTAAAGACGAAGATGCACATTCTACGTTGAATTTTTTGGCAAAACATGAAGGCATGTTGGTTGGAAGTTCTTCAGGAGCAGCAGCCTTTGCTTCCAAAATAATTGCTGAGAGGCATAAAGATAATAATCTTAATATAGTAACAGTCTTTCCAGATAGTTCAGAACGGTATCTTAGTAAAAACCTCTACGGAGATTTCAATGTGTGGGAAAAATAAATTCGAAACAAATGCAATTCACACTGGTGAAGAGCCCAATTTCAAGGAAGGCGGAAGCGGTGACGTTGTCATACCCATACATCTCTCATCAACATTTGCAAGAAAAGAAGTGGATAAAGCCACAGGAGGTTATGAGTATTCAAGAACCAGCAACCCAACAAGGGACGCATTAGAAAGAAGACTGGCTGTCCTGGAAAATGCAAAATTTGGCTTAGCTTTTGCGTCAGGGCTGGCCGCAGAAACCACAATAGCTTTAACTGTATTGAGACCCGGAGACCATGTTATTGCTTTCGATGATTTATACGGTGGAACAAAAAGGCTATTCAATTCAGTTTTTAATAATAATTTTAATGTTGATTTCAGTTATGTGGATATGAGGAATGCAGATAATGTGGGAAAGGCCATTAAAAACAATACAAAACTTATATGGCTGGAGACCCCAACTAACCCATTGATGAAACTCTGTGATATTAAAGCGATTTCAGAGATCGCTAAAAAGAAGAATATAATTGTAGTGGTTGATAATACTTTTATGAGCCCTTATTTCCAGAAACCACTGGAGATCGGAGCAGATATTGTTGTGCATAGCACAACAAAATATCTAAATGGGCATAGTGATTCTGTTGGAGGAGCTATAATGCTTTCCGACAAGGAAATATATGATAAATTAAAATTCAACCAAAATGGCATTGGCTCCATGCTCTCTCCCTTTGATAGTTTTTTAGTTTTAAGAGGCATAAAAACTTTAGCCATAAGAATGGAAAAACACAACGAGAATGCGATTAAGATTGCTGAATACCTTGACCTTCATCCCAAAGTCAGGAAGGTAAACTATCCTGGACTGGAAAAAAACCCAATGTATGAATTGGCCAAAAAACAAATGTCTGGATTTGGGGGCACGTTATCTTTTGAAATAGATGGAGGGTTAAAAGAGGCAAAAACGTTTTTAAGCAATCTTGAAATTGTTTCATTGGCAGAAAGTTTGGGTGGGGTTGAGTCTTTGATTGAGCATCCAGCATTAATGACTCATTCTTCCATGTCAAAAGAAGAAAGGGAAAAGGTGGGGATTACGGATTCTTTGATAAGAATCTCTGTTGGAATAGAAAATGTCTCAGATTTAATAGGGGATTTAGATAGTGCTTTTAGGAAGATCTAGATATTACATTGTGTATTTTAAAGTCAACTTTGATCATTTATACGAAGCATTTAGACGGGGGTGTATCTAACCTTACGGCAATTGTTACCTCCCTTCACATCCCGAGTATCGCCGATTATCCGCATTTCAGGAGAAAAATATGGCCTTTCACGACAACAACATCACGACCATCGGCGGCACTCCGCTGGTACGGCTTAACAGGTTGCCTGAAGACGGATGGGCCGAGGTGCTTGTGAAACTTGAGAGTTTCAACCCCGGCGGCAGCGTAAAGGACCGCATCTGTATGGCGATGATTGAAGACGCGGAAAAGAAGGGCACGCTGAAACCCGGAATGACGGTGATAGAGCCGACCAGCGGCAACACCGGCATCGGCCTGGCGCTCGTCTGCGCCATCAAGGGCTACCCGCTGGTTCTTGCGATGCCGGAAAGTATGAGCATAGAGCGCCGCAAACTCCTCGCCGCTTACGGCGCACAACTCGTCCTCACGCCCGCCGGGAAGGGTATGCCCGGCGCAATCGAGAAGGCCGGAGAACTGCTGGCGAAGGCAGACAACATCTTTATGCCCGGCCAGTTCGACAACCCCGCCAATCCCGGGATACACCGCAGGACGACCGCGGTGGAAATATGGGACGCAACCGGCGGAAAGATTGACGCCTTTGTAGCCGGCGTGGGTACCGGCGGAACAATCACCGGCGTGGGAGAGGTCCTTCGCGAGAAACTCGAAGACAGGGTGAAAATCGTCGCGGTTGAGCCAGCCGCCTCGCCGGTGCTTTCCGGCGGGAAGCCGGGGCCGCACAAGATTCAGGGCATCGGCGCGGGATTTGTCCCGAAGGTGCTCAACACGGACATCCTGGACGAGATAATCACAATCGAAGATAACGAGGCGATTGAGATGCAGGCCGAACTCGCGCAACGCGAGGGAATCTTCACGGGAATCTCGGGAGGGGCGAATGTTCTGGCTGCGCTCAAGATCGCCGCGAAACTCGGGAGCGGAAAGCGCGTCGTTACCGTCGCGCCCGATACGGGCGAGCGGTACCTCAGCATGCAGGCATAGGATTCATATCTGGAAATCGGGGGTGAACGGTTTGGTGCGCCGCCACTCTTTGGTCATTCCTTTTTGCAGCAACGGCGGCTCGTTCATAATCCTGCTTCCGGGCGGGATTGATTCGGTAAGCCACACGTTGCCGCCGACGATGGAGCCCTTCCCCACGCGCGCCGGTCCCAGCACGGTCGCCTCCGCATAGATTGTCACATCATCTTCAATGGTCGGGTGGCGCTTCTTCGTGCGCATCGCTTCGATATCGGCCTCTCGCGGGACACTGAGGGCGCCGAGCGTGACGCCCTGATAAATTCGCACGTTGTTGCCTATCTCGGTGGTCGCCCCTATTACAACGCCCGTGCCGTGGTCGATGAAAAAGCGACGTCCGATGGTCGCGCCCGGGTGGATGTCGATGCCCGTTTCGGCATGGGCGCATTCCGTCATCATTCGCGGCAGTATGGGCACACTCTGCACGTACAACTCGTGCGCAATGCGGTATATCGTTATCGCCTTGAATCCCGGATAGCAGAATACGACCTCATCAAGGTCGTGGGCGGCGGGGTCGCCCTTGAAGGCGGCATCGAGGTCGTCGGCCAGATAGTCGCGCAGAGCGGGAATCCTTGCGAGGAACTCCACGGTCTGGTGCTCTCCGCGGCGGACGCAACTGTCGCAGAGCGTGTGGTCTGTTTTGCACTCGTGCCGCAGGCTCTTGGCTATCTGCTCGCTCAACAGCCAGAACACGGTGTCGAGACGTTCCCCAATATAGTGCGGCATGCTTACGGCGTCGATGTCCTGGCGTCCGACGTAACCGGGGTAGAGGATTGTCTCGAGTTCTTCCAGCAGCGCAGCAACGCCGGTGCGCGAAGGCACGGCGTACTGTCCGACCTTTTGCAGAGCGCCGGTGCGCTCGTAACTGGACAGGATGTCTTTCAATATCCCGGGCATCTTAGCCCGGATGTCTTCCCGTCTGCTCATAACGTCGCTCCCGCGGAAATGATTGAAGAAGGCAACAGGCAACAGTGTTTTTTTGCTTTGTCCCTCTGCCCCTCTGTCCCTTTGACCCTGTTTTTCCCTCCCTGCTTGCCTTATGTCTCGGTGACAGTCACCGATGCCGGTTGAACAAGCGGCTACATCACGTGCAGATAACGGTACATTATCTTGCGCGCCTCGCGCAGGCGGTCTTTGTTCGAGAGACGCGACAACTCCTCGTTCATATGGCGGTCACCCTGTTCGTACAGCCTTTTCAGCGCGAACTCTATCGCCGTCTTCGGGAAGATGCCGCCGCGCTCGTAAATCGCGCGGTGCTTTTCCAGCGCTTTTCCCGATTCGTAACAGGAGACAGGCAGAGAGTCAAGTTTCCCGGCGAGTTTCCTGTTTCCTGAAACGTTGTCCAGAACGCGCAGGGAATCGGCCGCCTTCGCCCCGTCTTTCATCGTCAGTCCGTATTCCGCCGCCACGCACATCGCGGCCAGAAGCATATAAACATCGGCCGAACCATCCGGCACGCGGAACTCTATCGTCTGACGTTCAACGTCTCTCCGGAATTCGGAGGCCTGGTCCGGGTTTGCCTTGCGCGCAAGGTCGCCGACCCTGTGCCAGCCCAGGGGAACGCGCACGAGCGCCGAGCGGTTGCCCTCGCCCCAGCATATAAGCGTCGGCGCTTCCTGGTGCGGGACAAGGCGGAGATAGGCGGAGGGCGCGGTATTGCCGAAGGCGGTCAGGCTGGGCGTGAGTTTGAGAAGGCCCGCAATCACTTTTTTTGATGTCGGGGTCAGGCGGCCGTTTTTGTCGACAACCTGCTGCCGGCCGTCCTTCTCGATTGCGAGATGTATGTGAAGCCCGCTGCCTGCGTCGCCCTCGTCGAGTTTCGGCGCGAACGTCGCGTTAAGCCCGTGCTTCATCGCCACCGAGCGGATGACCCACTTTGCCAGCATAATGTTGCGCGCGGTCTGCTCTATCGGCGTGGGCAGGAACTCCACCTCGTGCTGTTCCATTCGCCTGCCGTTGAGTTCGGGCCGTTCGCTGACTATCTCGATGATGTTCCCGACCTCGGAGTGCAAGTACTTGACCGCGCCGGTTATCTGCGCCAGGGCAAGCATTATCTCGTCGGTCACCGCCGACATCTTGCTGAAAGGGGACGATTCCTGGTAATGGCTCTGCGCCCTTGAGGGGAAGAGCCTTTCGGCGTCGTCGAAGATGAGATAGTATTCGACCTCGCCCATCGCGAACAGGTCAATGCCCGTCCCGGCCTTCAGCCTTTGCGCGGCGCGCGCGAGAATGTTGTCGAACGTGTTCCTTGCCGGCTGTCCGTTTTTGTCGAAAAAGCGGCACATAACGCTGAGCGCGTTTTCGCTGAAGGGGTCGAGGAACGCCGTGCTGTAAACGGGCACGACATAGAGGTCGCTGAAAGCGGGGTCTATCATATCGCGGTAAAGATTCGAGCCGTCAACGCGCTCGCCCTCGGCCAGAACGCATTCAATCTGGCGCCTGTTGTCCACGGGTATCTTGAGTTCCTTCAGTCGCCCGTCGTTTGCGGGATAGCGCAGGCGGAGACTGGTTATGCCGCGTTTTTCGATGACATCCAGAAGGTCTTCGCGCTGAAACTCTTCAGGCAGTTTCCCCAGTTCTTTGACAAGGGGACTGGCGTGCAGCCGAACAGGGTCGTGTTCTTCCATAGTCTTGCGAACCTTTCAAAGACAGTAATGATGAGCGAACAGTGACTGTCACCTTTCGCGGAGCGACGGAATGGGTCTGACACCCAAGATCGACAACGATGGCAATATAGCCCAAATTTTGTATTATATGGATTTCGTAGATTCCCTGCAACACAAAGCGGCGCTTCCGGCAGAATGAGCAACACAACCTGTGGCACAGAAGGCACAACTTAAATACGGCGAAAGCGAGATGAGTCTCGCTCTTCCCGATTCGCTCGACTGGCGTCTCTGTATGCCGAAGGACGCGCCTGCGGTCGGGGACCTGCGCGCGGCGCTGGCTGCGTCGCTTGAAGCGCCGGTCGCCTCTCCTGCGCTGCGCGAAACGGCCGCGGGCGGGAAGAAAATCACCATCGTCGTCTGTGATGAGACCCGTCCGATGCGCACGCGCGATTTCCTGCCGCACCTTCTGGACTATCTCAATTCGTGCGGCGTCGCGGATTCCTCGATGGACATACTCGTCGCTTACGGTTCTCATCCCCGCATTTCGGACGAGGCGACGCGCGACTTGCTCGGCGCGGAGGCCTGTTCCCGGGTGCGCGTGCATCATCACGACTGCCGCGACGAGGCCGGGCTGGTCTTACTGGGAGAGACTTCGCAGGGCGTCCCCGTGAAAGTGAACAGGGCAGTCGTCGAAAGCGATATGGTCATAACCGCAGGCGGGGCGATGCATCATTACTTCGCCGGCTTCGGCGGCGGCAGGAAGATGATTGTGCCCGGATGCGCAGGGTTTGACACGATTCTCGCAAATCACAGGCTTACACTGAGTCCGGACGAAGGCGCCTGCCTTCATCCGAACTGCGAAAGCGGCGTTCTCGACGGCAATCCCGTGCACGAGGCGGCGCTTGAGGCGGCGCGTATGGTCGGCGAAGTGTTTACGCTCAATGTTGTGCTCAATCCCGAGGGGAAAGTCGCGCACTTTGTTTCCGGCGAGTTGGATGCCGCGCACCGTTGCGCGTGCGAACTTGTCGATAAGATTTACGCCGTTGACCTGCCCGGGCGGGTCGGTCTCGTCGTTGCCTCGTGCGGGGGGCACCCCTGCGACATCGATTTGATTCAGATGCACAAGGGCGTGCATCACGCCGCGCGCGCGCTCCGCGACGGGGGAGATTTGATAATCTGCGGGAAAGCGACAAACGGCACAGGCAGCCCCACGTTTGCGCACTGGTTCGATTACCCGGGCCTTGAAGCGATGGCTGCCGCAATCCGCGAAGACTACACGCTCAACGCGCATACCGCATACGCAATGCGCCGGAAGTCCGAGCGCATCCGCATTTCGCTCCTCTCGTCACTCGATGTCTCTTTCGTCCACAAAATGGGAATCACGCCGATAGAATCACTCCAAAAGACGATTGACGAAGCGGCATCCTCCCTCGGCGCAGGCTCCACGGCCCTCATCATTCCGCAGGCAAACCAGACACTCCAAAAATTAAAGCAGGACTGATTTTCAACGGGACAGGAGAGCGGTTACCCCGCGAGCCGATTTGCGTTGACACCACCCCCGGCATACCTATAATTACCGCCCTTTCATGGTGGTGACAGCCGCTGTTGTTCTTTGCATTGTTAATGCAAAAGGATGACAGTCACCATCTACGAATCCCCCCCGACAAGTCGGGGTCGATTCCGTAATTAGTGACAGTCACCTTATAGTCTCTTTTGATTCCAGGAGAAGGCAATGGCCGAAGATATGCTCGCGGTTATGAAGACCGAACGCGCCCAGGGCGCGACAGTGACGCGCGCGCCGATACCGAAGATTGAAAATCCACACGAAGTGCTGATAAAGATTAAGGCTTCCAGCATCTGCGGCACGGACGCGCACATATATTTCTGGGATGAGTGGTCGCAGGGGCGCATCAAGCCGCCGATGATTTTCGGACACGAGTGCGCCGGCGAAGTGGTCGAGGTCGGCTCGCTTGTGACGCGCGTGAAGGTCGGCGACTACGTTTCGCCCGAGACCCACATCCCCTGCGGGTATTGCCCGCAGTGCCTTACCGGCAAACAGCATATCTGCCACAACCTGAAGATTCTCGGCGTGGATGTTGACGGCGTTTTCGCGGAGTATGTCGTTGTTCCGGAGAGCGTCTGCTGGAAGAACGACCCGAGTCTGCCGCTGGAGATTGCATGCATTCAGGAGCCTTTCGGCAATGCAATGTACACGGTGAGCGAGAGCGACGTGGGAGGCAAACAGGTCTGCATTATCGGCGACGGCCCCATTGCCGCGTTTGCGGTCGGCATCGCGCGCGCATTCGGCGCGGCGCCGATTTACTGCGTGGGAAAGCATGATGTGCGGATTGAGATACTGAAGAAGATGGGCGCCGACGTGACGCTCAGCATAACGCAGGACAAAATAGTCGAGTCGATTATGGACGCGACGCACGGCTACGGCGTGGACGTCGTGCTGGAGATGACGGGCCAGCAGACCGCGATAGACTGGGGATTGCAGATGGTCAAAAAAGGCGGAACCTTCACGGCCTTCGGGATTCCGACCGGCAAAATCCAGATGGACCTGAGCGGAGGGGTCGTCTTCAAGGGCGCCAACATCATAGGCATAAACGGTCGCATGATGTTCGACACCTGGTTCAAGGTCGCCAATATTCTGGGCAACAAGCGCGTTGACCCGAGTCCGGTCATCACGCACAGGTTCCCGCTGAAGGAGTTCGAGGCCGCGATGAAGGCGACCAAGAACCCGAAGCGCGACTGCGGGAAGGCCGTGCTGCTGGTTGACTAGGCGTTTTTGCTGAAGGAGCAACGACGTTGAAACTTTCGAGTCTCATTGATAAAGATTTAATTATCACGTCGCTGAAGGCGCGGGACGCCGAAAGCGTGCTCGAGGAGTTTGTCGACCTCATCGAGGCGCAGCGCAGGGACGGTATGCGCGATACGTTTCTCGCCGCGATGCAAAAGCGGGAACAACAGGGCAGCACCGCGCTGGAGGTGGGCGTGGCAGTGCCGCACGCGCGCCTGCCGGAACTTGACGACTTCATACTGGCAGTCGGCATTTCGAAAGAGGGAATCAACTTCGGCGCAAGGGACGGCATACCATCCCAACTGTTCTTCGTGATGCTCGCGCCCCCCGCCAAAAACACCGTTTTGCTGCACAGCCTGGCCGCCGTCGCCAAACTGACAATCGACCGGCAACGCCGCGAAGCGCTGATAAACGCGCGCAACGCCGGCGAATTCACCTCAATCATAGAAAAGAGCGGCGTCGAACTGAAAAAATATCTCGCCTGCGGCGACATAATGGAACGCACGTTCGATACGCTTTCCCCCGATATGTCGGTCAAGGACGCGGTT
Organism: Planctomycetota bacterium; assembly: GCA_043816375.1. Classification (GTDB taxonomy): domain Bacteria; phylum Planctomycetota; class B129-G9; order B129-G9; family B129-G9; genus JBDRIB01. The sequence goes on along the minus strand of JBDRIB010000152.1, from coordinate 20,930 downwards.
GACCTGTTCGCCTCGAAGGGCGTGGACGGCATGGCCGTAGTTGACGAGAACAATAAACTCCTCGGCGAGTTCACCGGCAAAGACGTTATTTCGATGGGACTGCCCGGTTATATGGAGAAGTTCAAGGACGTCGGCTTCATACCGGACTTCGAGCCTTTCGAGGAATTCTTCAAGAAGGAAAAAGAGGTAAGGATTGCCGACGTTTTCTCGAAAGAGGTTTTCAGCGCGAAGGAGACGGACTCGGTGCTCCGGGCCGCCTTTATTATGGTCACGAAGAACCGCCGCAGGGTGTATGTCACAACGGACGACGGCAAACTGACAGGCATTGTCAACAGATTCGATCTCATCTCCAAGGTTCTTTACGTTTAACATTCCGCGAACAATCAAATAATGATGCAGGCAAGCACAGGGGGATTTTTTTCGGCGATTTCCGGCGATGCCACCGGCACGGCGATAGCCGCCGTTGCGGTCTTTGCGCTCGTGTACATCGCGATAATCACCGAGAAAATCCACCGCACGATAGTTGCCATTCTGGGCGCGGTGATTGTAATCGCCATCGGGGCAATCGGCCAGCGCACGGCGTTTCAGGAACACGTTGACCTGAACGTGATTTTCCTGCTGACGGGGATGATGATTATTGTGCACATTATGGCCGGGACCGGCGTGTTCGAGTGGCTGGCAATCACGCTCGCAAAACTCGCCCGAGGCCGCCCCGTGAACATATTGATTCTGCTCGCGCTCAGCACGGCCGTGGTTTCCGCATTTCTGGACAACGTGACCACCGTGCTGCTGATGGTGCCGATAACGCTGTTGCTGGCGGAACAACTTAAAATCACGCCCATACCTTTCCTGATATGCGAGGTGATTGCGTCGAACATCGGCGGCGCGGCGACTCTCGTCGGCGACCCGCCGAACATCCTTATAGGCAGCGCGGCGGGGCTTTCCTTCAACGACTTCCTCTTCAACCTCGGTCCCGTAATCGTCCTGATACTCATATTGTATGTGCTGAGCCTGCGGTTTTTCTTCAGGAAGACATTTCACGTTTCCATCGAAGTGCGGGCCCGCGTCATCGAAATGAATCCCGCCCGGGCAATCACCGACGGGAAACTTCTCGTCAAGTGTCTCGGCGGCCTCGGCCTGGTTCTGGTGGGATTCTTTGTTCATTCCCTGCTTCACATCGAGCCTGCGACCATCGCTCTCGGCGGCGCGGCGCTGCTGATGCTCATAACGAAATCGGACCCCGAGAAAGTTTTCAAGGAAGTCGAGTGGACAACGCTGTTCTTCTTCGTCGGGCTGTTTATTCTGGTCGGCGCGCTTGTCGAGACACGCATTATCGCCGAGATTGCAAAAGGCGCGCTCGGCCTGACCGGCGGGGACCTCTGGCTGACCGCGCTGGGGTTGCTGTGGTTTGCCGCGTTCGCATCGGCGATTGTCGACAACATTCCCTTTGTGGCGACCGTGATACCCATAGTGAAAACAATCGCCCCGGAAGTCGCCGCCTCCGCCGGATGCGACCCGGTCGTCGCCGCAAATATCCTCTGGTGGTCGCTGGCGCTGGGGGCGTGTCTGGGCGGCAACGGGACGCTCATCGGCGCATCGGCGAACGTAGTGGTGGCGGATGCGGCGAAAAAGCACGGCCACGAAATATCCTTCTTGAAATTTGCGAAATACGGGGTACCATGCACGCTGATGGCGCTTGTTGTGTGCAGTATCTACCTCATCCTGAGATATCTCCTGCCGCTCTGACCGGAGATGCCGCTCTGTGTTTTTCCCACGGTTACAGGAGGCGCGAAAATGAGTATGGAACAGGTACGCGCACTGATGGAAGAGACGGGCGTCGGTTTCCTTGCGACGACCGACGGTGAAAAGGCTGGGGTCAGACCGGTGGTCGGAAAATGGGTTGACGGCGAACTATGGACCTCGACATTCGCCGGCAGCGATAAAGCCGCACAAATCAAAGCCCGGCCCTCGGTGGAATACTGCTTTGCAGACAAGCAGTGGCGGCATGTCCGCATAAGCGGCACCTGCACGATAAGCACCGACAACGCCGACAGGGAGAAGTTCTTCGGTATGATGCCGGAACTCAAAAGATACTTTTCCGGGCCTGACGACCCGAACTATGTGGTGTTGCGCACAAAGGTCGACAGGATTCGGCTGATTGGCCCGGAGGAAATGCAATACACGGAAGTAACCCCGCCCGGCAGGTAAGGAAAGGGCGGGTTCCCGAAACGGCAAACATCTTTTCTCATCCCATAAGCTCGAGGAGGCGATTATGGGGAAGGCACTTGATTATCTGGATGATATGATAAACGGCCTCAAGAAGGAGAGCCTGTACCACTGGCCGCGCACGCTGGAAGGCTCCAACAAGGCCGTATGCGTCTATGACGGGAAGGAAGTCATCAACCTCTCCGCCAACAACTATCTCGGTCTTTGCGACCACCCGAAGATTGTCGAGGCCGCGCTCGAATACACCAGGAAATACGGCGCAGGCCCCGGCGCGGTCCGCACAATAGCCGGGTCGATGAAAATACACCTGGACCTCGAAGCGAAGATTGCAGACTTCAAAAAATGCGAAGCCTGCCTCCTCTTCCAGTCCGGCTTTGCGGCCAATGCCGGTACTTCCGCGGCGCTGCTCGACAAGCAGAGCATGGTCTTCAGCGACCAGTTGAACCACGCCAGCATCATCGACGGCATCCGCATCTCCGGCACCGGCAAGGCCATCTTCAATCACGGGGATATGAACCACCTGAAACAACTGCTCGAGGAAAACAAGGGCAAGGGCAACCACAGACTCGTCGTAACCGACGGCGTCTTCAGCATGGACGGCGATATAGCCGACCTGCCCGGGCTGGTTAAACTCGCCGAAGAATACGACTGCATCACGATGGTTGACGACGCGCACTCATCCGGCGTGCTCGGCAGCCACGGCCGAGGCACCGTCGACCATTACAACCTGCACGGCAACTTCGACATCCAGGTCGGCACGCTCTCCAAGGCAATCGGCGCGCTCGGCGGCTACGTGGTCGGCACGAAGGCGCTCATCGACTGGCTTATGAACCGAGGGCGGCCCATTCTCTTCTCGACCAGCCTTCCGCCCGGAATTGTGGGCGCGGTCAACGCCGCGTTCGACATGCTCGCCGAGGACGACAGCCTGGTCATACAACTCTGGAAAAACCGCGAATACTGGGTGAAGGCGCTGAAGGACGCGGGCTTCGACACGGGACAGTCCGCAACGCCAATCGTGCCAATCATCGTGGGAGAAAACGAGAAGGCCGTGAAACTGAGCAACAGACTGTTCGAAGAGGGACTGTTCGCCCAGAGCCTCGTCTTCCCGACCGTCCCGAAAGGCACCGCGCGCGTGCGCACCATCGTCACGGCGAAGCACACGCCCGACATCCTCGACCGCGCACTCGACATCTTCAAGAAAGTCGGCAAAGAACTCAGCATCATCAGTTAATATAAAAGGTGACTGTCACCAATTACGGAGCGCAGGCCCCCTGATTTATCAGGGGGGCCAGCTCGTAGATTGGTGACTGTCACCTTACCAAGTATGGCACAGAAGAGGCGCTCGAAAGGGCGCCTCTTTTTTTATGAAAAACCGTGGGATTATTTGAAACTTGTTTCCGCTTGTGTCGTCTATTATTATATATCAACGGTATCGGACGAACGAAAGACCACATCTAAAGGAGGAATTTATGAAGACACTCTCAATTATTGCATTCCTTTGCATCCCTCTGATTTTCGCCGGCTGCACAACCACCAAAGCGGAGCCTGGAACGACAGGCAGAATAAGCAGTGTCGGCACAGGTGAAGTCAAGATCACCCCGGACGAGGTCATCCTCTATCTCGGCGTCGTGAAGAAGGCGCCCCAGGTTGAAGACGCCCGCAAAGAGTGCGACGCCGTCATCAACCGTATCCTCGCAATGGCCGACAATCCCGAAAAATACGGTCTCGACAAAGAGGCCTTCCAGACGGATTTCATCAAAATCAAGCGCGAATTCGTTGCAAGGGAAGGGAAGTCGGTATTCGACGGCTACGTTATCACCAAGAACATCGTGATAACGGTGCACAACGTGGACAGGTTCGACGACGTGTTCACCGAGGCGGTCGCGGCAGGCATCACCCATATCCACGAAGTGGAAATCAACGCCACAAAACTTGCCGACCTCCAGGAAGAGGCCAAAGACAAAGCACTTGCCGACGCGCGGAGGAATGCCGAATGGCACGCAAAGAAACTCGGCAAGAAAATTGTGAAAATCGAGTCGATTTCCGAAGGAACAACACAGGTGCTCAACTGGTACGTCCAGCGCGGACAATGGGACAAACTCAGTTTCGAAGAAATTCAGACGGAGAGCATCGGTTTCAAGGGAGGTAGTCAATCAGGCAAAACGGTGGGCGTCAATCAGTCAAGCGCCGGACGAGGCAAAACACTAAAGGTAATTCAGGAGACCAACGAGCCGCGATTCAGTTTCGGCCAGATAACCATCTCGGCCAGTCTGAACGCAACGTTTACCCTCGCAGAAGTGAAACAGCCCGCCGGAGAGGAGTAGCGTGAACACAGATTTTTCGTGAGCAATATTTTTCCGTCTTAAGGAGAACGGCTATGAAAAAAGGAAGGATTATCGGCCTGATTATCGTGCTGGTGCTCAGTGTCGGGTTTTTGGCGTTCGCAATCGGCATCGGCTTCCAGCGAAAGGCATACATCGACAACAGGATAACCAGCGAGGGCATCGGCGAAGTCAAGGTCGCACCGGACGAAGTCGTCGTCTATCTCGGAATCGTGAAGAAGGACAGGGACGTGACGGTGGCGACCGGCGCCTGCGATGAAATCGTCGCCAAGATTATGCAACTCGCGGACAAGTACAATGTCGACAAGAGCCTGTTCAAGACCGACTTTCTCAAAATCAGGCAGGAATACATCGAGGAGAACCACGCCACCGCCACCGACGGCTATGTCGTCACGAAAAATATCGTGATAACCGTCAAGGACGCGGAGAAGTTTGACAAAATTTTCTCGGAAGCCGTCGCAGCCGGTGTCACACACATCCACGACGTCCAGTTCATCGTGTCGAATCTTGAAAACGTCAGGGAACGCGCCAAGGATGCGGCACTGGCCGAAGCCAGGAGAAAAGCGGAATGGCATGCAAGGCAACTCGGCAAAAAAGTCACCGGCGTGGAAACGCTTTCCGAGGAATCCTCCCGCGTCTGGAGCTGGTACGACAAGCGGGCGGAATGGGATTCTGCCAGAGATTTCGTGGCCTTGAAGACTAGCAATATGGAAATTGCGGCATATGCTGATTCATCTCAGACGCGCAATGGAGAAAGCGGCCCGCGCTATGAGTTCGGCCAGGTGACGGTGGTCGCAAAGGTCAACGCCACGTTTGAAATCGGCGAATAAATGGAAGCGAAAGCCATCCCGGCATTTCGAGTCGGGATGGCTTTTTGTTGCGAAATCGGGTTACGCCTGTTTTGCGGCCTTCTTTGCGCCTCGGATGGCGGCCGGGCTGATGCCGTGCTGCTTGAGGACTGCCGCGACATTGTCGCTCGGCTGTGCGCCCACGCTTAGCCAGTATTCAATGCGCTCGCGCTTGAGGGCATACTTCTTGTCATTCGCGGTCTCAAGCGGATTGTAATGGCCCAACTCCTCCAGGGCGCGGCCGTCGCGCCGCGTACGCGCGTCGAACGCGCAAAGCCTGTAAAAGGGCTGACCCTTCTTTCCCATTCTTTTGAATCTTAATCGTACTGACACGTGCTTAACACCTCCGTAATGTCGTAGATAGTCGGCTGTTTCGCGTGCAAATCCGTGTTCGTCCTCTTATCTGCAGGACGTTTCAGGTATCAGGTTTCATGTTTCAGGTCGGAACTGGATTCGCAAACCACAAAGCCACCTGCAACCTGATATTTATCCGCCAATGTTTGTGGCGGACTTGAAACCTGTAACGGCGCAGCCTCATCAGGTCATGCCCGGTATCGGGCCCATTCCCCTCATCCCCTTCATTTTACCAAAGAATCCCTTGTCTTTGAACTGTTTTATCATCTTTCTCATATGTTTGAACTGCTTCAAAAGGCCGTTAACGTCCGCGGTGGTCGTGGCCGAGCCTTTTGCTATCCGGCGTTTCCGGCTCATATCGATAAGTTCAGGGTGCCGCCGCTCGCCGGGCGTCATCGACTGGATAATCGCCTCGATTTTCGTCAGTTCCTTTTCCTGTTCCTCGCCGAATTCCACTTTCGAGCCCAGACCCGGAATCATCTTCAACAGTTCCCCCATCGGGCCCATTTTTTTCATCCGCTGCATCTGGTCCAGGAAATCCTCCAAATCAAATTTTCCCTTGACCATCTTCTTCTGAAGTTTATCCGCCTCCTCCGTGCTGATTTCCTTCTGCGCCTTCTCGACGAGCGTCACCGTGTCGCCCATTCCGAGTATGCGCCCTGCGATGCGCTCGGGGTGGAACTCTTCCATCCGGTCAAGTTTCTCGCCGATGCCGACGAACTTTATCGGCTTGCCGGTGACCGCGCGCACCGAGAGCGCCGCGCCGCCGCGCGCGTCGCCGTCCATCTTGGTCAGGATAATGCCGTCAAGTTCCAGCCGGTCGTTGAACTCTTTTGCGCTGTTGACCGCGTCCTGTCCGACCATCGCGTCAACGACGAGGTATATCTGGTGCGGCTTGACCTTTTTGGCGACGGTGCGCAGTTCATCCATCATCTCTTCGTCGATTTGCAGGCGTCCCGCGGTATCGAGAATCACCGTATCGTGGCCGTTTTTCTTCGAATAGTCCACCGACCGCGAGCAGATTTTGACCACGCGCCCGCCTTCTTCGGAGTACACCGGTATGTCAATCTGCTTTCCCAGCACCTGCAACTGCTGTATCGCGGCGGGACGCTTTATGTCGGCGGCGACCATCACCGGCTTTCGGCCCTTCGAGCGCAGAAACATCGCCAGTTTCGCGCACATCGTCGTTTTGCCGGTGCCCTGCAGGCCGGCCATCATTATGACGGTCGGCTCGTGCTGCCGAAACGGTATGTGCGGGTCGGCCGGGCTCATCAGTTTTACGAGTTCGTCGTGTACTATCTTGACTATCTGCTGGCCCGGTGCGATGCTCTTTACGACATCCTGTCCGACGGCCTTTACCCGGACGCGCTTGATGAATTCGTTTATGACCGGCAGGCTGACGTCCGCCTGCAGGAGCGCGCGCTTCACCTCGCGCAGGCCGTCCCCGATGTTGTCTTCCGTCAGTTTGCCTCGCGAGCGCAGCCGGTCGAATATCTTTGAGAAATTCTGTGTCAGTGATTCAAACATTATTTTGCCCGGTCAGAGGGGTCTGACCCTTAAGGTTGCTTTTCGTATTTTTTGTAAAACGCGACTTCGTCTTCCAGAAGTGCCGCCGCCACCATTTCCGCCAGTGCCGGGACGGGCAGGCGCATCAGCAGCGTATAGCGGGCCGGGTGCACGGTGGGCAGCCCTGTTTTGGCCCGCACTTCGCCGAGTTCCTTTATGACCGCTTTTGCTTCTTCGAATTTCTTTAGCAGTCTCAGCCCTTCGGCCCTGCCGTAGTATATCCGAGAACGCACGTCCCGCGCAAGGTATGCGTTGGCGAAGAAGCCTTGTTGCGCGGCGATCTTCCCGGCCATGTTCTCCATCAGTTCGGCGATGCGTTCCGCCTCCTCGTCATCGCCCTTCACTATCGCGTTGCTAATGTTTGTCTGAAGCCTTTCGGAGAGTTCTCTCACTCCGGAGCGCGACATCGACACCTGCCCGATGGCCGCCAGTGTGAAACTGCGGGGCATCGGGTGGCGCAGTTCCTCAAGCGCGGATACAAGGGCCTGAATCATCTCCCTGTCAAGCAGGTCGAGTTTTTTTGCGGCGAGGGCCTTGCCGAGCGCCTCCACCTGCTTCGCGGTCAACGCCGTAGGCCGGCCTTTTTCGTCGAACCGGTTCTCGTCGTGGAGCAGTTCGACGTAAACCTGCAGGGCCGCATAAAGGCCGTTGTCCTTATCCTTCTCCGCAAGCGCCGTTAGAACTTTCTGCATCTTTCCGAGAATCTCGCGGGAATTCTCTTCATCCCCGGGAATCAGGCCCAGACTAATCCGGCAGAGTGCCTGAAGACAGGCGTCCAGGACGGGCTTGCTGTTCGCTGTTTCTTCCAGCGAGCCTTCCGCCGCCTTCAGCGCATCCTCCGGGTTCATAAGGAGCAGGCAGCCGGCAAAGGTCGTTCCCTCGGGCTGTTTTTTCGCCAGCGCCGACACGGCCTTCCCGTCCAGCGCAAGCATTTTCTCGCTCAGGTACATAGAGGGCACGTCCCAGCCGAACGGAGAGATGTTCCCGTCGGCCTTTTCCACAAGCGACATAAACGTCTCGAGCCGCTTCTCGCGGTCCGGGGGCGTTTCTTCGACCTCGGCAATCTTCCTGCAGTATTGCTCAAGCAAGACAGCGGACGGACAGGCGGAATTCATCTTTGCTATCGTTTCATAAGCGGCCCGTGCCTGCTTGAACTTGTCGGCCTGCATCAGCATCGCCGCGTGCAGATATCTGAGGTATATGTTGAGGGGTTCGCGTACTATCACTTTCGGGACTTCCGAAAGGGCCTTATCGAACTCCGAGCCGTTCACCAGCACCAGCGCATCCGAAAGGAGGTCATCGCCGGTTCCGAACCGTTTAAGATATATATCCGCCTCCCTGAGCGCTGCGACGAAGTCCTTCTCAAGGCCTATTCGAAAACGCCACTGGCTTACCAGCGAACTGTTGGCCAGTTCGAAATCCAGCAGTTCCCAATCGAGGATTTTCCGCGGGATGAAAATTGTCCGGCGTTGCGCCCACCACTCTTTCCATTTTTCCGGCTCGGGTGACAGGTCGCACCCGGTTATCCTTGCCAGGACCACGCCGGCGACGCCGCGGAAATAGGACTTCTCGTTAGATTTCTCCAGCCGTTTGATAAGCAGGGGAATAGATTTTTTGTGTTCGAGGAACGATGTTCCGATGATGGCAAGCAGGCCTCTTTCGTCATCGCCTTCAACGGCGAAATCCTCGATGACCGCCTGCGCGCCCTCATTTCCGGCCCATGCGGCAAGCACGAGCGCCAGCATCGCCTCGGGGACCGCGTCGTCGTCCTTGCACAGTTCCTCGAGCGATTTCGTGGTTCCCGCGGCCATATCCCGGCTGAAGGCGGCTGTCGCCTTTTCGCCTTCCTCGCCCAGGTATTCCCTGAGGAACTCCCGCGCCGTCTTGCTCTGTTCGGGTTTCGCCGGGTCGTCCTTTCCTCCTTCCGCTCCGCAGGATGCAGCGGTGAAGAGGATCGGCAATACCGCTAAAAACGCATACAGCAAAATCGTTTTGTTTCCGGCAATCATAATAACAGCCCCTAAAAATTTTGTGTCTCTTTTCGTTCTGAAAACCGCAACGGACGCCTCCGGCGTCGTCGGTTCGAGGCGCTTACTCTTTCAGGCGCTCGATTTTCGCGCCGAGGGAACGGAATTTGTTTTCGATGCGTTCGTATCCCCTGTCAATGTGGTAAACGCGCAGCACCTCCGTCGTGCCGCGAGCCGCCAGCCCCGCCAGCACCAGCGCCGCACTCGCGCGCAGGTCGGAGGCCATCACCTGCGCACCCGACAGGGACTCCACCCCTATTATAATCGATGTCGGCCCCTCTTTGCGAATTTTCGCCCCCATTCTGTTCAATTCCGCAATGTGCATAAAACGGTCCGGGTACACCTTCTCCGTGATGACGCTTATCCCGTCCCCCATCGAAAGCACCGCCATCAACTGCGCCTGCAAATCGGTCGGGAGCCCGGGATACGGCAGCGTGGTTGCATCGGTGGCAGCCGGCCTTTCCGGCGAGGCCACTCTGACGATGTCGCCGTCCCTGTAAACCCGCACGCCCACCTGCGACAGTTTATCCACGACGGCGTGCAGATGGTCCAGACGAACATTGCGCAACCCGATATCTCCGCGCGTCATCGCCGAGGCCAGAAGAAAGGTGCCTCCTTCTATGCGGTCGGGAATTACCTCGTACTCGCGGCCCTCCAGGTGCTCCACGCCTTCGACAACGAGCCGCGGCGTGCCCGCGCCGGAGATTTTCGCGCCCATTTTGTTGAGGAAGTCTGCAAGGTCGCACACTTCCGGCTCGCAGGCGGAGTTTTCTATCGTGGTCTTTCCGTCGGCGAGCACCGCGGCCATCATAATGTTTGCCGTCCCGGTGACCGTGGAGCCGAAAGCGCCTCCGAGGTAGATTTCCGCGCCCCTCAGCCGGTCCGCCTCGGCGACGATGTAACCGTGCTCGACGGTTATCTTCGCGCCGAGCGCCTTGAGGCCCTTGAGATGCAAATCAATGGGTCTCAGACCTATCACGCAGCCGCCCGGGAGAGAAACACGCGCTTTCTTCCGTTTCGCGACCAGAGGCCCCAGCACGCAGAAACTCGCCCGCATCCGCCGCACCAGGTCGTACGGCGCTTCGACGTTCGCGGCGTCGCACACCTCGCAGTGCAGACTGCCCCCGTCGCGGCTTACCTCGACTCCCAGTTTGCCCAGAAGGCTCGACATCGTGCGGATATCCGCGAGGTCGGGCACATTTCGCAACACGCACGGCCTGTCGGCAAGCAGCGTCGCAGCCATAATCGGCAGCGCGGCGTTCTTGGAGCCGGATATCTCGACGACTCCCTTCAGTTCGCGCCCGCCTTCAATCACAAATTTGTCCATAATGCGCTTCCCGGTAGTTCACGTCTTCGGTGATTGTCACTAATCTACGAATCGCGGCGCAGGGGACTGTCCCCGAAACATCCCAGGACCGGTTCTATTCTACGCCCCGAGTTTCGCATTGCAAAAGGGTGACAGTCACTAATCTACGAGTCTCGGTCGCAGCGCTCCCTCGACTCCGTAATTAGTGACAGTCACCTTTTGCGTCGTAAACAAAACCGGTCCGTCGTAATTAGTGACAGTCACCGTAAAGCCGGTTTTGCCGCAATCACAATCCTGTCGATTCTCTGGTAGTCTTTTACGAGTTTCGTTCCGCAGAAGGCGGGATTTTCTTCGAAAATTTTCTTCACGGATTCCGCGCGGTCCCGGCCGACTTCGACGATTGCGCAGCCGCCGGGCGCAAGGATTTCCGCCCCCCCGGCGGCGAGCGAGCGATAGTACTTCAAGAAGTCTCCGCCTGCCAGCAGCGCCTCTTTCGGTTCGTAATCGCGGACCTCCGGCATCAGCGTCCGCCATTCCTCATCCGAGACGTAAGGAGGGTTTGACAGCAGGAAATTTATCTTGCCTCGGAACTCCCCGCCCGCAAGAGGCTCCAGCATATCGCCGCGAAGGAACGTGATGCGCTCGGCCACGCCGTGCCTCCCGGCGTTGTCCCTTGCGACCGCCAGCGCCGCCTCGGAGATGTCGGTCGCCAGGAACCGCGATTTCCCGAGACGCGTCGCCAGCGAGACGCAGATGCAGCCGCTCCCCGTGCCGATGTCGGCAATGAGCAAATCCGCGCTCTCGCTGCCGGGCGCGAGTTCCAGCACGCTCTCGACGACGAACTCGGTTTCGGGCCGCGGAATAAGCACATCGGGCGTGACGCGGAACTCGAGCGACATAAACTCGCGGCCGCCGGTGATGTATGCCGCCGGGCAGCGCTCCGCGCGGCGTTCGACCAGATTGCGGAACTTTGCCCGGTGTTCTTCCGGGACGGGCCGGTCGTAGTTGGTGTAGAGTTCGATGCGTTTAAGGCCCAGCGTATGCGCCAGCAAGATTTCCGCGTCGAGACGCGGCGATTCTATGCCCTTCCTGCTGAAGTAACCCTGCGTCCACTGGACCAGTTTCCCGATTGTCCACGACTCGTCGGTCATTATTTAGTTGTCAAGTTGTCGAGTTGTCAAGATGTTCCGTGCGGATATCTTTTGTTAGTATCGGTGACAGTCACCAATCTACGAGCTGGCCCCCGACTTCGTCGGGGTCTTCGCTCCGTAATTGGTGACAGTCGCCGATAAACCGATAATCAGTCATTTTATCTCGAAGGTCTCCTTGTTCTCCGCCCACCATTTTTCCCACCGGGCGACGGCTTCCGTCCGTTTATCGTCCGGGTCGTCGTAGTTGTAGCCGTGCATTCTGCCGACGATGTCCAGCAGGGCCTCGGCGGAGTATTTGCGAACATCGGCGTCGTCCGCCTTGAGTCCTTCAATCAACGCGTCCACCGATTCTTTCACGCGCATTTTTTTCAGGGTGATTGCGGCTTCTCTGCGCAGGCGCGGGTCGGCCTTGACGTCCCTGAGCACCGCGCAAACCCTGTCCTGGAACGGGTCGAGCATGAGGTTTCCGAGGGCGCGAAGGGAGGCAAGCCGCACTTCGTCGTCCTTGTCGTCCAGCGCCTGAGCAATCAGAAATGTGGCGTTTTGGGCGGCGTATTGATAATCCACCCTGAGGGCCTCGGGCATTGTGCCTTCATCCTGTATGATATCCGCGCACAGCCTGGTCAGCATGTTTACCGTGAGCACCCGGAGAACGGGGCTCTCGTGTTTCAGTCGCAGGCCGGCTTCTTTGCCCAGGAAGCCCGCCGGCAGCGGCAGCACGACTTCCTTTATCTCTCCTGTAATAATGCCGGAAATCTGGGCGCTGATTTCCTTCTCGAGCAAATCGATGTTTTTGCGCAAATCCGTTTTCGTTCTAGCCTCGGACTGCGGCAGCGCGGCAAAGACGGCCCGCGCCTGGGCAAGGGCTTCTTCGGCGAGCAGGAAGGCGCCGTCCTGGGCGGCGAAGGTGGCGAACGCGAAAAAGGCTTCGGCGCTTTCCGGGTTCTGCGTTACGAGTTCAATCGCCTCGTTTTTACAGTTCTTCGTGTTGTCATATATCCTGACGGCGAAACTGATTATCTGGTCTTTTTGTTGTTGTGTAATCTCGTAGCCCTCATTCACGCGCCGTTTGAGTTTGTCGTTCTCTGCAGCGAGAATTTTGCTCAGCCAGATTCTTGCCTGGATTAGTTTCACTCTGCTCTCAATCTGCTGCGGGTCTCGCTCGACGGCCTTTTTATAGAGTCGTATCGCATTGTCGACCAGTGTCTCCGACTCGCCGGGCCTGATACTTGCCTGCATAAGATGATAAGTCGCCAGTCCGTCATACGGCCAGGAGAGTTTTGGACGCAAATCCCTGGCGCGCTCGAACTGCAGTTTCGCTTCCTCGAGGCGGCCCAGTTGGCCGAGCAGCCTGCCGTATAGATACCGGAATGTCGCTTCGTTGCCGGTTGTGGCGTGTTTTTCGACCAGTGATTTGTAGCGTTCCAGCACGCCGCCGGGCGGGTAGTCTTCGTGCATCCTGTCTTCCATCAGGAGCATTGTGTCCTGGTAGCGGCGATGCGAGGGGATGTCCAGGGGGTTTTGCTCAATTTTGGATTCGAGTTCGTAAACCGTCTGGAACTTCTCGCCGGTCTCTCGATGCACGCGCGCCTGGTTGGGGCTTTTCTCCACCTGTTCGCAAATGTCGGCCAGCGCCATATGCGCCGGGAAGAGTTTACGGTCTATCTTCAATGCTTCGCGGTAGTACTCCGCCGCCTCCGCGCGCTCGCCGGTCCTGTCGAGCATACGCCCGTAGAGAAACTGGAACTCCGAGGAGCGTTCGTGCTTGCGGGCGAAGTCTCTGTACATTTTAATCATACTGTCGCGTTCTCTTGCCTGGTCTTCTATCTGCGGGTCGAAGTAAGCGAAGAACGAATCCTGGAATCCGAGATGCGCGGCGAAGAGTTCCTCGTCGGCTTCGACTGCCGCGCGGAATTCCTCGTGGGCGAGCGCGTACTGCTTCTTGTCGGCCTGACGTTGTGCGGTTTTCAGGTGCGCGACCGCCCTTGCCCTGTCTTCTTCGGGCGCGCGGACATCAACTTTGGCTTCCTTTGATTTGCAGCAAACCGCCGCGCCGAGAGTCAGGAGAAGCACAGCGAAAATTGACAGGTTTCTGATGGAGATTCTCATGTCAATGCCTTTCATTTTCCGGGTTTTCGGAATTCTTTTGTTCTTGCCGCCATTTGCGCCATTTTTCTATCGCTTCAGCGCGCTTTTCCGGCGGGTCGTCGAAGTGATACCACATCGTTCGCGCGGTAATGTCCGTTAACGCGTTTATGGCGGCCTCGCGCATTGAGGCCCTTTCGTCGGACAGCGCCTCGATAAGCGCCGGGACGGCGGATTCGGCCTTGAGCGCTCCCGCACAGGCCGCCGCCTCCATTGAGACGTTGATATCCTTATGTTTGAGCAGGGCGGCCACGCCGTCGATTGCGTAAGACAGTCGCCGCTCGCGAACGAGTTGCAGTGCGTAAAGGAGCACACTGCTGTGCGCGTCCTTCAGGCAGCCGACTATCGCGGCATCGCAGAGAGGCTCATCGGACTTTGCCAGTGCGGCAAGTCCCGCCATCCGGATTTTGTAATAAGGGTGTTGCAGACAGGCCAGGCACTCCTCGAAGGAGAGTTCTCTGCCGATCATCTGAAAGAGTTCGCAATCGTACAGCCTCGACTGCATCTCCTCACTGTCCGCCGCCTCCGGTCGGAAGGCGAGGTATTTCCTGATGTAATGCTCCGCCGCGCGGTAATTTTCGAAGGTCCCGATATGGAGCAGGGCGATGTTGCGCATCGAGTCTGCAATCGCGCGCCTTGCGAGAAGTTTGTCGATGGTGAGCACGCGCCGGTCCGCCATAATCTTCCCCAGAGATGCCTCGTAAGAGGCGGCGCGTTCGAAGCAATCCAGCGCGTCGGTCGCCTTTCCCCCGGCGGCCCAGGTTACGCCCAGGCCGCAGTAAATCCGAGGCATAATGGCCGCGGGGTACTTTTCGGAGTTGCTCAGCATTTCGAGGAACTTCTCTCGCGCTTTGGCGTAAAACTGCTCCGCCTGGCCTGAAGCGCCGGTGGCTGCCTCCGTTGCCGCAAGATAAGCAAACTCCATCGGGCAGGACTTCTTCTCGGCAAGCGCGTTCAGCATCACCAGGGCGCGTTCGAGCGATTCCACGCCTTCCTTCGCGAGTGTTTCCCCTTTTTCCTGCGGCGACAGCATTGCGTTTCTGACAAGCGACCGGCCGCGGAGCACACAGAAGATTGCCCGCAGGTAGCACGTCGAAGGCGCATCCGGATTTGCCCTCTCCAGCGCGCTCAAATCGCTTTCCGCCCCGGCGAATTCTTCCCTGTCCATCAAAATGCTTGCGCGCTCGATGAGCGAGGCCTGGTGGCCGGGGCTTCTTCTTACGGCCTCGTCGAAGCACCCCGGCGCCCCGTCCAAATCTCCTCTGCAGACGGCCAGAAGCCCTGCATAGTAAGGCCCCTCGGGCTGTTTGGGAAAACGCCCGGTCAGGGTTTGAAACTCGCGCTCCGCCTCGACATACCTGCCTGCAATGAGATGATTCTTCGCATTTTCAAGCGGAATCAGCAGCGGGAGAGGCACGTCTTCGTGTCCGGTCGGACTGTTCGGCTGAGTATCCGGTGCGTAGGAGGGATTGAAGGCCGATTTTCCCGGCGACGGTTTTTCCCCGGACGCTCCCTGCCTGTTACCGCCCAGGATTACAACAAGGGCGCAAACGACAAGCAGGACAACGGCGGCGACAAGGATAACGGAAGTTGGAGGCCTGCGAGGCAAATTTCCCCTCCCTCCTTTAACGGTTTAGGTTCGGCGAAGAAAATTACAGCGACTTCAGAGATTCTTCTTTATGATGCTGAACGAGGGCGTCGATAACCCTGTCCATATTGCCTTCCATTATGCCGCCCAGGTCGTAAAGTGTCAAATTTATCCGGTGGTCTGTGACGCGGTTTTGCGGGAAATTGTATGTGCGTATGCGTTCGCTGCGGTCGCCGGAGCCGATCTGGTTACGGCGCATCCGGCCGCGCTCTTCGTCGAGCTGTCTCTTTGTGTGGTCGTAAAGTCTGCTGCGCAGCACGCGCATCGCACTGGCCTTGTTCTTGTGCTGGGACTTCTCGTCCTGGCAGAAAACCATAATGCCGGTGGAGATGTGCGTGATGCGCACGGCGGACTGGGTTTTGTTGACGTGCTGGCCGCCGGGGCCGGATGAATGGCAGCATTCTATTTCGATGTCGTTGCGGTTTATATTTATCTCAACCTCTTCCGCTTCCGGCAGAACCGCCACCGTGCAGGCGGAGGTATGTATGCGGCCCTGCGTCTCGGTTCTGGGAACGCGCTGTACGCGATGGGTCCCGCTTTCGAAGTGCATATGACCGTAAACGTTTTCGCCCTCGAGCCCGAACGTCACCTCCTTGTAGCCGCCCAAACCCGACTCGCTGGCGTTCATCACCTCCGAGCGCCAGCCCCGCTTCTCGGCATAGCGCAGGTACATCCGCATAAGGTCCGCCGCAAACAGCGCCGCTTCTTCGCCGCCCGTGCCGGCGCGGATTTCTATGATAACGTTGCGCGAAGAATCCTCGTCGTGCGTGGCGACCAGTTCAAGAATTTCCCCGGCCTTCCGCGCCTGTTCTTCATCCAGAGAGGCAAGTTCTTCGCGCGCGAGTTGAACCAGTTCCCTGTCTTCCCTGTTTTCTTCCAGCATCTGCTTCGCCTCGGCGATTTGCTTCTCGACATCCAGCAGTTCACGGTATTTGCCGACGGTTTTGACGAGGGCTCCCCTCTCGCGGATGCAGGCCATATAGCGCGGCCTGTTCGCTATGAACTCGGGGTCGGACATCTGCGCCTCGATTTCGTCAAAACGGCGCGACATCTCGTCAAGTTTTTTCCTCACTCCGTCATGCATAATCGTGCCCCGATTCGACAAAAACAAAAACTGCTCCCGCATACGGAGAGGGAGCAGTCAGGAAACAAATCTACTTTTTCTCGTCTTTCTCGTCTTTCTTTTCCTTGTTCAGGCCCCAGGAGTATTTCTTCTGGAACTTCTCGACACGTCCGGCGGTATCGACGAACTTCTGCTTGCCCGTATAGAACGGGTGGCACTTCGAGCAGATTTCGACGTTGATGCTCTCCCTGGTGGAGCGCGTCTCAAACTTCTCCCCGCAACCGCAGGCTACGACGCATTTCCGGTACTTAGGATGAATTTTTTCTTTCATAACGTTCTCCGAGATTCAAATCACGCTACCCCTCGAATCGCCTATTATAACACATAAATCCGCCGGCGCAAGCGCAAAAAACCGCTCCGCACCCGTCTGCCCTTTGACCGGCCGGAAAGGACCGGATATAATGTAAAAGCATTATCCGCTTAAGTCAGGTGAGCGAAGGGTCGTACCCTATTTAAGGAGCGCAGGCCCGATTTTATTGGGTCCAGCTCGTAGAATAGGGTCTGACCCGAGCGTGCTCTTCGCAAGTGGTCTGCGCATATTCTGTTGAATGCTGCCTTACCCGAATAAACCGGATAATGCTTCAATGTAATACCTGTTTTATTTCGTCATTTTTCTTTGGAGGGTGTTGCTATGACAAAGGCCGTGGCTTTGCTTTCGGGCGGTCTGGACAGCCGCCTCGCAATAAAGGTCATACAGGAGCAGGGCATCGAGGTCGAGGCGCTGCACTTTATCACGCTTTTCTGCCAATGCACCTCGGGCGATTCGTGCAAGACTGAGGCAATGGCCGCTGCGGAACAACTCGGTGTGCCTCTTAAAACCATCAACGCATCAAAGAGCATGCTCGAAATCATTAAAAACCCGAAGCACGGCTACGGCAAAAACATGAACCCGTGCATCGACTGCCGTATCAATATGCTGCGCGAGGCGATAAAGTATATGCACGAGTCGGGCGCCGATTTCGTCGTAACCGGCGAGGTACTCGGCCAGCGCCCGATGAGCCAGCGGCGCGACGCGATGCGCATAATCGACAGAGAGGCCGGAGCCGAAGGAAATGTCCTGAGACCGCTGTCGGCGAAGTTGCTGGAGCCGACCGAGCCGGAGAAGAAGGGACTCGTTGACAGAGAGAAACTCCCTGCAATCTCGGGCCGCTCCCGCAAACCACAGATGCAACTGGCCGAGGTTTTCGAAATGAGGGACTACCCTTGTCCTGCCGGTGGCTGCCTGCTTACCCAGTCCGGCTTTGCCCGGAAAATCAGGGACCTCGTCGAACACGGCGACCCGGACCTGAACGATGTGCATCTGCTCAAGACGGGACGCCATTTCCGCCTCGACGAAAAGACCTGGGTGGTTATCGGAAAGGACCACGCGGACAACCAGAAGATAGCGACTTTCGCGAGAAAGGGCGATACAATCATTGAAACCGTTGACGTTCCCGGCCCGACGACCCTTGTGCGCGGCGGGGCTTCGGACGAAAAAGTCGAAATCGCCGCCCGCCTGACGGCACGCTACTCGCAGGGCCGCCGGAACGAAACCGTAACCGTCGCGCTGTACGACCACGGCGAAAAAGAGCCGAAGCGAACTGTCCCGGTCAAGCCCGCCGCTATGGAAGAATATCGCGAGATGCTCATTGGCTGACAGACCTTCAGCGACCGTCGCCGAAAATAACGTGGGGCTTTTGTGAATAAACTCGAACGCCTGAAGCGAATCGTTGCGAAACTTGAAAGCGTGGCCGTCGCGTTCTCCGGCGGCGTGGACAGCACCCTGCTGCTCAAGGTCTGCGCCGACGTGCTCGGCGAGAAGTGCATCGCGGTTACGGCCCGCTCCGAGACATACCCGAAAGAGGAATTGAGAATCGCCCGCCAGACCGCGAATGCGCTCGGCGTGAAGCACGAAATCATCGAGACATCTGAACTCGGCAACCCATCCTTCGCCGACAACCCGCCCGACCGCTGCTACCACTGCAAGAAAGAACTGATGACGAAACTCCGCGCCGTCGCCGGCGCAAACGGCCTCAGGAACATCGCGGACGGCACGAACGCCGACGACACGGAGGACTACCGTCCGGGAATCAAAGCCGCAGAGGAGACGGGCGTCCGGCAGCCGCTCAGGGAAGCGGGCCTGACAAAGCAGGACGTCCGCGCCATCTCGCGCGAACTCGGCCTCGAGGGCTGGGACAGGCCGGCGCAGGCCTGTCTTGCCTCGCGCTTTCCCTACGGGAGGAGGATTACGGAGGGCGCGCTGAAGATGGTCGAGCAAACGGAGCGCCTGCTGCACGAAATGGGCTTCAGGCAATGCCGCGTGCGGCATCACGACTCCGTCGCGCGCATCGAACTGCTCCCCGAGGACATCCCGCGCTTCATCCAACTGGACGAGCGCGATAACCTTGTCGAAAAGGTAAAGAACGTCGGGTACAAATTCGTCGCGCTCGACCTCGAGGGTTACCGCACCGGCTCCCTGAACGAAGAACTCCAAAAATAGGGTCAGACCCTATTTTTGGCGGATGAGATGAAACAGACCAGAACAGTCTTTACCATTCGTTCGCTCGCGGCGCTGTTTATAGGCGAGACGAAATACCGGCGCTGGCTGGACACGGTCAGGGACGTCGGCTTCGACGCGGTTGCGCTTGACGTTATCTGGCAGATGGTCGAGCGAGAGCGCGGGGATTTTGATTTCTCGCTGTTTGACCGCCTGATAGGCGAAGTCGTCCGACACGGCATGGGCGTCCAGTTGAAGGCGAACACGCGGCTGAGTCCGCACTGGGTCTCGCCGAAATACGCCCAGCGGCTGTGCGACGGGAAGACGGCGCGCGTCCGCGAAGTGTTCGACAGGCCCGCGCACACGCTGGCCGACGAGTCGCTCAATGGCGCGATGGCCGACTTCTTTCACGAAATTGCGCGCCGCTACTCCTCCCTGCCCGTGGTCGGCATACAGCCGTTCTTCGCTTATGCCTTCGAGTCGGAGTACGAATTTTACCAGTACGCCGACTATTCGCGATATTCCGTGCGCGCGTTCCGCAGGTGGCTCGAGCGGCGCTATCGTTCGCCGGAGGCGCTGAACTGGGCCTGGGGGACGCGGTACGCCTCGTTCAGGCGCGTGCCGATACTTTTTGACGGGGCCTGTCCGGACGAACTGCCCGACACGCGCGCCCCTTTTATCGATTTTATGAAATATCGCGAGGATGCCCTGCGCAACTTCGTCGACAAGATGGCGAAAGCCGTGAAATCCGGCGGCAAAAATATCGCATTCGCCGTGCAGGTCGGCCTGATTTTCTCTCCCTGCGCGGCGCGGCGGGGAAGCGTGGGCGTGTTCTACTGGGGCAGGGAGGCCGACGAGATAATCGTGGACCCTTCCCCTGTGGACCGGGTCGGCTTCGTGGCCGACAGCATTCGCAATTCAGGGAAGATTCGCTCGGTCGAACTGGAAGGACCGTATGTTTACCGGCAGCACCATCGTTCGGTGGGCCGTGCCTGCATCGAGCAGGCCGCCCGGGCCGCGCGTCACGGCGCGGACCGTTTGTATATCGCAAATTACGTCGGCCCGCAGGAAACCGCGCGCTATGCAAAGACGCTTGCACGGGTGGTGGAGATTTTTCACTCGACGCGCGCGCTCAAGCCTTCGCCCGAAACGCTCTTCATCAGCAAATGGGACGTTTACGGCCGCCACGAAAATTCCATACCCGCCTATAACTACACTCCTCCTGACGGCAAGCCGCTCAGCATTCTGACCGAAGACCTTCTCTCATAGAAAAAAACAGGCAACAGGCAACGCAATTTGCGACCGGACCGGTTCTAATTACGGAATCGAGTCCCCCATAGGGGGGCGAGATTCGTAGATTAGAACCGGTCCTCAGATGAGCAAATTGCATACAACGCAAAAGGTGGCTGTCGCCTTGCTCCGCAGGCAACAAAAGAGAGGCAGAAGCCAGAAGGCAGAAGCCAGAAGAAATAGCCGCAGACTTGTCCGGCGAGGTGTGTGTCGGATGAACGCGAGATGAACGCAGATAACAACTCCGGTGCTTCGGTACCACGGCTCTACGGAACTTCTACATTTTTCTTTCCTGCTGGCCTACTGTAGTTCCCGCTTTGTCCCTTTGCCCCTCTGTCCCTTTTTTTGGTGATTATTCGAGGATGCCGTAGCGCTTCATTTTGTTGTAGAGGGTGGTGCGGTCTATCTGGAGGGCGCGCGCGGCCTCG
>JBDRIB010000151.1:0-7610 GCA_043816375.1 Planctomycetota bacterium | reverse complement strand
TCGGTAAAGCGCGGCGTTATCCACGGAGCCCACGCCTCCTTGATGTTGTAATCGACTTTGCCCCAGCCCTCCAGCCCCCCCGGCGCTACCAGGCCCATCTCCAGCGCCTTCCGGTAAAGCGGCGTTTGAGGGTCGGGGTGATAGAAGTACATCGGGACAAGGCTCTCGGGAGCGATTTCCTTCAACTTCGCGATGAGGCGAAAACTCGCCTTCACATCCTCGCGTGCCTCGCCGGGAAATCCGAAGACGAACGCGAAGTGCCCCTCGATACCCGTCTTTTTCAGTTTTTTCGCCGACTCAATCGCGTCTTCCACCCTGTTGTCCTTGCAAATCAAATCGGACATCCGCTGCGAGCCGGTCTCGACGCCGAACACCAGCCGCTTGCAGCCGCTTCTTTTGAGTAAATCAAGTTCCTCGTCATCATAGTTCTTCAGCGCCTCGGTGCGCAGCAGGGCGACCCACTTCACGTCGAGCTTTCTTTCAACGAGAAGCCGGCAAATTTCGAGCACGCGTTTCTTGCCGACAAACAACTCCGAGTCGGCGAACTCGATTGTGCGTATGCCGTAGCGGCCGACCAGCGATTCAATTTCGTTCACGACCCTTTCCGCAGGCAGCGCGTACCAGCGGCGGTTGTAGACCAGCGAAATCACGCAGAACCCGCAACGGTGCGGACATCCGGCGCTCGATATGTAGTAGATGAACCTCTCGCCGCCGTTGCCGTCGGGCGACAGATACCTGTTCACGTCAACGAGGTCGTACGGCATCGGCGGAAAATCACTGATGTCTGCTATCGGGCGGTCGGTGTTGTGCTGCACGGAACCGTTGGACTGGAAACTTATTCCTTCTATGTGATGTATCGGCCGCCGCCGGTCGAATGAGTCAACGAGTTCGCTGAAAGTTGTCTCGCCCTGGCCGCGCACAACGACATCGACGAGCGGGTGCGCGGCGGTCTCCTCGGGAAAGAGCGTCGGGTGCCAGCCGCCCCAGACAATCGGCACGCCGGGGGCCTTTTGCCGGACGACGCGACAGGCATCGAGGCCGCTTGCAATCTGGTGACCGCTCAGGGCGGAAACGCCCACGCACACGCAATCCGCGAGCAGCCGCTCCGCGCCGCGTTCGAATTCGTTTTCAAATCTCAGGTCAACGATGCGAACATCGTAGCGCTCACGGTTCACCTTTCTGGCGGCGGCCAGAAGCGCCAGCGGCGGGAAGTTCGCCTGCTCTTCGACGCCTTCACCGTGCAGTTTCGGATAGATGAGGACTATTTTCGGTTTCGGAATCATTCGTGTTGTCCGCGGGGGGGCCTGTCCCCGGAGCATCTTACGGTGATAGTCACCGATGGTCTTTGTACATATAGATTGTGAAGTCGTGCGGCATATAGTCATGCCTCAGCGTTACGAAAGGCGTAAGCGTTTTGCAGAACGCGAACGTCTTTTCCGGAGAGGCAAGAAACTCGCCCGGCTCGTTTTCGTCCGCATAAGCGCTCAGCGAATTGAACGCCGCCGCTTTCCGGCACAGACGGAACATTTTGGCGATGCTCCGGCACATCAGTTCCCACGAATCCGACACCTCGCGATAGAAGATGCCGCTGGCGAGGACATAGTCCCATTCGCCGCCGAACGATTCGTTGAGAAAGTCGCCGGCCTCGACCTTTACCCCGGGGCGCGACTTCCTGATATGTTTCACGAACGCCGGCACCACTTCGATGCCCCGGTAATCAACGCCGAAGTTGTTCGCCTCGAGAAAATCGCAAAAGTCCGCAAGACCGCAATTGACATCGAGCACGCTCGCGCCCCGGATATCGTCAACCTGCACAAGCACCTCGAAGCGGCGCAACTGGCTCTCGCGTCTGCCGAATCCGAGCGCCTTGAAAGACGCTCCGTGTTCGTTCATCAGGCCTTCGAAGTGTTCGACGACGGCGGTCCTGTCTTTCTGCTTCATAGTTTTGCTCCAAAATCCGTTTTCTTACGGTGACAGTCACCTGTGCTAAATCACCGACACTGCCGGAAGTCGGTCAACCCGATTGATTGGTGACGGCCGCCGAAGGACGCGAGAGTTCTCCGGCGCGGCGGATTATCTCCGCGCTTTCGGGTCCGCAGTTCATCAGGATGTCGAGCACCGACATATGCGAGATGAACCCGCCGTATTGCTGCGGATATACCGGATGTTCGAAATCCTGATACTCGACTTCGATTCCGGCCTGCCGGAACAATTTCTCGTCCACGTACGCCCTCGTTCCCTCGGCCAGATAGGCCGCGTCGCAGCCGGTCTTTCTGCAAAGGTCAACGACCAGTGAGTTCTTCGTTCCGCTCACGCCCAGTGCGGACGAGAAGGCAAGTTCCTTCTCAATGCCCAGGCATTCGCGGAAGTACCTTATCAGCGCGACGGTGAAATCGCTGAGGCAGCGCCACTCCACGCCGTAGATTTCGCGCAGGCGGTCGATATATTTTTCGAAAAAAGGCGCTCTGCCGTAGCACATCTCAATCGAGCGCAGATGCTTTCGCCGCCACGGCGCCTTGTTGAATATCTCGACCCGGTTAATCGGCAAATCCTGCGGATGGACAACCGGAATCGCCAGCCAGACCGTGCCGTCCCTCCCCTTTATTTTGTTGCGGTTCAGCCAGCCGGGAAATGACGACCGGAAGTCGTCGCACACGACGAACACATCGGCGTACATCATCTGCTCGAAGATTCCAATCCAGGGCAGATAAGTCGGCTGATTGCCCGCGAAGATTCTTTTCCTGCCTTTCTCGTGTTGCATCATCAAATTCACCAAAGGCGGAAGGTCAGACCCTACGCCAGCAGGTCTTCCCAGCACACGCCGTCGCCCTGTGCAACGGCGCGCGCGGTTTTTTTGCCCGGAAGCAGGGAATAGTACCTGGGCGATATCCCCTGCTTTGAATTTCGTGTGAAGCGCAACACCCCTATCGACCCGGCGGCGAGCGTCTCTCCGCGGGCGATGTTGCGGCGTGCCCGGATGCTGCGCTTCTCACACGGATAAATCTCTTTCTCCAGCGGTGAAACCCTTTTTACAGAGCAGCCGAGGATTTCCTTAAATCGCTCCTCGCCGGCGAATTTTTTCTTGCGGCTCTCCGGCCACGATTCAACCCCGCGTATTCCCTCGACCATTTGCGAAAACTGCCGCGGCTCTATCGCGAAAGGATGGTCGGGCCCCTCTTCGCTCCTGCTGAGCGTGAAATGCTTCTCGATAACGTCCCCGGCAATCGCCGCAAGCAATCGCGGCACATCCGAGATATCCTGCGTGTGGTCCGAAAAACCGGTCGGCACGCCGAATATCGCCTTCATCGCGGGCACGACGTTCAGGTTGCACGCTTCCGGCGGCGTCGGGTATGCGCTGACGCAGTGCAGCAGGGCCGTCCCGCCGCAGCCGCGCTCTTCCAGCCGCCGCACCGCCTCGTCAACCTCGGCGAGCGTGCTGTATCCGGTTGACATCACGACGGGCCGTCCCGTGCCGGCAATAACATCCAGCATCGGGAAGTGCGTGACCTCGGACGAGGCGACCTTGAACGCCGCGACGCCGCACTCGTGCAGTTCCCGCGCGCATTCGACGTCGAACGGCGAGGCAAGAAACGCGACGCCGCACCTGTCGCACTCGTTTCTGAGTTCCGGCAGCCAGGCGGCGGGCATTTCGGTCCTGCGAAGATATTCCAGAAAATCTATCCTCCCGCCCGGCACATCGACCAGCCCGATGTTCGGCGGGTAGCATTCCTCCGCGCGGAAGTGCTGGAACTTCACGGCATCCGCGCCGGATTCCGCCGAGGCGCATATCATCTCTTTTGCCTTGTCAAGCGAGCCGTCGTGATTGGTGCCTATCTCGGCGATGACGCACATCCGCCCGCCGCCGATTTGCAGTCCGGCAATCTCGAATGTCTCGCTGCGCGTACTCACGATGTCAGTTCCCTCACGAGCAGGAAAGGCTCGGCGTAATTCATCCCGACGGTCACGCCCCACATTTTTGCGTATATTTCCAGCGCCTCCGGCGAACGCGGATGCGGGAATTCGCGTATCTCGCTTCTGTATGCCTTCATTGCCGCGACCTTCTTTTCGAAATGCTCCCCGATATCCACGAAAACGTTCGGCGCGAACACCGATTCCGGCGCGGGCGCGCTCCACTCCGTTGATGAAGGCACGGCGAATGAGAGGATGCGCCTTGCCGACTCGCCCGCCATCGGGCGAAAGGCCGTGAGGACCGCGGCGAAGGTTATCCGGTGGTCGATGTTCAAATCTCCCCGGTGATGCGTGTATACAATCTCCGGCCGGATTTCTTTCTTCACCGATTCGACGGCCTTCACAATATCCAGCAGCGGGACGGCGTCGAACCTGTTGTCGGGGAAATCGAAGAAGAAGGTCTGCTCGATGCCGACGATTGACGCGGCCTCGCGGGCGTTCTGCTTGAGGTCCCGGACCCCGGCCCCGGACGGTGCGACGCCTTTTTCCGCGCGGGACGTTATCCCCTCGCCGAGCAGAACCGCATAGACCGTCTCGCCGCGGCCTGTATGCCGGGCTATTGTGCCACCCGCGCCGAGGACTTCGTCATCGGGGTGCGCCGCCACTACAAGAACGTTCACGGACTTCCTCCTTCTTTACGTTTCCCGCCGACATTACGGCGAAACCGTCGTCGCCGCAGTTAAAGAGAATATCGATTGCGGACATATACGGCTGGAACCCGCCGAACAACTGCGCGTATTCCGGGTGTATGTAGTCGTGATAGTAGATTTCGATGCCGGCCGACCGGAACTTTTCGCCGGAGATGTAGTTTCGCCCGAGCGGGCCGGAGACGTATGCGTCGGCGCCGAGGCGGCCGCATATTTCGACGAGCAAATCCGCACCGGCGCCGGTCACGTCAAGTTCCGACGCGAGGACGAACCTGCACTCGATTTGAAATTCTTCGAGCAGGAAACCAAGCACGGCGTGGTTGAGGTCGATGAGGAAATCGTAACGTGTGCCCAGAATTCGCTCGATTTGCGGGAAATACCGCCGGAAGAAAGGCGCCCCGTGATACCACTGGCGGATGGAATGAATGTGTTTTCGCCGCCAGTTGAAGGAATCGTCGATGCGGGTGTCTTTGATGAGTTGTCCGCGCCGGACGTGAACGACGGGCACGCTGAGCCACATCCAGCCGTCGGCGGTTTTGACTTTGTTGCGGTTCTCCCAGTCCCTGGGCGTGTACTGGACGTTGTCGAGATACGCCACCACATCGCACAGCGATATGCGCTGGATGTAGTTCAGCGCGGGCATATAACGGGGCTGGCTGATCATCAGATTCACGGGATTCACCGATTTCACAAATTTCTCGCCGGTCTTTTCGGCAGATTCTGCGGCTATCTGGAATTACGCCGCCGTATCCGGCTGCCGGGCAGTCAAGACCTACGGCCTTTTACGAGGATGTACTCTTCCCTGACAACGTAGTCGCCGAGGGTCAGCCGGACCTTGAAAATGACCGGCTTCTGCCCGTTCTTTGCGACAACGGCGTTACTCAATTCCGCGTTTTTTTTACTGTCTATGCGTGCGAACATCGGGGTGTTTCCTTTGTTGTCGATTATCCTGCCAATGGAACGCAAAAGGTGACTGTCACTCTTGAGCACTATTCTGAATACCGCGTCACGAGTTCTCCGACGCAATTCACGACGTAGTCGACCTCGTCGGAAGGGTGACTGTCACCCCAAGTATTATCCTGAATACCGCGTCACAAGTTTTCTGACGCAATTCACGACGTAATCGACTTCGTCGTCGGTCATAAGAGGAAACAGAGGCAGGGTGATTGCCGCGGCGAACGCCGCTTCTGCGACGGGAAAGTCCCCCGGCTTCGTTCCGAAACGCCGCCGGTAGTACGGGTGCAGATGAACGGGGATGTAATGAACGTTGACCCCGATTCCCATTTCGCGCATCTGCGAGAAGAACTCGTCACGTCCCACGCTCAGCGCCTCGAGGCGCAATCGCATCACGAAAAGATGCCATGCGTGAGCGTTTTCGCGACGGTATCCGGGCAGTATTATCGCCGCAACATCGCCCAGTTGCCTGTAATATTTATCGGCGATTTCGGCCCGACGCTTAAGGAATCGTCCGAGGCGCGGAAGTTGCGCAAGCCCAAGCGCGCACTGGATATCGGTAAGCCTGTAATTGAGGCCGAGGTCGGTCATTTCGTAGTACCACGCGCGCTGCCGGCCGGCGCGTTCGCGGGCATCGGTTGTGATACCGTGATTGCGAAACCGCCGCGCGCGCGCCGCGATTTCCTCATCGTTCGTCACGAGCAGCCCGCCCTCGCCGGTCGCAATGTGCTTGACCGGATGCGTGCTGAAACAGGCGAGTCTGGAATGTGAACAGGAGCCGATTGAATTGTTTTCGTACTTCGCGCCGAGCGCGTGACTGGCGTCTTCGATAATGATGAGATTGTGCTCGCGCGCGATGGCCGCCAACTCGTCCATCTCCGCCGGACAGCCTGCGAAGTGAACGGGGATTATTGCACGCAGGACCCCGCCGGTCTCCCTGTTCCTTAAAGTTCCGCTTTCTCCCCTGTACTTTGCATCGATTATTCGACGCACTCCGGCGGGGTCAATGTTCAAATCGGATTCGCATACGTCCGCAAAGACCGGACGCGCGCCTTCCAGCAGGAGACAGTTCGCCGTGGCCGCAAACGTGTACGGCGTCGTTATCGCCTCGTCGCCGGGTCCGAGGCCCAGGGCGTGAACTGCCGCGTGCAGCGCCGCCGTGCCGGAACTCAGCGCAACGGCATACTGCGCGCCGACAGTCCCGGCAAAGGCCCACTCAAACTCGGCGACTTTCGGCCCCGTGGTCAGCCAGTCGGACCGCAGTACATCGACCACCGCGGCGATGTCCTCTTCTTCGATACACTGCCGCCCGTATGGAATATATTTCTGCATCGCCTGCTTCATAATCAGAAATCTGCGGATAAAAGGGGCTGCGATCGTTTTTGCAGCCATCTGCGGGTTTTTGAAATTCCATCTTCGAGCGAGGTCGTGGGTTCCCACCCCAGGAGCGCCTTCGCCCTGCCGTTGTCGCAGCGGAGTTTCATTATTTCGCTTTGCGGGTGTATATGCGGGACGTGTTTGATGCGCGGCCTGTCGCGACAAATCAACTTCGCCAGTTCGTTGACGGAAATATCCGCGCCCGTTCCGGCGTTGATTGTCCGCCCGACCGCTTTTTCGGAAAAACCCGCCTCCGCGATGAACCGCGCGCAGTCCTCGACGTAGAGCAGGTCCCGCGTCTGCGTCCCGTCCCCGTATATTTCAAGTTCCCCGCCGCCGATTTCCCTTTCGAGGAAGATGGAAACGACGCCGCCCTCGGAGTTTGATTTCTGAAACGGCCCGTAGGTATTGAACGGCCTCAGCACGACGGACGGCAGTCCGTACGCGTGGTGATACGACATCACGAGGTGTTCGGCGGAGAGTTTCGCAGCGGCGTACGGCGACGCGGCTTTCACGGGATGATTTTCATCAATCGCGCCATCGGCAGCCGCCGCATCGTACACCATACAGGAACTCACAAAGACCATCCGCGTACCGTGCTTCCGGCACTGCTCCAGAAGCAACAGCGTGCCCGCGACATCGCTTTGATAAACATCGACCGGA